>NZ_JBNGGC010000001.1:0-438635 GCF_049974565.1 Streptomyces sp. WG5 | reverse complement strand
CGGGGGCCGGGACGGGCTCGGGCGCCGGCGCGGGCTCGCGCACGTCGGCGGCGGCGTCGGCGGGCGCGCCGGCCGGGGCGGAGACGCGCCGCGTGGCACGGCGACGGGAACGGCGGGGAGCGGCGTCCTCGTCCGCCTCGACGGACTCAGCGGCGGGGGGCTCGGGCGCGGGGGGCTCGGCGTCCGTCGCCGGAACGGTGGACGCTTCAGCGGCGGCCGGCTCGGCGGGCGAGGTCACACTGCGCGTGGCCCGGCGGCGGGTACGCCGGGGCGCGGCGTCCTCGGCGGGCGCGGGCGCCTCAGCGGGCTCCGGGGCGGCGGCGGGCTCGGCGGCGGCCGAAGCCGAGGCGGCCTCGGCGGCGGCCGGCTCGGTGGACGAGGTCACCGCGCGTGTGGCACGACGGCGGGTACGGCGCGGTGCGGCCGCTTCGGCGGCCTCCGGGCTCGGCTCGGACGCGGCGGCGGGCTCGGGCCGGGCGGGTGCCTCGGCGGCGGCGGAAGCCGGAACGACGGTCTCGGCCGTCTCCGCCGACGCCGGGGTCCCGACGGGCGCGGAGGCGCGGCGCACCGCGCGGCGGCGCGGCCGGCCCGCGGACGCGGGCTCCGGAGCCGCCCCGGCCGCCTCTGCGGCGACCTCCTCGGCTTCCGTCTCTTCCTTCTCTTCCGGCTCGTCGGCCGCGGCACTCACACCGGCGGGCGCGACGGTCTCCACCGGCGCGGAGCCACCGGACGGCGGTCCCGCCGGCCGGGACGCGGCCCTGCGCCGACGACGCGGCGGCAGGGTGTCGCTGGGGGTGTTCGATTCGGCGTCCGTCGAGGTGGTCGAGGACCCTGTGGGTTCGGTCGGTTCGAGCATGCGGGGGTTTCTCCCGTCAGGCTCCCGGGCGCCGCGCCTGGTCCGGCATCGACCATGTCGACCGCCGGTGACGTCCGCGGCTCGCGCGATGCGCGGTCGCCGCCGTCCGGGGCGCGGGCGCCGCTCGGGAGCTCTCCGTGTCTTGTCTCGCCGGTTCCGTACCCCTTGTCGTGTACGGCCTGGCGAAAGTCTTGTGGTCGGTGCGCTGCCCGACCCAGGTGGCTCCCGAGTTCGAGGGCGGCGCTACGACGTCCGTCCCTACGCGGAACCTTCCTTACGCCGGCGCCTTCGCGGCGGCGGAAGCGGCGGCCGACTGCGGCTCGGGCGCTTCTGCCTCGCGGTCGGGCGCGAGCGGGTCGGTCACCGCACCGGTCTCTTCATCGAACAGCCCCTGCGCCAGCCTGGTCACCGCTGCGGGGACCGGCGGCGCCAGGTCGGCCACGGCGCGAAGACCGGACAGGACGTCGTCGGGTCGTACGGCAGGCGTCACGTGCCGAACAACCAGCCGCAGTATCGCACAGGGCCGGTCGGTCGGCCTATCAGCCGGTGAACCGTGCGTGGTGACGCTCTCGAGGTGCGCGACTGCGGAGCGGGCGTCGAAGGTACGGACGCCGTTCTTCGTCCTGCGCTGGACCTCCACGGCCGAGGCCGCGTTGAAGGCCGCCACGGCGCGTTCCGCGTCCGCGGGGTCCACACCGTCCAGCCGCAGCTCCCACACGGAAGCCGTCAGCCGGTCCGCGAGCCCGGAGGTCCTGGCCTCGGCGGCCTCGACGATGTCGAGCCCGGCGGGCAGCGACTCGTCGAGGAGCAGCCTGAGCCGCTCCGGGTCACGCGCCTCGGTGAGCGCGATCTCCAGGTACTCCGCCTCACTGCCCGTGCCGGTGGGTGCGGCATTGGCGTACGACACCTTCGGATGCGGCGTGAACCCCGCCGAGTACGCCATGGGTACCTCGGCACGGCGCAGCGCACGCTCGAAGGCGCGCTGGAAGTCACGGTGGCTGGTGAACCGGAGGCGGCCGCGCTTGGTGTAACGCAGTCGGATGCGCTGCACCGCGGGTACGGGCGGCGGGCCTTCGGGCTGTCGCTTGCCCAGGGGAACTTCTCCTTGTGTACGGCGGTCGGGACGGGGCACCGTCCTCGCCTCGGCGGGGGCATCGCGCCCAGTCCTCTTTTCTAGAGTACGCGTTCCCGCCACCACGAGTTCCCGCCGGTACGCGAAACCGCCACGACGGGACACCTTCCGGCGTCCGACCGTCGTGGCGGTTCGTGCGAGCGAGCGCCGGTCAGGCGAGGTCGCTCCGCGCCCAGGTCCAGCTGGTGCCGCTGTTCGCGCTGTCCCAGACCTTGACCGGCTTGCCGGAGCCGGACCCGGTGCTCGTCAGCGTCCACAGGCCCGTGCGGCTGCCGCCGCCCGCCTGCACGCCGTAGTCGTAGAGCACACCGACGTCACCGCGGCCGTCACCGTCGAAGTCACCGGCGACCGGCTTCGAGCGGTCCCAGTTCCAGCTGCCGCCGTCCACGCTGTCCCAGACCCTGACCGGCTTGCCGAAGCCGGAACCCGTGCTCGTCAGCGTCCACAGCGCGGTGCGGTTGCCGCCGCCGTCCGCCCGCACCCCGTTGTTGTAGAGCACACCGACGTCGCCGCGGCCGTCACCGTCGAAGTCACCGGCGACCGGCTTCGAGCTGTCCCACCTCCAGCTGATACCGCTGTCCACGCTGTCCCAGGCCATGACCGGCTTGCCGAAGCCGGACCCGGTGCTCGTCAGCGTCCACAGGCCCGTGCGGCTGCCGCCGTTCGCCTGCACGCCGTAGTCGTACAGCACACCGACGTCACCGCGGCCGTCACCGTTGAAGTCACCGGCGACCGGCTTGGAGCGGTCCCAGTTCCAGCTGCCGCCGTCCGCGCTGTCCCAGACCTTGACCGGCTTGCCGAAGCCGGACCCGGTGCTCGTCAGCGTCCACAGCGCGGTGCGGTTGCCGCCGCCGTCCGCCCGCACGCCGTAGGCGTAGAGCACACCGACATCGTCGCGGCCGTCACCATTGAAGTCACCGACGACCGGCTTCGAGCTGTCCCAGTTCCAGCTGCCGCCGTCCGCGCTGTCCCAGACCCTGACCGGCTTGCCGAAGCCGGACCCGGTGCTCGTGAACGTCCACAGCGCCGTGTGGTTGCCGCCGCCGTCCGCCCGCACGCCGTAGTTGTACAGCACACCGACATCGCTGCGGCCATCGCCGTCGAAGTCACCGGAGAACGCCTTCGAGCGGCTCCCGTTCCAGCTGCCGCCGTCCGCGCTGTCCCACTTCATCTGCGGCTCGGCCATCCCGGACCCGGTGCTGGTGAGCGACCAGAGCGTCGAGCGGGACCCGCCGTCCTGGAGGGCACCGTTGTCGTAGAACACGCCGACGTCGCTGCGGCCGTCGCCGTCGAAGTCGGAGCCGGGAGTGGCCCGGGCGTTGGCCGTGATCCAGTCCCGGACGTCGTCGACACGGGTGCTGATCGCGGTGCTGGGGGTGCCCGCCGGGGCGTCGTTGCCGAAGCAGCCCGCCTGGTCGGAGCGGCTGCTGATCGCGACGAGCGCCGGCTTGCCGTCGACGGTGCGGACGGCGGGGCCTCCGGCATCGCCCTGACAGACCGAGGCGCCGCCCTTCCCGCTGAGGGTGAGGTCGCCGCCGGCGACGGAGGTGACGGCGAACGTCCCGGTGTGCCGGCCGAGCGGCGCCCATTCCGCGGCCGTACGGCCGTGTCCGGCGACGGTGAGTTCCTGCCCGGCGGCGGGCGCCGCGTCGGCGACGGCGACCGGGGTCACGCCGCGCACGGGCTGGGCGAGGCGGGCCAGGACGAGGTCGCGCTCGTCGTGCGGACGCAGTTCGGCCACGGTCCGGGTCTGGCCGCCGCCCACGGTCACGACGGTCTTGACCCTGGGCGCGCCGGCCGGCACCGTGCGGTCGGCGACCGGGTCCTCGGCGAAGCAACTGGCGGCCGTGAGCACCCACTCGGCGGATATCAGCGCGCCGGAGCAGCCTCGCTCGTGGTCGCCGACGAGAAGCCGGGCGGTGAAGCCGTAGGAGGCGCCCTCGGCAGGCTCACCGACCACCGCGTGGCCCGGTGAGGCGGTCATGAGCAGCAACGGTGCCGCACCGAGCAGGGCGGCCGACCTGACCGCGGCGGCTCCGGGCGCCTTCCGTCTGGACCGCTTCGGGTGTGCTGTGCTCGAGGGCGTGCCGGGTGCTCTCATCACTGTCCTAGAGATCGTCGGGCGCAACTGGACTGGAGGATGCGGCCCGCCGACGGCCCCCGGACACCCGGAAGTCACGTGGACGGCACCGCAACTTCGGACATCTAAGATCATCCACATGATCTCGTCCACCGGTCCATCCCCGGCAAACTGACCGTACGTCACACACCGAATGTGACGTACGGCACCGCGCCACGTCGCCCGCGACGCACGGACCCCGCTCAGCCGGCTACTTGACCGTCAGCGGCAGCAGCTTCTTCCCGGTCGGGCCCACCTGGATCTCGGTCTGCATGGCCGGGCACACGCCGCAGTCGAAGCACGGCGTCCAGCGGCAGTCCTCGACCTCGGTCTCGTCGAGGGCGTCCTGCCAGTCCTCCCAGAGCCACTCCTTGTCGAGGCCGGAGTCGAGGTGGTCCCAGGGGAGGACCTCCTCGTAGCCGCGCTCGCGGGTGGTGTACCAGTCGACGTCGACGCCGAACGGCTCCAGGGCCTTGTCGGCGCAGGCCATCCAGCGGTCGTACGAGAAGTGCTCGCGCCAGCCGTCGAAGCGGCCGCCGTCGTCGTAGACGGCGCGGATGACGGCGCCGATGCGGCGGTCGCCGCGGGAGAGGAGGCCCTCGACGATGCCGGGCTTGCCGTCGTGGTAGCGGAAGCCGATGGAGCGGCCGTACTTCTTGTCGCCGCGGATCTTGTCGCGGAGCTTCTGCAGCCGGGCGTCCGTCTCCTCGGCCGACAGCTGCGGCGCCCACTGGAAGGGGGTGTGGGGCTTGGGCACGAAGCCGCCGATGGAGACCGTGCAGCGGATGTCGCCCGAGCCGGAGACCTCGCGGCCCTTGGCGATGACGCGGGTGGCCATGTCGGCGATCTGGAGGACGTCGTCGTCGGTCTCGGTGGGCAGGCCGCACATGAAGTACAGCTTCACCTGGCGCCAGCCGTTGCCGTACGCGGTGGCGACGGTGCGGATCAGGTCCTCTTCCGAGACCATCTTGTTGATGACCTTGCGGATGCGCTCGGAGCCGCCCTCGGGGGCGAAGGTCAGGCCGGAGCGGCGGCCGTTGCGGGTCAGCTCGTTGGCGAGGTCGATGTTGAAGGCGTCGACGCGGGTGGAGGGGAGGGACAGGCCGATCTTGTCCTCCTCGTACCGGTCCGCGAGGCCCTTGGCGACGTCGGCGATCTCCGAGTGGTCCGCGGAGGACAACGACAGCAGGCCGACCTCCTCGAAGCCGGTCGCCTTCAGGCCCTTCTCGACCATCTCGCCGATGCCCGTGATGGAGCGCTCGCGCACCGGGCGGGTGATCATGCCGGCCTGGCAGAAGCGGCAGCCGCGGGTGCAGCCGCGGAAGATCTCCACCGACATGCGCTCGTGGACCGTCTCGGCGAGGGGGACGAGGGGCTGCTTGGGGTAGGGCCACTCGTCGAGGTCCATGACGGTGTGCTTGGAGACGCGCCACGGGACGCCCGAGCGGTTGGGGACGACGCGGGCGATCCGGCCGTCGGGGAGGTACTCGACGTCGTAGAAGCCGGGGACGTAGACCCCGCCGGTCCTGGCGAGGCGGAGGAGGAGTTCCTCGCGGCCGCCGGGACGGCCCTCGGCCTTCCAGGCGCGGATGATCGCGGTGATCTCCAGGACGGCCTGCTCGCCGTCGCCGATGACGGCGCAGTCGATGAAGTCGGCGATCGGCTCGGGGTTGAAGGCCGCGTGTCCGCCGGCCAGGACGACCGGGTCGTCGATGCCGCGGTCCTTGGACTCCAGCGGGATGCCGGCCAGGTCGAGGGCGGTCAGCATGTTGGTGTAGCCGAGCTCGGTGGAGAAGGAGAGGCCGAACACGTCGAAGGCCTTGACCGGGCGGTGGCTGTCGACCGTGAACTGCGGGACGGTGTGCTCCCGCATCAGCGCCTCCAGGTCCGGCCACACGCTGTAGGTGCGCTCGGCGAGGACGCCCTGCTGCTCGTTGAGGACCTCGTAGAGGATCATGACGCCCTGGTTGGGCAGACCGACCTCGTACGCGTCCGGGTACATCAGGGCCCAGCGGACGTCGCAGGATTCCCAGTCCTTGACCGTCGAGTTGAGCTCTCCGCCGACGTACTGGATCGGCTTCTGCACATGCGGGAGCAGCGCTTCGAGCTGCGGAAACACGGAAGACACAGACTCGGCGGCTTCGGCAGGCATCTCACGGAACCTTCGTGTGCTGACAAGGGGGACCATCCAGCCTAACCCGGCGCGGACGGTCCCCCGTACCGCTCGGGCGGCCGGTCCCCCTGTTACGCCGACATCGGTCTCTGCGCGGTGATCGACTGGAGCAGGCCCACCGCTATCCACACGGCGAACATGGAGGAGCCGCCGTACGACACGAAGGGCAGGGGGAGGCCGGTCACCGGCATGATGCCGAGGGTCATGCCGATGTTCTCGAAGGTCTGGAAGGCGAACCAGGCGACGATCCCGGCGGCGACGACCGTGCCGTACAGGTCGGTGGTCTCGCGGGCGATCTTGCAGGCGCGCCACAGGACCACGCCGAGCAGGGCGATGATCAGGCCCGCGCCGAGGAAGCCCAGTTCCTCCCCGGCGACCGTGAAGACGAAGTCGGTTTGCTGCTCGGGGACGAACTGGCCGGTGGTCTGGGAGCCGTGGAAGAGGCCGGAGCCGGTCAGGCCGCCGGAGCCGATCGCGATGCGTGCCTGGTTGGTGTTGTAGCCGACGCCCGCGGGGTCGAGTTCCGGGTTGGCGAAGGCGGCGAAGCGGGCGATCTGGTAGTCGTCGAGGATGCCGAGCTGCCAGACGGCGAGCGCGCCGGCGGTTCCCGCGCCGAGCAGTCCGAACACCCAGCGGTTGGAGGCGCCGGAGGCGAGCAGCACGCCCAGCACGATGATGACCATGACCATGACCGACCCGAGGTCGGGCATGAGCATCACGATCAGCATCGGCACGGTGGCCAGGCCGAGGGCCTGGAGCACCGTCCGGTGGTCCGGGTGGGGCCGGTCTCCCGCGTCGACGCGTGCGGCCAGCAGCATCGCCATGCCGAGGATGATCGTGATCTTCACGAACTCCGAGGGCTGCAGGGAGAAGCCGCCGGGGAGTTTGATCCAGGAGTGGGCGCCGTTGATGGTCGAGCCGAGCGGGGTGAGCACCAGCAGGATCAGGAACACGGAGAAGCCGTACAGCACCGGCACGGCGGTGCGCAGAGTGCGGTGGCCGAGCCAGACGGTGGCGATCATCAGGGCGAGCCCGATGCCGGTGTTCAGCAGGTGCCGGGTCAGGAAGTAGTACGGGTCGCCCTGGTTGAGCTCGGTGCGGTTGCGGGTCGCGGAGTAGACGAGCAGGGAGCCCATCAGCGAGAGCGCGACGGCGGCCAGCAGTATCGGCCAGTCGAGCCGGCGGGCCATCGAGTCCCGGGCGAGCAGCCGGGTCCAGCCGGCCTTCTCGGGTCCGTAGCCGGAGACCTGGAAGCTGTGGGAACCGGTCATGCGCGTGTCCTCCGGCTTCCGCCTCTGCCCGCTGCGCGGCTTCCGCTGCCGCGACGGCCCCCGCCGCGTCGTCGGTGGCGGCGCGTGTCGCGGTTCTCGCCGTTCTGCGCCGGTGGCGTCGCTCCCTGCTCCTGTCCGTCGACGGGGGCGTACTCGTCCTCCGGGGAGGCCTTCTCCGTGGGGAGGAGTTCCTTGACGACGTCCCTGGGCATCTTCGGCGCGGGGATGGTCCCGTCCGCCTTGATCGTCGGCAGCTTCGCCTGGGGCTCGGGCAGCAGTGCCTTCTTCTTGTCGATCTCCCCGTCGTCCGCGACGCCGTAGAGCGCGTCGTAGATGTTGCGGACGGCCGGGCCGGAGGCGCCGGAGCCCGTGCCGCCCTGGGAGATCGTCATGACGATCGCGTACTCGTCGGTGTAGGTGGCGAACCAGGAGGTGGTCTGCTTGCCGTAGACCTCGGCCGTGCCGGTCTTGGCGTGCATCGGGATCTTGTCCTGCGGCCAGCCGTCCTGTGCGAACCGCCAGGCGGCGGTGCCGCGGGTGGCGACGCCTTCGAGGGCGTCGTCCATCTTGGCCAGCGTGGTCCTGCTTATCGGCAGCTTGCCGTGCGCCTTGGGCTCGATCGGGCGGATCTCCTTGCCGTCGGGGCTGATGATCGCCTTGCCGATGCTCGGGTCGTACATGGTGCCGCCGTTGGAGATGGCCGCGTAGATGGTGGCCATCTGGATGGGGGTGACGAGGGTGTCGCCCTGTCCGATGGAGTAGTTGATGGCGTCACCGGCGCGCATCTGGTTGCCCTCGAGGCAGTTCTCGTACGCGATCTGCTCGACGTAGGAGCCGCCCTTCTTGCCCGACTTGCACCAGGCGTCCTTGTTGGCCTCCCAGTACTCCTGCTTCCACTCGCGGTCGGGGACGCGGCCGGTGACCTCGTTGGGGAGGTCGATGCCCGTCTTCTTGCCGAGGCCGAAGTCGTGGGCGGCCTTGTAGAAGTAGTCGTGGGGGTTCTTCGGCTTCATGCCGCCGTCCTTCTTCCACTCCTGGTGGGCCAGGCGGTAGTAGACGGTGTCGCAGGAGAGTTCCAGGGCGCGGCCGAGGTCGATCGAGCCGTAGCTGGCGGACTCGTAGTTCTTGAAGACCTGGCCGCCGACGGAGTAGGAGCTGGAGCAGTCGTAGCCGCCGTCGAAGTCGTAGCCGGCGTCCACGGCGGCGGACGTGGAGATCACCTTGAAGATCGAGCCCGGGGCCGCCTGGCCCTGGGTGGCCCGGTTGAGCAGCGGGTAGCGGGAGTCCTTGCCGGTGAGCTTCTTGTAGTCGGCGGCGGAGATGCCGCCGACCCAGGCGTTGGGATCGTACGCCGGGTTGGAGGCCATGGCGACGACGCGGCCGGTCTTGGCCTCCATCACGACGACGGCGCCGGCGTCGGCCTTGTAGTTCTCGCCGGTGTTGTCGTCGTAGACCTTGCGGGCTTCCTTCATCGCCGCGTTCAGCTCGTACTCGGCGACCCGCTGGACGCGGGCGTCGATGCTGGTGACGAGGTTGGAGCCGGGCACGCCGGGGTCGGACTCGGCCTCGCCGATGACCCGGCCGAGGTTGTCGACCTCGTAGCGGGTGACGCCGGCCTTGCCGCGCAGTGCCTTGTCGTACTGGCGCTCCAGGCCGGAGCGGCCGACCTGGTCCGAGCGCAGGAAGGGCGAGTCGGTGTCCTGGGCCTTCTGGATCTCCTCGTCGGTGACCGGCGAGAGGTAGCCGAGGACCTGCGCGGTGTTGGATCCGCCGGGGCCGGCGTAGCGGCGCAGCGCCTCGGGTTCGGCGGTGATGCCGGGGAAGTCCTCGGCGCGCTCGCGGATCTGGAGGGCCTGCTTGGGGGTGGCCTCGTCGGTGACGGGGATCGGCTGGTAGGGCGAGCCGTTCCAGCAGGGCTGGGGCGTCTCGGCGTCGCACAGCCGGACCTTGTCCATGACGTCCTTGGGCTGCATGCCGAGGACGCCGGCGAGCTTGGTGAGGACGGCCTTGCCGTCGTCCTTCATCTTCAGCAGGTCGGTGCGGGAGGCGGAGACGACGAGGCGGGTCTCGTTGTCGGCGAGGGCCACGCCGCGGGCGTCCAGGATCGAGCCGCGGGTCGCGGGCTGGACGACCTGCTGGACGTGGTTGCCGGAGGCCTCCTCGGCGTACTCGTCGCCCTGGCGGATCTGGAGGTACCAGAGCCGTCCGCCGAGGGTGGCGAGGAGGGAGAGGACGAGGATCTGGATGACGACGAGCCGGGTCTGGACGCGCGTGCTGCGGCCGGTCTCCGGAATGTTACTCATGGGAGCAGCCCATTCCGTTGAGGGTGGTGGTGGGCGACGGGCGGGGGTCGGTCACTGCGGCTGCCTCCCCCGTTCAGTGGGTGTACGTGTCGACGCGGTCGTACGGCTGGGAAGTCGTCGTCACAGCCGCTTGACCCCCTTGATGCGTCCGGCCCGGGCGACCCGCGCCCGCGCCGCCTTGGCCCGCAGTCCGTTGCGCTGGCTGCCGATGCGCAGTCCGGTGCCGCCGGAGAGCCAGCCGGAGGCGATGTCGGTCTTCTGGCCCGCGGAGTTGGTCTCGGCGAGCGGGTCGTTCTCGGCGCGTCTGGCCAGGGCCATGATGCCGGGGACGACGAACGGCGCGAGCAGCAGGTCGTACAGGGCGGCCGTGAACAGCAGGCCGGGCAGGCCCACATGGCGGGCGGCGGTGTCGCCGACGAGGGCGCCCACGCCGGCGTACAGCAGGGTGGTGCCGAGGGCGGCGACGACCACGACGGCCATGGGGCCGGTGGCCGACCTGAGCCGGCCGTTGTCCGGTTTGGCGAGCCCGGCGAGGTAGCCGATGACGCAGAGCACGAGGGCGTAGCGGCCGGCGGCGTGGTCGGCGGGCGGGGCGAGGTCGGCGAGGAGTCCGGCGCCGAAGCCGACGAGGGCGCCGCCGACGTGGCCGTAGACCAGGGCGAGGCCGAGGACGGTGAGGAGCAGCAGGTCGGGGACGGCGCCGGGCAGGTGGAGGCGGGCGAGGACGCTCACCTGGATGACCAGGGCGACGACGACCAGGGAGACGGACAGCAGGATCCGGTTGACGCGCATGGGGTGAAAACTCCTACTGCTCGGTCTGCTGGTTCTGCTCGGTCTGCCCGTCCTGCTGGGTCTGCCCGCCCTGCTCGTCCTGCGACTGGCCGTCGACGGGGGCCCCGGCGGACGGAGTCACGGTCACCGTCACGGTCGGCTTGGGTTCCGGCTCCGGCTTGTCCGGGAGCACCGTGTCCCGCGGGTCCTTCTGCGGGGCCTGGACGACGACGCCGACGATGTCGAGCTTGGTGAAGCTGACGAACGGTGTGACGTCGAGGGTGCGGGTGAGGTCGCCGCCGGAGGGGTCGACGCGGGAGACGACGCCGACGGGCACGCCGGGCACGAACGGCTTGTCGGCCTGGGAGCCGAAGGTGACCAGGCGGTCGCCCTTCTTGACGTCGGCCTTGCCGTTGAGGAGTTCGACGCGCAGGGGGCGGCCGCCCTGGCCGGAGGCGAAGCCGAGTTCGTCGCCGGCCTCCATCCGGGTGCCGACGGTGAAGTCGGGGTCGTTGGCGAGCAGCACGGTGGCGGTGTTCGGCCCGACGGTGGTCACGCGGCCGACGAGGCCGTCGCCGTTGAGGACGGTCATGTCGCGTTTGATGCCGTCATGGGCGCCGGCGTCGATGGTGATGGTCCAGGAGAAGCCCTGCGCGGCTCCTATGGCGATGACCTGGGCGCCCTTGATGCCGTACTGGCCGGCGCCGGCGAGCCCGAGCATCTTGTCGAACTGCTTCAGCCGGCTGCGGCCGCGCTCGTCGCTGCCGAGCTTCGCCTTCAGGGCCGCGTTCTGCGTCTCCAGTTCGGAAAGGCGGTCGTGCCGGTCGCCGGATTCACGGATCGCGGTGATGGCGTTGCCCACCGGGTCGACCGCGGACGACACCCCGTTCTCGATCGGGCCGAAGACGGTGGCCGCGGCCTGCCGGGCACCGTCGACCGGTGAGTCCTCCCCGCCGCGGATGTCCACCGTGATCAGTGCGAACGCGATGGCGATCAGCAGCACCAGGAGCAGCCGGCTCTCTTTCGTGTCCCTCACGTGCGGCGGCCGTGCCTTCCTCGTCGAATTCGGGAATTACGTGGCGGTGTTCAGGAATTCAGGCGATTCGGTACCTGAGGTACATGCGCGGTACCGCACCTCTATATCAACGATCCGCCGCACGAGAGGAGTTCGTCTCGTACGGCGGACCCGAAGGGTGATGTCATCTGCGGGGCTGGGCGTCCAGCACCTGCTGGAGCGCGTCGAACTCCTCGACGCACTTGCCGGAGCCGAGCGCCACGCTGTCCAGCGGGTCCTCGGCGATGTGGATCGGCATTCCGGTCTCCCGGCGCAGCCGCTCGTCGAGCCCGCGCAGCAGCGCGCCGCCGCCGGTCAGGACGATACCCCGGTCCATGATGTCGCCGGACAGCTCCGGCGGACACTTGTCGAGGGTCGTCTTGACGGCGTCGACGATCGCGTTGACCGGCTCCTCGATGGCCTTGCGCACTTCGGCGGCGGAGATGACGACGGTCTTGGGCAGCCCGGAGACCAGGTCCCTGCCGCGGATTTCGGTGTGCTCGTCGGTGTCGAGGTCGTACGCCGAACCGACCGTGATCTTGATCTGCTCGGCCGTGCGCTCGCCCAGCAGAAGGCTGTACTCCTTCTTCACGTGCTGGATGATCGCGTTGTCCAGCTCGTCACCCGCGACGCGGATGGACTGGGCGGTGACGATGCCGCCGAGCGAGATGACCGCGACCTCCGTGGTGCCGCCGCCGATGTCCACCACCATGTTGCCCGTGGCCTCGTGGACCGGCAGGCCGGAGCCGATGGCCGCGGCCATGGGCTCCTCGATGATGTGCACCTGACGGGCGCCGGCCTGGGACGACGCCTCGATGACGGCGCGGCGCTCGACGCCGGTGATGCCCGAGGGCACACAGACGACGACCCGCGGGCGAGCCAGATAACGCCGCTTGTGGATCTTCAGGATGAAGTAGCGGAGCATCCGCTCGGTGATCTCGAAGTCGGCGATGACGCCGTCCTTCAGCGGGCGTACGGCAACGATGTTGCCGGGCGTGCGCCCGATCATCTTCTTCGCTTCGGCGCCGACCGCGAGGATGCCACCGGTGTTGGTGTTGATCGCGACGACGGACGGCTCGTTGAGTACGATCCCGCGACCCCTGACGTACACCAGCGTGTTGGCGGTCCCGAGGTCGACAGCCATGTCACGGCCGATGAACGACATTGAGTTCCCCATCAGGATTCGACTGGCCTTCCCATGAGCTTTTGAGGGCTTTTCAGGTAGGCGAGGTGGGTGCAGTGACGCGTGGAGGCTTCCATCGTAGACGCGCTTTCGCGAACACTGCGCGAGGGTCTTCGCCATTGTCAGCAGATGGCGCATCGCCTCGCTTGTGGAGACGGGCCAACGGAGGCATCAGTTCCCCCGAACAGGCGCGCATATGCCACAGGGCGGTCGCTTTTACGCGACCGCCCCGGTCTGCTGCGGGCCATTCGACTGACGTCGCGTCAGAAAAAAGGCGTGTCCGGCGTGTCCGGGAAGGGACTCAGACCCGGCCCGGGAAGAAGATCTTCAGCTCGCGCTCGGCGGACTCCTCGGAGTCGGAGGCGTGGATCAGGTTCTCCCGCACGATCACGCCGAAGTCCCCGCGGATGGAGCCGGGGGCGGCGGCGATCGGGTCGGTCGGGCCGGCCAGCGCGCGCACGCCCTCGATGACCCGCTCCCCCTCGACGACCATGGCGACGACCGGACCGGACGCCATGAACTCGACCAGCGGCTCGTAGAAGGGCTTGCCCTTGTGCTCGCCGTAGTGCTGCTCCAGCGTCTCGGCGTCCAGGGTGCGCAGTTCCAGCGCGGTGATCTGCCAGCCGGCCTTGCGCTCGATACGGCTGATGATCTCGCCGGTCAGGCCGCGACGGACGGCGTCGGGCTTGAGGAGGACGAGGCTGCGCTGGGTCACGACGGGCTCCTTGGAGAGGTGCGTTCGCACAGGCGTGCGGACGCGCGGTGGTACGAAGTGATGACTGAGGTTACCGGGCGTGTCGCAGCGCCCGTCACGCAGCGTCAGGCGGCGTCGGGCGCGGCGGCGTCCGCCTGGGCCGCGAACCTCGCCTTCGCTTCGTCGATCTTCCGCCCGTAGTGCACGGACGCCCACCACAGGGCGGCGAAGACCGCCCCCAGGAAGAACATGGTCGGCACGACGAACCCGGAGGCGATCAGGGCGATCTGCAGGGCCCAGCCGAAGGCGACGCCGCCCGGCCGGGTGACCACGCCGCACAGCGCCACGCACAGGAACATCGCGATGCCGCTGACCGTCCACACCGTCCCCATGGACAGGTCCGGGTCCTTCATGGCGACCAGTCCGGCGAAGCCGATCACGAAGACCTCGCCGATCAGAGTGGAAGCACAGAGCGTACGCACGTTTCTCAGCCCCTCCCGAGGAGCAGTCGGGCCTCGCCGACGGTGATGACGGAACCGGTGACGAGCACACCGCCGCCCGCGAACTCGCCCTCCTCCTCGGCGAGCGTGATCGCGGCCTCCAGGGCGTCCGGCAGCCGCGGCTCGACCTGCACCCGGTCCTCGCCGAACACCTCCACGGCGACGGACGCCAGCTCGTCCGCGTCCATCGCGCGGTGGCTGGAGTTCTGGGTGACGACGACCTCGGCGAAGACCGGCTCGAAGGCCTCCAGCAGCCCCCGCACGTTCTTGTCGCCGCTCGCGCCGACCACGCCGATGAGCCGGCTGAACTGGAACGCCTCCCCGACCGCCTCCGCGGTGACGCGGGCCCCGGCCGGATTGTGCGCGGCGTCCAGCACCACGGTCGGCGAGCGCCGCACCACCTCCATCCGCCCCGGCGAGGCGACGGCGGCGAAGGCCTTGCGCACGGTGTCGATGTCCAGCGGCCCGGGCCGCTGCGCCCCGACGCCGAAGAACGCCTCGACGGCGGCGAGCGCGACGGCCGCGTTGTGCGCCTGGTGGGCGCCGTGCAGCGGCAGGTAGACCTCGGTGTACTCGCCGCCGAGCCCGCGCAGGGTCATCAGCTGCCCGCCGACGGCGACCTGCCGGGCGACGACCCCGAACTCCAGCCCTTCACGGGCCACGGTGGCGTTGACGTCCACGGCCTTCTTCAGCAGCACCTGCGCCGCGTCCACCGGCTGCTGGGCCAGGATCACGGTGGCGTCCTGCTTGACGATGCCGGCCTTCTCCGTCGCGATCTCGCCGGGCGTCCCGCCGAGCCGGTCGGTGTGGTCCAGGTCGATGGGGGTGACGACGGCGACGTCACCGTCGATGACGTTGGTGGCGTCCCAGGAGCCGCCCATGCCGACCTCGACGACGGCCACGTCGACGGGCGCGTCGGCGAAGGCGGCGTACGCCATGCCGGTCAGCACCTCGAAGAAGGACAGCCGGTACTCCTGCTGGTCGTCCACCAGCCCGACGTACGGCTTGATGTCCTCGTACGTCTCGATGAACCGCTCGGCGGAGATCGGCGCCCCGTCCAGGCTGATGCGCTCGGTGACCGACTGCACGTGCGGCGAGGTGTACCGCCCGGTGCGCAGGTCGAAGGCTCCGAGCAGGGCCTCGATCATGCGGGCGGTGGTGGTCTTGCCGTTGGTCCCGGTGATGTGGATGGACGGGTACGACCGCTGCGGGTCGCCCAGCACGTCCATCAGCGCGGCGATGCGGGCGACGGACGGCTCCAGCTTGGTCTCGCCCCAGCGGGTGGCGAGCTCCGCCTCCACCTCGCGCAGGGCCTTGTCCACCTCGGGATCCTCGGGGCGCGCGGGCACGTCGGCCTGCGGGGGGCCGCCCTGGGTGCGGAGGGTGCGGCTGCCGGCCTCGATCACGGCGAGGTCGGGGTCGCGGGTCGTCTCCGCGTCGATGATCTCGTCGAAGGTTTCGAGAGGGTCGGGCTGGTTCTCGCCGGGGATGTCGCTCACGGGAACCAGTCTACGGAGGTCGCCGACGGCGGGGCGGCTGAGGTGCCGTCGCGTGTGCGGGGCTGGCGTGGCTTGTCGCGCCCACGCGGCGGAGCCGCACGTCGATGCGCCCCCGCGCCCCTGGGTGCGTGAAAGGCTCCCGGCACCCTTGAAGGGCGCCGGGAGCCTTTCACCACGTACCGGTGGGCTACGCCTGCGGCAGCTTCTCCAGCTGGGCCTGGATGCGGGCGATGTCCTCGTCCGCCTTGGCCAGCCGCCCCCGGATCTTGTCCACGACGTGGTCCGGCGCCTTGGCGAGGAACGCCTCGTTGCCGAGCTTGCCGTTGGCCTGGGCCTTCTCCTTCTCGGCGGCGGCGAGGTCCTTGGCCAGCCGCTTGCGCTCGGCGGCGAAGTCGATGACACCGGAGAGGTCGAGGGCGACCTCGACGCCCGCGACCGGCAGGGTCGCCGTGGCCGTGAAGGCGTCGCCCTCCGGCTGGAGGCGCAGCAGCTGCCGGACGGCCGCCTCGTGCGCCGCGAGCGCGGTGCCGTCGAGGGTCAGCCGGGCCGGCACCCGCTGGCCGGGCTGCAGGCCCTGGTCGTGACGGAAGCGGCGGACCTCGGTGACGACGGACTGGACGGTCTCGATCTCCCGCTCGGCGTCGGCGTCCCGGAAGCCCGAGTCGGACGGCCACTCGGCGATGACGACCGACTCACCGCCGGTGAGCGTGGTCCACAGCGTGTCGGTGACGAACGGGACGACCGGGTGCAGCAGCCGCAGCGTGACGTCGAGGACCTCTCCGAGGACGCGCTTGCTGACCTCGGCGGGCTCGCCGCCCGCCTGGAACGTCGTCTTGGACATCTCGACGTACCAGTCGAAGACCTCGTCCCAGGCGAAGTGGAACAGGGCGTCGGACAGCTTCGCGAACTGGTAGTCCTCGTAGTACGCGTCGACCTCGGCGACCACCGAGTTCAGGCGGGAGAGGATCCAGCGGTCGGTGGAGGACATCCTCGACGCCTCGGGCAGCGGGCCCTCGACCGTCGCGCCGTTCATCAGGGCGAAGCGGGTGGCGTTCCAGATCTTGTTGGTGAAGTTCCGGGAGCCCTGGACCCAGTCCTCGCCGATCGGGACGTCGACGCCCGGGTTGGCACCGCGCGCGAGGGTGAAGCGGAGCGCGTCGGAGCCGTACTTGTCCATCCAGTCCAGCGGGTTGACCACGTTCCCGAAGGACTTGGACATCTTCTTGCCGTTCTGGTCACGGACCATGCCGTGCAGGGCGATGGTGTGGAACGGCGGGGTGCCGTCCATCGCGTAGAGGCCGAACATCATCATCCGGGCGACCCAGAAGAAGAGGATGTCGTAGCCGGTGACCAGGACGGAGTTCGGATAGAACTTCGCGAGCGAGTCGGTCTGCTCCGGCCAGCCGAGCGTGGAGAACGGCCACAGGCCGGAGGAGAACCAGGTGTCGAGGACGTCGGAGTCCTGGTGCCAGCCCTCACCGGTCGGCGGCTCCTCGTCGGGCCCGACGCAGACGACCTCGCCCTCGGGCCCGTACCAGACCGGGATGCGGTGGCCCCACCACAGCTGGCGCGAGATGCACCAGTCGTGGAGGTTGTCGACCCAGTCGAAGTACCGCTTCTCCATCTCCTGCGGGTGGATCTTGACCTTGCCGTCGCGGACCGCGTCACCGGCCGCCTTCGCCAGCGGGCCGACCTTGACCCACCACTGCATCGACAGGCGCGGCTCGACGGTGGTCTTGCAGCGCGAGCAGTGGCCGACCGAGTGGACGTACGGCCGCTTCTCGGCGACGATCCGGCCCTCGGCGCGCAGCGCGGCGACGATGGCGGAACGCGCCTCCAGCCGGTCCAGGCCCTGGAAGGGGCCGTGGGCGGTGATGATCGCGTGCTCGTCCATGACCGCGATGGCGGGCAGGTCGTGGCGCCGGCCGATCTCGAAGTCGTTCGGGTCGTGGGCGGGCGTCACCTTGACGGCGCCGGTGCCGAACTCGGGGTCGACGTGCTCGTCGGCGACGACCGGGATGGAGCGGTCGGTCAGCGGCAGCTTGATCAGCTTGCCGACCAGGTGCTTGTACCGCTCGTCCTCAGGGTGGACGGCGACGGCCGTGTCACCGAGCATCGTCTCGGCACGGGTGGTGGCGACGACGATCGTCTCGTCACCGTCGCCGTACTTCATGGAGACGAGCTCGCCGTCGTCGTCCTGGTACTCGACCTCGATGTCGGAGATCGCGGTCAGGCAGCGCGGGCACCAGTTGATGATGCGCTCGGCGCGGTAGATCAGCTCGTCGTCGTAGAGCCGCTTGAAGATGGTCTGGACGGCCTGGGACAGGCCCTCGTCCATGGTGAAGCGCTCACGGGACCAGGCGACGCCGTCGCCGAGGCGGCGCATCTGGCCGCTGATCTGCCCGCCGGACTCGCCCTTCCACTGCCAGACGCGCTCGACGAACGCCTCCCGGCCGAGGTCGTGCCGGGACTTGCCCTCCTTGGCCAGCTCCCGCTCGACGACGTTCTGCGTGGCGATGCCGGCGTGGTCCATGCCGGGCTGCCACAGCGTCTCGAAGCCCTGCATCCGCTTGCGGCGGGTCAGCGCGTCGATGAGCGTGTGCTCGAAGGCGTGCCCGAGGTGCAGGCTGCCCGTGACGTTCGGCGGCGGGATGACGACGGTGTACGGCGGCTTGTCGCTGTCCGCGTCGGCCTCGAAGTAACCCCGTTCCACCCAGCGCTCGTACAGCTGCCCCTCTACCTCGGCCGGCGCGTACTGGGTCGGCAGTTCGGTGGCGGGTGCGGGCTGCGGCTGCTGAGAGTTCTCGGTCACGGGGGTCAGTTTAAGGGCGTCACGACCCCGTCCCGAAACTCGTTTCGTTTGTAACGGTGCGGCCCCCGGTGACCTGCGCACGCCATCTCTGGGTCAGGATGTCAGCATCACGTAAGCATGGTCCTCGTGTTCCGTCCCTCGGTCGAGGGGCGCTCGACCGGCTCCGGCCGGCGAAGACGAGGCGATCGGGGGATCAGGGTGTCGGAGTTGAGTAGTCGCGTGCGGCGACGGCGCTGGAGGGGAAACCGGCATGGGCCTTCCCCCCTCGCGAACGAGGAGGGCTCCTACGGCTCGCGCCCCGGGGCTTTCCGCCTCGGCACCGGCCGCCCGACCGGAGCCCTCCGTTGAGGTCCTGCGCCGGCTCCCCGGACTGTCACCGCCCGCCCGGCGGCCGGAAGATCCCCCGCCGCGGCGTCGTACCCCGGGAGGCTCCGGAATTCCGGCCATGCGACCCCACGTCCCGCGCCGTCCTGCGGAACCGCCACTGCCGTCGGATGCGCTCGCTCGGGAAGCGGACGCGACCGTACGGCGTCGAGCGGTCGACCCGTCTTCGCCGGCGTCAAGGAGCCGTCCCGGAAACGGAAGGCCCTTCGGGTGTGTCCGGCGGACCTGCGGGACCGCTTCCGCGACTCGGATCGCGGATACTCGGCCCGCTGGGCGAAGCAGTTCGTGAACGCTTCCCGCGGATGCCGCAGCGCCGGTCGGAGCCGCACCGACGACCCCTCGTCGGGGAGCGCCGGTTCGTCCGTCTTCCGCCACTCGGTCAGCATGGCCGGGGTTCGGTCGCGGTCGGCCCTCTCCTGCTGCGCCCACGCCGCGGTGCGGGCGGCGAGCGCCATGTTGTAGACCT
This sequence comes from Streptomyces sp. WG5, assembly GCF_049974565.1. NCBI lineage: Bacteria > Bacillati > Actinomycetota > Actinomycetes > Kitasatosporales > Streptomycetaceae > Streptomyces > Streptomyces sp. WG5. Next base: position 419,418 of record NZ_JBNGGC010000001.1, on the reverse strand, counting down.
TCCGTACGCGTCCACACGCGCGCGACAGCTCCGCCGTCCGCGCGCCGGCCGGGGAGAAGCGGCGCTCGCATGCCCGCTTCGCGCACGTCGAAGCCACGCTCGCACACTGGAGCGCTTACGTGTGAGGCCCTGTCCCAGAGCCACGTGATTCACCCGGACAGTGGAACCACAGCCTCACCCATGTCTCAGGAAGCCCACCCTCCCCCGACTCAGCCGGGGGCAATCTTGGAGGAAGTCGATGAGTCACAACCAGCCGGGCCCGTACGGCGGGCAGCCCCAGCAGCCCGGACCGTACGGACAGCCGGGTCCGTACGGCCAGCAGCCGCCGCAGGCCCCCCAGCCCGGCTACGGCTACCCCCAGCAGACGCCTCCCCCGCAGCCCGGCTACGGCTACCCGCAGCAGCCCGCGCAGGGCGGCGTCCCGCCGCAGCAGCCGCCGTACGGCCAGCAGCCCGCCTACGGCCAGCAGCCGCCCGGCCAGGCCCCGTACGGCATGCCCCAGCCTCCCGCGCCGGGCGGCGGCAAGAAGAAGACCGGTCTGGTCATCGGCGCGGTCGCCGTCGTGGCGGCGATCGGCGTGGGGGTGTACTTCGTGTTCGGCGGCGGGGGCGGCGGCGGCTCGGACATCGCCGACGACGGCCCGCACAAGCTGACGACTCCGGCGACGGTGCTCGGCGAGTACAAGAAGGCCGACGGCGACAGCAGCACGAACGCCGGTGACATGAAGGACGCCGAGAAGTGGGGGGTGAAGGACGCCAAGGACGTGAGCGCCGAGTACGCGGCGGAGAACGAGGAAAACCCACTGGCGAGCAAGCAGCTCATGTTCGGTGGCGTCTACGGCACGATCGACGATCCGGAGAAGGCGCTCGACGCGATGTTCGCGTTCATGGAGAAGGAGAGCCAGGAGGGCGGCAGCGACGAGGACGTGACGTTCTCCGGGGAGCCGAAGGAGTACAAGCCCGATTCCCTCGACGGCGCCATCATCAAGTGCCAGGAAGCCAAGGTCGACAACTCCGACGGCGGGCAGAACGAGCCCAAGTCGGTGACCATGACGTACTGCGCCTGGGGCGATCACAGCACGCTCGGCCTCGTCCTGCCGATGAGCCTTCTGGACATCGCGGCCGGCAAGAAGACCGACCCGGCCGAGGCGGCCGAACTCACCGCCAAGCTCCGCAAGGAAGTCCGCGTCAAGGCCTGACGCGGGAACGGACACACGGAAGGGGCCCGGTCGGTCGACCGGGCCCCTTCGGCGTTCGTACGGTGGTGCGGCTACGCCGTCTTCTGCTCGCCCGGCCCCCGCCCCCGCGCATCCCGCGGGATGAGGGTCGGGTTGACGTTGGAGAGGACCACGTCGGCCGTGATGACGACGCGGGCGACGTCCTTGCGGGAGGGGACCTCGTACATGACGCCCTGGAGGACTTCCTCCATGATGGCGCGCAGGCCGCGGGCGCCGGTCTGGCGGAGGATGGCCTGGTCGGCGATGGCCTCCAGGGCCTCGCGCTCGAAGTCCAGCTCGACGCCGTCGAGTTCGAAGAGGCGCTCGTACTGCTTGACGAGCGCGTTGCGCGGCTCGATCAGGATCTGGAGCAGGGCCTCGCGGTCGAGGTTGTGGACCGAGGTGATGACGGGGAGCCGGCCGATGAACTCGGGGATCATGCCGAACTTGACCAGGTCCTCGGGCATGACGGACTCGAACTGGTCCTTGGACTCCAGCTCCCGCTTGGACCGGATCGTCGCGCCGAAGCCGATGCCCTTGGCGCCGGCCCGGCCCTCGATGATCTTCTCCAGGCCCGAGAAGGCACCGCCCACGATGAACAGGACGTTCGTCGTGTCGATCTGGATGAACTCCTGGTGCGGGTGCTTGCGGCCGCCCTGCGGCGGGACCGAGGCCGTGGTGCCCTCGAGGATCTTCAGCAGGGCCTGCTGGACGCCTTCGCCGCTGACGTCGCGCGTGATCGACGGGTTCTCGCTCTTCCGCGCGACCTTGTCGATCTCGTCGATGTAGATGATCCCGGTCTCGGCCTTCTTGACGTCGTAGTCGGCCGCCTGGATCAGCTTGAGCAGGATGTTCTCGACGTCCTCGCCGACGTACCCCGCCTCGGTGAGCGCCGTGGCGTCGGCGATCGCGAACGGGACGTTCAGCATGCGCGCCAGGGTCTGGGCGAGGAGGGTCTTGCCGGAGCCGGTCGGGCCCAGCAGGAGGATGTTGGACTTCGCCAACTCGATGGCGTCCTCGCGGCCTTGGGCGCCGCCGTTCTCACCGGCCTGGACGCGCTTGTAGTGGTTGTACACCGCTACGGAGAGCGCCTTCTTGGCGGCTTCCTGGCCGACGACGTACCCGTCGAGGAACTCGTAGATCTCGCGGGGCTTGGGAAGCTCCTCCCAGCGCACCTCGCTGGTCTCCGCGAGCTCCTCCTCGATGATCTCGTTGCAGAGGTCGATGCACTCGTCGCAGATGTACACACCGGGCCCTGCGATGAGCTTCTTGACCTGCTTCTGGCTCTTGCCGCAGAACGAGCACTTGAGCAGATCGCCGCCGTCACCGATGCGTGCCACGGTGTGCTTCCCCTTCGCCTGGGAGACGCCCAGCCGTCGACGTCACGTCAACGGCCGGCGGACTCCTGGTGCTGCCTTATGTCCGACGGTACCTTGCCGAGCCCCCCGTCCGGGCCCCCCTTGGCACGGTTCACTTCGACGTGGACCGTGCCAAGGAGCAGCAGACGATACCCGTCCGCGTCAGCGAACCGACTCGTTGTTCATCTTGCGGGTGGAGATGATCTGGTCGACCAGGCCGTAGGCCAGGGCGTCCTCGGCCGTGAGGATCTTGTCGCGCTCGATGTCCTCGCGGATCTTCTCGACCGGCGTGGTGGAGTGCTTGGCCAGCATCTCCTCCAGCTGCGCGCGCATGCGGAGGATCTCGTTGGCGGCGATCTCCAGGTCGGAGACCTGGCCGCGGCCCGTCTCGCTGTACGGCTGGTGGATCAGGACGCGGGCGTTCGGCAGCGCCATGCGCTTGCCCGGCGTGCCGGCGGCCAGCAGGATCGCGGCGGCGGAGGCCGCCTGGCCCATGCAGACCGTCTGGACGTCCGGCTTCACGAACTGCATGGTGTCGTAGATGGCCGTGAGCGCCGTGAAGGAGCCGCCGGGGCTGTTGATGTAGATCGAGATGTCCCGGTCGGGGTCCATCGACTCGAGGCACAGCAGCTGCGCCATGACGTCGTTGGCGGAGGCGTCGTCGATCTGGACGCCGAGGAAGATCACACGCTCTTCGAAGAGCTTCGCGTACGGGTCGTACTCGCGAACGCCCTGGGAGGTGCGCTCGACGAAGCGCGGGATCACGTAGCGGGACTCGGCGGTGGGGCCGGTGTACTCGGCACGCGAGCGGCCGTGCAGGCCGCTGCCGGGGAAGTCGTTCACAGTGTCTCCTGGAAAGGGGCTGAGGCGGTCGGCTCGGGACCGGCTGGACGGGCGCGCTGGGCCCGCGTAGGGCTGGGCTCGGCTCCGCGGGGCCCGGGGGCGGGGGGACCCGGGGGCCTGCGGGGAGCGGCTCAGGCCCCGGTGCCGCCGCCGCCCGGCATGCCGGCGGCCGTGGTGATGACGTCGTCGACGAGGCCGTACTCCTTGGCCTCGAAGGCGTCGAACCAGCGGTCGCGGTCCGAGTCGCGGGTGATCTGCTCGATCGTCTGGCCGGTGTGCTGGGCCGTGAGCTCCGCCATGCGCTTCTTGGTGTGCAGCAGCCGCTCGGCGTGGATCTTGATGTCCGAGGCGGAGCCGGCCAGGCCGGCGGAGGGCTGGTGGATCAGGATCTCGGCGTTCGGGAGCGCGAAGCGCTTGCCCGGGGTGCCGGCGCTGAGCAGGAACTGGCCCATCGAGGCCGCCAGGCCCATCGCGATCGTCACCACGTCGTTCTTGATGTACTGCATGGTGTCGTAGATCGCCATGCCGGCCGTGATCGAACCACCGGGGCTGTTGATGTACAGGAAGATGTCCTTGTCCGGGTCGGCGGCAAGGAGCAGCAGCTGCGCGGTGATCCTGTTGGCGATGTCGTCGTCGACCTGCTGGCCGAGGAAGATGATCCGCTCGCCGAGCAGCCGGTTGTAGACCTGGTCGCCGAGGCCACCACCGATGGAGGGCTCGCCGGCGGCGGAGGGCATCAGATTCGTCACGTATCCACCTGCTCGTCTTACGACGGCGCCGGGCCGTCTCACGTGTTCTGCCGGGGCGCGGGGCCGTCCGGCCGGTTTCGGGGACTCCCCTGACCTCGTATTCATGGACCCTAACGCGCAGGCCCTGCGGTGCCATCCCGGTTCCCGCGGTGTTCGCTGTGAGCGCATGACGCTCCGCCGCGTGAGCGGGGTGCGGATTCCGCCGTGGGCGGCCGGGTCCGTCCCCGGCCGCGGGCCGTGGGAGCCGGGGCCGCGCACGCCGTCGTGCCGTGCTCCGGGACGGCACGGCGTCGCCGGGACGTGAGCGCGACGGGCCCCGAAGCGCTTACCGCGTCTCGGGGCCCGTCGTTACTGCGTCAGGGGTGCCGGGGGGCTCAGCCCTCGGTCTTCTTCTCCTCGGCCTCGGCCTCGGCGGCGTCGGTGGGCTCGGCGGCGGCCTCCGTGGCCTCCGTCTCCTCCTCCTCGTCCTCCAGGTCGACGACCTCGCCGTTGGTGTCCTTGACCGTGGCCTTCTCGACCACGACGGCCAGGGCCTTGCCGCGGGCGACCTCGCCGACGAGGAGCGGGACCTGGCCCTGCTCGACGACGGCCTGCGCGAACTGGTCGGGGGACATGCCGGAGGAGGCGGCGCGGCGCATGAGGTGCTCGGTGAGCTCCTCCTGGCTGACGTTGAGCTTCTCCTGCTTGACCAGCTCGTCGAGGACGAACTGGGTCTTGATGCCCTTGACCGCGGCCTCGCGGGTCTCGGTCTCGAACTCCTCGGCGGTCTTGCCCTGGAGCTCCAGGTACTTGCCGAGGTCCAGACCCATCTGGCCGAGCTGGTGGTGCTCCAGGTTGTGCTTGCGGGTGTTGACCTCGTCCTCGAGGAGCTTCTCGGGGACGGGGACCTCGACCAGCTCGAGGAGCTTGTCGAGCACGCGCTCCTGGGCCTGCGTGGCCTGGTCGTACTGCTTCGTGTTGGCCAGGCGCTTGCGGCTGTCGGCCTTCAGCTCCTCGAGCGTGTCGAACTCCGACGCGAGCTGCGCGAAGTCGTCGTCCAGCTCGGGCAGCTCGCGCTTGGCGACCTGGGTGACCTTGACGGTGACCTCGGCCTCCTTGCCGGCCGCCGAGCCGCCCTTGAGCTCGGAGGTGAAGGTGGCCTCGCCACCGGCCTCCAGGCCCTTCACGGCGTCGTCGATGCCTTCCAGCAGCTCACCGGAGCCGATGGTGTAGGAGACGCCGTCGGCGACGCCGTCCTCGAGGACCTCGCCGTCGACCTTGGCCTGCAGGTCGAGGGTGACGACGTCACCGTCCTCGGCGGCCCGCTCGACCGGGGAGGTGGAGGCGAAGCGCTCGCGCAGCTGCTCCACCGCCTTCTCGACGTCCTCGTCGCTGATCTCGACGGCGTCGACCTCGACCTCGATGCCGGAGTAGTCCGGGATCTCGATGGCCGGGCGGATGTCGACCTCGGCGGTGAAGTTCAGCGTCTCGCCGTCCTTCAGCTCCGTGATGTCGACCTCGGGCTGGCCGAGCGGGTTCAGCTCGGCCTCGTTGACCGCGTCGGTGTAGAACTTCGGAAGCGCGTCGTTGACCGCTTCCTCCAGAACCGCACCGCGGCCGAACCGCTGGTCGATGACCCGGGCCGGGATCTTGCCCTTGCGGAAGCCCTTCACCGTGACCTGCTGGTTGATCTTCTTGTACGCCGCGTCGAGGCTGTCCTTGAGCTCCTCGAAGGGCACCTCGACAGTGAGCCGAACCCGGGTCGGGTTCAGGGTCTCCACGGCGCTCTTCACGGTTCGGTCTCCTTGGTGGCTGACTTCTTGGGTTCTGCCGGAAACAGAGCGCGTCCGGCAAATTACGCCGCCCGGAGACTTCAGACGCTGAGACACACGGGCGTGCAGCTTGCATAGTAACGGCAGCGACTACACGGCCCAAAAGGCGATCACGGGAACCCCGGGCCGATCACCCGAGCCGACCCGGCCGGATGCCCGAGGGCGACCGCCCTGAGGCCCGAGGGGAGGCCGCGGAGTGCCGGTGGCCGGGCGGGAAGCAGCGGTGGCCGACCGGGGGCCGGTGGCGCCGCGGGCGGCCGGGAGCCGGAGCGGGCCGGCCGGCCGGAACCGGCCACGGTCCGGCCGGGACGACAGCGGCCGGCGATCGGTCGGGGTGGCGGGATTTGAACCCACGGCCTTCCGCTCCCAAAGCGGACGCGCTACCAAGCTGCGCCACACCCCGTCTGGTGCGACACGTAGGGTACATGCCGCCAGGCACCGGGGCCGTCCGATTACCCGAGCGTCCGTGGAAGGTCCGGCGCGCTCCGGAAGGGGTGTGCGGTGAAGGACGACGACCCGCTAAGATGCCTGCAGTGCCGCGGTCACCGACCTGCGGCGCGCGCCGCGCGGGCGTAGCTCAATGGTAGAGCCCTAGTCTTCCAAACTAGCTACGCGGGTTCGATTCCCGTCGCCCGCTCCAGACGACTCAGGGCCAGGTCAGAGGATCATTCCTCCGCCTGGCCCTGATCGCTTTCCGGGGCCCCGATCAGTCGGTCGTGTCCCCGGCGTGCCCCTTGGGCTTTCGATCTTTCTTCTTCTTGCCCTTGCCGCTCTTCTTCCGGCCCTTGTCGACGAGCCCGGACACGGCGTCGGCGATCAGCCGGTCACGCTCGGCACTGGCATGCTGGTAGATCAGCGCGGCGCGGGCGGTGCTGTGGCCCATGCGCGCCACCAAAGCAGCTCCAGCCCAAAGCCGCTCCACCGACCGCGTGCTCACGTGGCCCGCCGGAAGCTGTCGGCGCCGAGCCCTTCCCATTCGACAGTCATGGTGTCCGCTGCCAGCCCGTAGACGCGCCCCACAGACCGATCGGTGTTGCCGTCGTCACACTTGAGCCTGATGACGTGTACTCCGTCTTCCTTGGCCACCTTGCCCTGGCAGTGGTGATCACCCACCAGTTCGACCTTCAGGTTCCTGATGTGGAGCACGAACAGGCTTCCGGGCTCAGGATTCCAGGTGGCGGGCACAGAACCCCAAGTGCCGGTGAGCGTGGCGTCGACCTTGTCACTGACGCCCTCGACGCTGGGTGTACTGGACACGCCACTGGGACTCGCCGCTGGCGTCAGCGACGGGGACGGCGAGGACTTCACCCCCTCGGAGTCGGCAGCCCCGCATCCTGACAATGCGACGACGGCCGCCACGATCGCAGCGCCCTTGCACACCTGCTTGATCACGTCACCCCTTCGAAGGACCAACCCCAAGGCCGACACCAGGACGGCTACGCTGGTCAAGCGCGCTGAGAGTATCAACACACTGATCTTTGCGCGGGAGCCGGCCGGGCCAAGACGCGTGTCCCCTACGTGCCCGATCGATGAGCGACCGGCGGTCAACAACGGGGAACAGGGGCGAGTACTGCAAGAACACACAGGTCAGCGTCTTGCCAGCTCAGCCCTGACCCGCGTACGCGATCTTCCAAACTAGCTACGCGGGTTCGATTCCCGTCGCCCGCTCCGAGAGGCCTCCGGCCCGGTCCCTTCGCAGGGACCGGGCCGGAGGCCTTTGTGCCGCAGGGCGGAGGAGTCGACGTGGAGTCGACGCGGAGCGGTGGGGCCCCTCCCGCTCGGCGGAGCCGAGAGCGGGGGGAGCTACGGCAACGCCGCAGACGCGCGCGGGAACCCGCGTCCGGGGCGTGATCGGCGTGATCCCCTCGGCAGGCCCTAGAACTGGATGGAGTTCAGCGTCTCCGCTATCGAGTCCAGGAAGCGCTGGATGTCGTCGGCCATGCCGGTCGAGGCCAGGAAGAAGCCGAAGAGGACCGCGACGACCGCTGGGCCCCCCTTGAGTGACCCTCCTCGCAGCAGCACCACCAGGATGATCCCCAACAGCAGCACCACTGACAGTGAAATGGCCACAACTGATCACACCCTCGGTCGGTCCGCTCTCCCGGCCCGGGGGTCAGCCCTGCACACCCCCGCCAGAACCATCGTGCCACCAACCCGGCCCGGTCATGCGGCAGGTGACGCATCATCCGGACGGATCCGGGTGCGAACACTCCCCCGCACACGTGGACACACCCGCCCCTCACATCCCGTACAGAGATTCGACAGGGCACCCGCGCGAGGAATTCCGGGCCCTTCGTTTCGATGTCCACACAACGCGTTCGCAGATATTTCGAATTGTCACGGGACACACACCGAAGGGGGCGTCACAGGGAGATCACAGGATTCCGCCAGGCTCCCCTGAACGCATTGAAGCGGACATTGCAGCCGAGTCGCCCACCGCACTTATTGCCTGTTCAGTCCGGATGAGTCATGACAATCCGGGTGGCCCGGGAGCCGCTGCGGTGTGCGGCCGCGCACGGCGGCGTGGGAACCGTCACGCGACCGGAGAGGCCGAGTTCCCGAAATGCGGGGCACTCGCGAGGCACTCGGGACCCGAATACGGGAATGGCTTCGAAGGTTTTACGGAATCCCACCGGAACGCTAGGGTGCCTCAGATGTTCTACGCTGCCTCGTCCCCCACCAGAGCAGCGAGGTCCTGCGACGTCCCGCCGATTTCCTGGCGGGGGGCCGCATGACGAACTCGCTGCGACCGCACGGCGACCGGAAGACGCCGTCACCATCGGACCAGCAGACACCGGACCGGCAGACCGGGCCGGGCCGACAGCGCGACGCGTTCTTCGACAACGCCAAGTACCTGGCGATCGTGCTGGTCGGTGTAGGTCACGCCTGGGGACAGATCCTGGACGGGAACCGGACCGTGGAGACCCTGTACCGGGTCCTGTACACGTTCCACATGCCGGCCTTCATCATCATCTCCGGCTACTTCTCGCGCAGCTTCGATCTGAGCCCCAAGCGCGTCAAACGGCTGATCACCGGTGTCGCCGTCCCCTACGTCGTCTTCGAGGTCGCCTACGCGCTGCACCGCCGCGTCAGTGAGGACCCGGACAACGACATCAGTCTGCTGGACCCCACCTACCTGCTGTGGTTCCTGTGCGCGCTGTTCGTCTGGCGGCTGACCACGCCCATCTGGCAGACGATCCGCTGGCCGCTGCCGATCGCCCTGGGCATCGCCGCGCTGGCGTCCGTGACCCCCACCATCGGGAACGACCTGAACATGCAGCGGGTGCTGCAGTTCCTGCCGTGCTTCGTGCTGGGCCTGCTGCTGCGCCCCGAGCACTTCCAGCTGGTGCGGCGCCGCTCGGTGCGGTTGCTGTCCGTGCCGGTCGTCGCGACGGCGGTGGCCGTCGCCTGGTGGTCGGTGCCGCGCATGGAGACCGGCTGGTTCTACCGCAACGCCGCCGCGCAGGACTCGGGCGCCCCCTGGTGGTCCGGTCCGGTCCTGACGCTCGCGCTCTTCGGCTGCTCACTGGTGCTGACCGCGTGCTTCTTCGCCTGGGTGCCGGGCCGGCGCATGTGGTTCACGGCGCTCGGCGCGGGCACGATCTACGGCTACCTGCTGCACGGGTTCCTGTCGAAGGAAGCCACCTTCGCGGGCTGGTTCCACGACCCCGCCTGGGGCAGGCCGCTCGGCGTGATCGGGCTGACCGTCCTCGCGGCCGTCGTCATCACCCTGCTGTGCACCAAGCCCGTCCAGAGGGTCCTGCGGTGCGTGGTGGAGCCGAGGATGGAGTGGGCCTTCGCGCGGAACCCGGGCGAGGCGGCCCGGGGCCGCGAGCGGCGGGAGAAGAACGAGGTGCGCGAGGCGCGGTCGCCGAGCGGGACCGGTGAGAAGGTCTCCGTGTAGGGCCCGCCTCCGTGCGGGGCCCGGATCCCCTGCCTCCGGGTACGGGCCCGTGCCTCCGGGTACGGGCCCCTGTCCCGTTCTAGGGACCCTCGCCCTCGTCCGGGGAATGCTACCGTCCAAGGGCCCCGTGTCCCCGGGCAGCAGGCTCCCGTCCCGGCCCCGGATCGGCCAGGCCGAGGAGTGCGCGCATCCGCGTGTACTTCTCGGCCAGGCGTGTGCGGGTGGCCGCGTCGAGGACCGCGAGCCGTGCCGGATCGGCGTTGTGCGCCAGGTCCGCCTCCTTGACCAGCCGCGCCCCGGGCGTGTCGAGGATGCGCGCGGCGTACGCCTCGGGCGGCTCCCCGGCCCGCTTGGTGAGGGCGAGGACGATGTCCCCGGTACGGCGGCTCAGCGGGGCCTCCCGCAGCCACCGCTCGGACAGCGCGTCGTCCTCGACGGCGTCGTGGAGCCAGGCCGCCGCGATCTGGTCGTCGTCTCCGCCGCGCCGTCGTACCCCCTCGGCGACGGCCCGCAGGTGCTCGGTGTACGGCCGTCCCGCCTTGTCGGTCTGTCCCGCGTGGGCGGCACGGGCGGCGGCCTCCACGTCGGCGAGGGAGAGCCGCGGGACGGGCCCTGCGGCGGGCCCGGGGGTGAGCCGCGAAGCCGGCTGCGACGCCGGCTGCGAGGTGGTCTCAGGGGTGTGTGGCCGGGACGGGGTGGGGGGCACGTGGTCCAGTGTGTCAGTCCGCCGACGCCGGGGACTGGGACGTCGGGCCCTCCCGGCAGATCAGCAGGAGCGCGCGGTCGTCGTTGACGTCCTTGGCCACCGCCTCGATCAGGTGCCAGGCGGCGCCGTGGAAGCCGCCCGCGACGTAACGGTCGGCCTCGCCGGTGAGGCGGTCGATGCCCTCGGTGATGTCGCGCTCGGAGGTCTCCACCAGGCCGTCCGTGAACAGCATCAACACGTCTCCGGGCCGGAGCGTGCCCTTCACCGGGTCGAAGTGCGCCCCGTCGTACACGCCCAGCAGCGGCCCCTCGGCCGACTTCTCCTCCCAGCGCCCGGTGCCCGCGCTGAGCTGGAGGCCCGGCGGGTGTCCGGCGGAGTACAGCTCGTAGTCGCCGGAGTCGAGTTCCAGGACGAGGTGGATGGAGGTGGCGAAGCCCTCGTCCCAGTCCTGGCGGAGCAGGTAGCCGTTGGCGGCCGGCAGGAACGCGTGCGGGGGCAGGCTGCCCAGCAGTCCGCCGAACGCGCCCGACAGCAGCAGGGCGCGCGAGCCCGCGTCCATGCCCTTGCCGGAGACGTCGGTGAGGACCACCTCCAGCGTTCGGCCGCCGTTGGTGCGGGCCGCGACGACGAAGTCGCCCGAGAAGGACTGACCGCCGGCGGGGCGCAGCGCCATCTCCCGGTGCCAGCCCGGCGGGAGACTCGGCAGCTTGCTCTGGACGCGGATGCGTTCGCGCAGGTCGAAGAGCATGGTGCCGCCGCGTCTCCAGGGCACGCCGACCCGGCTGCGGAACTGGGCGACCAGCAGCCCGAAGAACCCGCAGGCCGCGACGACCAGGACCACGCCGGGCGTGACCCGGGAGGGGCCCTCCGTGTACGGGCCGAGCTGCACCGACTCCACGATCAGCGCCGTGGCCGCCGCCGCGTACAGGCCGAGCAGGCTGGCCGGGCGCAGCAGCAGGCCGCCCGCGACGATCGGCAGGACCAGCGCGGCGGGTGAGCACCACACGGAGTTCGCCATCGTGGTGGCCGCGATGACGGGGATCATCAGCAGTAGTCCGGCCAGGGCGATCCAGTCCGAGCCGTCGCCGCGGAAGTAGTCGACGGCGGATCTGCGCACGCCGACGCGGGCCCGGTGCCACTGCTTCTTCCACCGGGCCGTGAACGTCTCGGCTTCCGCGCGCCGCTGTCGTCCTGCTGCCATTAGTTCGGGACCCTATCCATCGGACCGGGCACTTGGCACGGGAGGTCCCGCTTGTCCCCCGTCCGAGGCCCGACTTCACAGTGAACTTCACGAACGGCCGTCGCGCCGCAACCTGGCGGAAATTCCCTCGCAGGCCCCGGGTGGCCCTGGTAGGCATGGTCCATGGGCAATTGCGATGACGGTGGCGACCTGACGACCGAGCTGCGCGTACTGCGGCGGGACGAGTGGAAGACGTGGTACGGGACACTGGTCCGTGCCTTCAGCGGGGTCCCGGAGTCGGCCGAGGAGCTGGAGCTGTACGAGGCCCTGACCGAGGCCGACCGCTCGCTCGGCGTCTGGGAGGGCGAGGAGTGCGTCGGGACGGCGGGGGCGTTCGGCTTCCGGATGACCGTGCCGGGCGGTGCTCAGGTGCCCGCGGCGGGCGTGACGATGGTGGGCGTCGCCGCCACGCACCGGCGCCGGGGTGTGCTGACGTCGATGATGCGGCGGCAGTTGGACGACATACGTTCCTGGGGTGAGCCGCTGGCCCTGCTGACGGCCTCCGAACCGGCGATCTACGGCCGGTTCGGGTACGGCGCGGCGACCTTCCAGCTCAACGCCGAGATCGATACGGACCGGGTCCGTCTGTCGGTGCCGGACGGCACGGATGACGTACGGCTGCGGTACGCGGCGCCCGCGGACGTCCTCGACGCGTGCGAGGCGGTGTACGCGCGGCTGGTGCCGGGGCGGCCCGGGATGCTGGCCCGGCAGCCCGGCTGGGAGCGGACGGGGCTGCTGGACCCGGCCGGTGAGCGGGAGGGGGCCTCGCCGTTGCAGTGCGTGGTCGCCCGGCGGGACGGCGAGGTCACCGGGTACGCGCGGTTCCGGGTACGGCCGGCGTGGGGGGCCGGGGGCCCCGAGGGCACGGTGGTCCTGGACGCCCTGGCGGGGCTGGACCCGGCGACCGAGGCGGCACTGTGGCGTTTCCTGTGGGGCATCGACCTGACGACGACGCTGACCGTGCGCGGGCGGCCGGTCGACGAGGCGTGGCAGTACCAGGTGTCGGACATCCGGCGGTGCCGGCCGGGGCTGCGGGACGCGTTGTACGTACGGCTGGTGGACGTGGGTGCGGCGCTCGCGGCGCGGACCTACCAGGCGCCGGTGGACGTCGTGTTCGAGGTCGAGGACGCCTTCTGCCCCTGGAACGCGGGGCGTTGGCGGCTGACCGGGGACGCGAAGGGGGCGTCCTGCGAGCGTACGTCCGACGCTGCGGACCTCGCTCTGTCCGTACGGGAGTTGGGGGCGGCATACCTCGGCGGCGTGAGCCTGGCCTCGCTGGGCGCGGCCGGGCGGGTGCGGGAGGTGCGGCCGGGGACGCTGGCGGAGGCGTCCTTGGGGTTCGGGTCGGACGTCGCGCCGTGGCTGCCGCACGGGTTCTGACGGCCGGCGCCTACGTCCGCCCCCGCTGGCAGGACGGGCACCAGAAGAGGTTGCGGGCGGCGAGGTCCGCGGTGCGGACGGTCTCGCCGCACAGATGGCAGGGCTGGTCGGCCCGGCGGTAGACGTAGACCTCGCCGCCGTGGTCGTCGACGCGGGGCGGGCGGCCCATCGCCTCGGGGGTGTGTTCGGGGCGGACGGTGTCGATGCGGTTGTTCCGGACGCCCTCGCGCATCAGTTCCGTGAGGTCCTGCCAGATCGCGTCCCATTCGGCGCGGGTGATGTCCCGGCCGGCGCGGTACGGGTCGATTCCGTGGCGGAAGAGGACCTCGGCGCGGTAGACGTTGCCGACGCCGGCGATGACCTTCTGGTCCATGAGCAGGGCGGCGATGGTGGTGCGGCTGCGGGAGACGCGGCGGTACGCGGCTGCGGGGTCGGCGTCCTGGCGCAGGGGGTCGGGGCCGAGGCGGTCGTGTATCGCCTGCTTCTCGGGGTCCGTGATCAGGGTGCACGTGGTGGGGCCGCGGAGGTCGACGCAGGCCGTCTCGTTGAGGAGCCGGAGGCGGACGGTGTCCGTGGGGGGTGGTGCGGGGGTTCCCCCGAAGGTGACCTTGCCGAAGAGGCCGAGGTGGATGTGGACCCAGTCGGCGTCCCGGAAGCCGAGGAAGAGGTGCTTGCCGTGGGCCTCGGTGCGGGTGAGGGGGGTGCCGGTGAGGAGGGCGGCGGCGTCGGAGAACTTGCCCTGCGGGCTGGTGGCCCGCACGGGCGTGCCGCCGGCGAAGGCGGCGGCGTAGTCCTGGGCCAGTCTGTGGATCGTGTGGCCTTCTGGCACGGGGTGTCCTTCCTGCGTACTGCGCGCCCTCCCGCCCGGCTCAGCGTGCCGGGGGGGCGGGACTCGCCCCGGGGCTCCGGGCCCGGTCCAGGGCGGGGGCTGTGCGTCTGCCGCCCCGTGCGGGCCGGGGCCGGTGTCCTCCCTGGGAACCCGGCAACCGCACCTTCCCGGAACGCCGTCGCCAGGCCCTCGTGAGGGCCTGGCGACGTCCGGGACAGGGGCCCGCTGCCGGGCGGCGGACTACTGCTGCGGGTGGTGCGGCGGGACGGGGGGAAGGTCGCCCGTCGTCTCGTAGGACGTGAGCATGTCGATGCGGCGGATGTGGCGTTCGTCACCGGAGAACGGGGTGGCGAGGAAGGTCTCGACGAACTTCGTCGCCTCCTCCTGCGTGTGCATGCGGGCGCCGACCGCGACGACGTTGGCGTTGTTGTGCTGCCGGCCCAGCGAGGCCGTCTCCTCGCTCCAGGCCAGCGCCGCGCGCACGCCCTTCACCTTGTTCGCCGCGATCTGCTCGCCGTTGCCGGAGCCGCCGATCACGATGCCGAGGGCGTCGGGGTCCGCGGCCGTCCGCTCGGCGGCGCGGAGGCAGAAGGGCGGGTAGTCGTCCTGGGCGTCGTAGAGGTGCGGGCCGCAGTCGACGGGCTCGTGCCCCGCCGCCTCGAGCCACTCGACGAGGTGGTTCTTGAGTTCGTAGCCCGCATGGTCGGAGCCGAGATACACGCGCATGTGTCGAGTGTGACACGCCGGGCGCGGGGCAGCAGCGCCGGGTGTCGAGGTCTGGAGAAGGACGAGTGAATCTTCAGAAGCTCAGGAAAAGCTCAGGTAACAATACGGAATCATAGGTTCCTGAATTCTTTCACCTCCGTTTCACTGGTCCGACTCGTACACCCCTCGGTACGGGAACCTGCTCAACCGGCGCACAGGAAGACCACCCCCATGACTTCGCAGCCGACTCTCACGAAGCCCGAGGACGGGACCGAAGGCCCCGGAGAACCCGGGTCCGGGCTCCAGGCCGGGCTCAAGAACCGCCATCTCTCCATGATCGCCATCGGCGGTGTCATCGGGGCCGGGCTGTTCGTGGGATCCAGTTCGGGAATCGCCACCGCCGGGCCCGGCATCCTTCTCTCGTACGCCCTCGTCGGCACGCTCGTGGTGCTGGTGATGCGGATGCTCGGGGAGATGTCCGCCGCCAACCCGACCTCGGGTTCCTTCTCCGCGCACGCCGACCGGGCGCTCGGCCCCTGGGCCGGGTTCTCCATCGGCTGGCTGTACTGGTTCTTCTGGGTCGTCGTGCTGGCCGTGGAGGCGACCGCCGGGGCCAAGATCCTCGAAGGCTGGATACCGGCCGTGCCCCAGTGGGGCTGGGCGCTGATCGTGATGGTCGTGCTGACCGCCACCAACCTGGCCTCGGTCGGCTCCTACGGAGAGTTCGAGTTCTGGTTCGCCGGGATCAAGGTCGTCGCGATCGCCGCGTTCATCGTCGTCGGCGGGCTGGCCGTGTTCGGGGTGCTGCCCGGCGTCGACAGCGAGCAGGCGGGGCTGGCCAACCTGACGGAGCACGGCGGATTCCTCCCGAACGGGGCCGGGGCCATCCTCACCGGCGTGCTGCTCGTCGTCTTCTCCTTCATGGGCAGCGAGATCCCCACCCTGGCGGCCGGCGAGTCCGAGGACCCGCAGCGGGCCGTCACCAAGGCGACCAACAGCATCATCTGGCGTATCGCCGTCTTCTACCTCGGCTCGATCTTCGTCGTCGTCGCGCTGCTGCCCTGGGACGCGCAGTCGATCATCGACCAGGGTTCGTACGTGGCCGCCCTCGACTCGCTCGGCATCGCGAACGCCGGTCAGATCATGAACTTCATCGTGCTGACGTCCGTGCTGTCCTGCCTGAACTCCGGGCTCTACACGGCCTCCCGCATGGCCTTCTCGCTCGGTGAGCGCGGTGACGCGCCGAAGGCGTTCGCCCGGACCACCCGGCGCGGTGTGCCGCGGACGGCGATCCTCGTCTCCGTGGTGTTCGGATTCGTCGCCGTCTTCTTCAACTACGAGTTCCCCGACTCCGTCTTCCTCTTCCTCGTCAACTCCTCCGGCGCCGTGGCCCTCTTCGTGTGGCTGGTGATCTGCTTCTCGCAGCTGCGGATGCGGAAGATCATCCAGGCGGAGGCGCCGGAGAAGCTGGTGGTGCGGATGTGGCTGTTCCCGTACCTGACCTGGGCAGCCGCCGCCGTGATCGTCTTCGTGCTCGGCTACATGCTGACCGACACCGAGCACAACGGGCGCACCACCGTGCTGCTGTCGCTGCTCGTCGCGGCGCTCGTCCTCGCCGTGGCCTTCGCCAAGCAGCGGGTCACCGCGCGGAAGGCCGCCGCCGGGAAGGGCTGACGGCCGCCGGGCGCGAGAAAGAGGCTCGCCGGGACGCTGCTGCGGTCCGGCGGGCCTCTTCGTGGGACTACCGCGCCACCGGCGCGGTGCTACCGCTTGCCGACCAGCTTCCAGGCGGTCGGCAGTACGCCCATCGCCAGGGCGGCCTTCAGCGCGTCACCGATCAGGAACGGGGTGAGGCCGGCCGCGATCGCGGCGGTGAGGGACATGTCGGCGGCGAGGGCGAGGTACGGGACGCCGACGGCGTAGATGACCGCCTCGCCGAGCAGCATCGTGCCGGCCGTGCGCAGCACCGAGCGGTCGGCGCCGCGGCGGGCCAGGGCGCCCACGACGGTGACGGCGAGCAGCATGCCGAGGACGTAGCCCAGGGACGGGGCGCCGGTGCCGGAGCCGCCCTCCGCGAACCACGGCACGCCCGCCATGCCGACCAGCGCGTACAGGGCGAGCGAGAGCAGGCCGCGGCGGGCGCCGAGCGAGGTGCCGACGAGCAGCGCGGCGAAGGTCTGGCCGGTCACCGGCACCGGGGAGCCGGGGACGGGCACCGCGATCTGGGCCGCGAGGCCGGTGAGTACGGCACCGCCGGCCACGAGCACGGCGTCCCGGACTCGGGAGGCGGGGATGAGGTCGGCGAGGACCTGCCCGGAGCGGTGGGCGGGGACGGCAGCGGTGCTCATGGGGACTCCGCGGTGGTGTGGACATGTCGGGACACCGCGACGCTATCCCAGCGGGTCGGGCCCGATCACCAGCAGCGCTCGACAAAGGCTCGATCGGCGGCTTGGTGGGCTCCCGACAAAGGAGACCGGTTACACGCGGTCCCGGGTGACACCGGTCACCGCGGTGGGGAGGCGAGCGTCACCCGGAAGCGGAGTGCCGCATTCGGACGGTCACGTTCCGTACCGGGAGCGTCCGTATCGTGGGCAACCGGTGTCGCCGACCGGCGCGAGACCGGAGACTGTGGGCGTTTTTGCCCTGCCCCCCGTCCCCCACGCATTGGACGAGCCGCTCCATGTCCAACAGCACCACCACCGGTACGCCGCCGCAGTCGGACGACGCCTCCCTCTCCCACGGCCTCAAGCAGCGCCATCTGTCGATGATCGCCCTCGGCGGGGTGATCGGCGCCGGGCTGTTCGTCGGCTCCGGGGCCGGCATCGCCGCCGCCGGGCCGTCGATCGTCGTCGCCTACGCCCTCTCCGGCCTCCTCGTGATGCTGGTGATGCGGATGCTGGGCGAGATGTCGGCCGCGTATCCGTCGTCGGGTTCGTTCTCCGCGCACGCCGAGCGGGCGATCGGCCCCTGGGCCGGCTTCACCGCGGGCTGGGCGTTCTGGGTGCTGCTGTGCACGGCCGTCGGGCTGGAGGGCATCGGCGCCGCGGCGATCGTCCACGGCTGGCTGCCGGGCACGCCCGAGTGGGTCTGGGTGGCGCTGTTCATGGTGGTGTTCTGCGGGACGAACCTGGCGGCCGTGAAGAACTTCGGCGAGTTCGAGTTCTGGTTCGCGGCCCTCAAGGTCGGCGCGATCTCGCTGTTCCTGGTGCTCGGCGTGCTGGCGGTCGCCGGCGTCCTGCCGGGCACCGACTCCCCCGGCACCTCGCACCTGAGCGACTTCCTGCCGAACGGCGGCAACGGTCTGATCATCGGTCTGCTCGCCTCGGTCTTCGCCTACGGCGGCCTGGAGACGGTGACGATCGCGGCGGCCGAGTCGGAGAACCCGGTCAAGGGCGTCGCGAGCGCCGTGCGGACGGCGATGTGGCGGATCGCGCTGTTCTACATCGGCTCGATGGCGGTCATCGTCACCCTGGTCCCCTGGGACTCCCCGGAGGTCGTCGAGAAGGGCCCGTACGTCGCCGCCCTCGACGAGCTGGGCATCCCCGGCGCCGGTGAACTGATGAACGTCGTCGTGCTGGTCGCGCTGCTCAGCGCGATGAACGCCAACATCTACGGTGCCTCCCGCATCGGCTACTCGCTGGTCGAGCGCGGTCAGGGCCCGAAGGCGCTGGGCCGGGTGTCGGGCGGGGTGCCGCGGATCGCGGTGCTCGTCTCCTCCCTCTTCGGCTTCGGCTGCGTACTGCTCAGCTACTGGCGGCCGGACGACGTCTTCGCCTGGCTGCTGAACATGATCGGCGCGGTCATCCTGGTCGTCTGGATCTTCATCGCCGTCTCCCAGCTGCGGCTGCGGCGCCGGCTGGAGCGGGAGGCACCCGAGAAGCTGGTCGTGCGCATGTGGGGCTTCCCGTGGCTGACCTGGGTGGCGCTGGCGGGCATGGCCACGGTGTTCGTCCTGATGGCCCGTGAGCCGGACACCCGGGTGCAGCTGTACTCGACGGGCGGGATGACGCTGGCCCTGGCCGCCGTCGGCTACGCCCGGCAGCGGCGCCGGGCGCGCGGCTAGGGGCGTGGGGCGGAAGTCAACGTCGGGACGGCGGTTTCCGCCATAGCGGTGGTTTGCCGTCCCGGCCGCCGTTCTGCCCGGTGCGCCGCCAGACACTGGCCGGGGCGGCCGGGGCGCCGCTGCGGAGGACGGGAGCGCACATGGCCGACAGCAGGATCCTGGTCGCGGTACCGGAACACCCTCGGGGCGAGGGCGCCGGGCATGAGCAGTTACGGAAGATCCGGGACGCGATCGAGGCGGGCGGCTTCGAAGTCCGGTGGGCGATATCGGCGGAGGACGCGGACGCGGTACTGCGCACCGAGGCCGGCCTGGCGGCGGCGCTGGTGGCCTGGGACCTTCCCGGGGCCGCCGGTGACGGGCCCGGCGCCGCGCTCGCCGCGCCGGGAGGCACACTCGCCCGGCCGGGCAGCACCCTCGACGGGACCCCGGGCGGCGGCGCTGTGCTGCGCCGGATCGGCCGCCGGTTCCGGGACCTGCCGGTCTTCTTGGTGATGGCCGACGAGGGCCTGGGGGACCTGCCGCTGTGGGTGTCCGAGTCGGTCGTGGGCTACGTCTGGCCGCTGGAGGACACCCCGGGCTTCATCGCGGGCCGCATCACCACCGCCGCCCGCGCCTACCGGGAATCCGTGCTGCCGCCGTTCTTCCGGGCACTGCGCCGCTTCGACGACGCCCACGAATACTCCTGGCACACCCCGGCCCACTCCGGCGGTGTCGCCTTCCTCAAGTCGCCGGCGGGACGCGCCTTCCACGACTACTTCGGAGAGCGGCTGCTCCGCAGCGACCTGTCGATCTCGGTCGAGGAACTGGGCTCGCTGTTCGAGCACACCGGCCCGATCGGCGAGGCGGAGCGCAACGCGGCCCGTGTGTTCGGTTCCGACCACACCTACTTCGTGCTGCACGGCGACTCGACGTGCAATCGCCTGGTCGGCCATTTCAGCGTCACCCGCGACGAGATCGCGCTGGTGGACCGGAACTGCCACAAGTCGGTGCTGCACGGCCTGGTCGTCTCGGGTGCCCGGCCGGTCTACCTGGTCCCCACCCGTAACGGCTACGGCCTGGCGGGACCGCTGCCCCCGGCCGAGATCGCCGCGGACGCGGTGGCGGCCCGGATCGCCGCGCATCCGCTCACCGAGGGCGCGGTGTCCCCGCACCCGCAGTACGCGGTGTTCACCAACTCCACCTACGACGGCCTGAGTTACGACGCCGTAGCCACCGCTCGCGCGTTCGCCGCCAGTACGCCCCGGGTGCACTTCGACGAGGCGTGGTTCGCGTACGCCCGCTTCCACCCGCTCTATGCCGGCCGTTACGGCATGTCGGTGGACGAGGACGCCTTCCCCGGCCCGGACCGCCCGACCGTGTTCGCCACCCAGTCCACGCACAAGCTGCTGGCGGCACTGTCCCAGGGCGCGATGGTGCACCTGCGATCCGCACCGCGGGCACCGGTGGAGCACGACCGGTTCAACGAGGCGCTGATGATGCACGGCACCACCTCGCCCCTCTACCCGATGATCGCCTCGCTCGACGTGGCGACGGCGATGATGGACGGCCCGCAGGGCGAGTGGCTGATCGACGAGGCGGTGACCGAGGCGATCCGCTTCCGTCAGGAGATGGTGCGCCTGCGACGGCGGATCGAGAGCGCCGGGGACCGGCCGCCGTGGTTCTTCGGGGTGTGGCAGCCGGACACGGTCACCGACCCGGCGACCGGCGACCGGCTGCCGTTCGAGTCAGCCCCGCCGGAGCTGCTGCGCACCGAGCAGTCCTGCTGGCTGCTGGAGCCCGGCGCCGACTGGCACGGTTTCCCCGGGCTGACCGAGGGCCACTGCATGCTGGACCCCGTCAAGGTCACGCTGACCTGTCCGGGGATCAGCGCCACCGGCGAGATGGCCGAGGAGGGCATCCCGGCCCGGGTGCTCACGGCCTATCTGGCCACCCGGAGGATCGTGGTGGAGAAGACCGACAGTTACACCACGCTGATCCTGTTCTCCATGGGCATCACCAAGGGCAAGTGGGGCACCCTGCTGGACGCCCTGACGGATTTCAAGGCCCTCTACGACGCCGACGCCCCCCTGGAGCGGGTCCTGCCGGAGGCCGTCGCCGCGCATCCCCGCCGGTACGCGGGCCTGACCCTGCGCGGGCTGTGCCAGGAGATGCACGAGCAACTGCGCTCGGTGCGCCTGGTGGAGCTTCTGGACACGGCCTTCCAGCAGCTCCCGCAGCCCGTGGCGCCACCTCAGCACTGTTACCAGCGGCTGGTGCGGGGGGACACCGAGCGGGTCCGGATCTCGGAGGCGGCAGGCCGGGTGGCGGCCGCCATGGTGACGGTCACCCCGCCCGGCATCCCGGTCCTGATGCCGGGCGAGTCCACCGGCGCACCCGACGGCCCCCTGCTGCGCTATCTCACCGCCCTGGAGTCCTTCGACCGCCGCTTCCCCGGCTTCCGCAGCGAGACCCACGGCGTGACCCTCGACGAGGACACGGGCGACTACCTGATCGAGTGCCTGATCCAGGGCGCGGGGCAGCCGCCGGGGCACTCGCCCGGGCGTGCCGGTTAGGTTCTGTCGGGAAGGTGCTGGTCGCAGCCACTCGTTGAGGACTGCGACCAGCACGGCCGCCTCGTGGCGGACGGCGGGCTTGTCGTACCTCGCGGCGACGGGACCGGTGGCGCTCGAGACGACGGATTCCGCACCCGACGGCACGGCGCTCGCGGTAGTCGGTCCTGTCGAACCTCGCCGGCCGACCGCCTCCGGAGCCTGGCGTCCGACGACTGCGGACGCAGTCCGTCCCAGGTGATCAGGCCCTTCACGTTGGCCTCGGCCTGCAGCTGGGTGACGACCCGGGCCCAGGTGCCATCGCGCTGCCGGCGCCGGAACAGGTCGTGGCCCCGGTCCCGCGGCCCGTGGCGTTCTGGCACATCACGCCAGGGAGCACCGGTCCGGGTCCGCCACCGCATGCCGTCCATCAGCTGCCGCCGAGTCCCTGCCGGCGGACGGCCCGGCTCGGTGCCCCGCGGCAACAGCGGCTCCAGCCGGTCCCGCTGGCCACGCGTCAGTCACCACGCCCCGCGGAACGTGATCGTCCACGGCCGGAGACGGATCCGTGCGGCGGCCCTTTCGCGTGCCCCGGCGCGCCCGTCCACCCCTCGGGCCTTCCCGACCCTCTTGCTGCTAGCGTGCACTTGCAAGCCTTTTGCAATAAGAGGTCGGAGGGGATCCGCCATGTCCGTCTACACGCTTCCTGAACTGCCGTACGACTACTCCGCGCTCGCCCCCGTGATCAGCCCCGAGATCATCGAGCTGCACCACGACAAGCACCACGCGGCCTACGTGAAGGGCGCCAACGACACGCTGGAGCAGCTCGCCGAGGCGCGGGACAAGGAGTCGTGGGGCGCGGTCAACGGCCTGGAGAAGAACCTGGCCTTCCACCTCTCCGGGCACATCCTGCACTCGATCTACTGGCACAACATGACCGGCGACGGTGGCGGCGAGCCGCTGGAGGCGGACGGCACGGGCGAGCTGGCCGACGCGATCGCCGAGTCGTTCGGCTCCTTCGCCGGCTTCAAGGCGCAGCTCACCAAGGCCGCCGCGACCACCCAGGGCTCCGGCTGGGGCGTGCTGGCGTACGAGCCGCTGAGCGGGCGGCTGATCGTCGAGCAGGTCTACGACCACCAGGGCAACGTCGGCCAGGGTTCCACCCCGATCCTGGTCTTCGACGCCTGGGAGCACGCCTTCTACCTCCAGTACAGGAACCAGAAGGTCGACTTCATCGACGCCATGTGGGCCGTCGTCGACTGGCAGGACGTGGCGAAGCGGTACGAGGCCGCGAAGTCCCGTGCGAACACGCTGCTGCTGGCGCCCTGAGTCCCTGCCCTCCTGAGTCCCCGATTCCCCGATTCCCGGAGTCCCCGAGTCCCCGATGTCCCGAGACGTCCTGCCTCGTGATCGTCTTCTCACCCTTCACGGCGGCAGGCGGATGGCGGGGAGCCCCCGCGAGGACGTGACTCGCGGGGCTTTCCGTGCGGACCCGGACGGCGGGCCGCAGCTCGCGGGCGAGGCCCGCGCGGGGGCGCGTGTCCACCGGCCCGCCGGGACGGCACCCCCGGCGCGCGTGCCCGTCCCGCGCGCCGTACGGGCCCCTGTTCCCCCGTCCTCCCTCTGGCGCGGCGCGCGTGCCACCCGCTGTACTGCCGTCCCGGGACCGTCGCCGTGGCGTCCGGGTGTCCCGGTCCCACGGGTACCGCGGAGGAGCCGATGAGGAAGAGCCTGGCCTGCCCCACCTGCGGGGGGATGCAGGACTTCCGCCCGCTCGACGACGCCGAGAGGGCGGCGGTGCGGGAGCAGCTGAAGATCCCGTACGTGCACGACTACTGGCGCTGCGACGTCGCCGGGTGCCTGCGGTTCCAGCGCTGGGACAAGCAGCGCGCCGGCGGCCAGCTTCCGGAGAGGTTCCGGAGGCAGGCCGCCGACGGGGAGGAGTGACCCTGAGGCCTGTGGGGGCTGCGGGGCCTGTGGCGGCCGTGGGGCCTGTGGCGGCCGTGGGGCCTGTGCCCTGTGGGGCCTGTGCCCTGTGGGGCCTGTGAGGCTTCCGGGCCCCCGGCCGCTACAGGTTGCTGAAGTCCGGGCCCTTGGTGCGGGTCCGCTTGATCTCGTAGAACCCGGGGACCGAGGCGACCGCGAGGGTGCCGTCCCAGAGCTTGGCGGCGTCCTCGCCCTTGGGGGCCGGGGTGACGACCGGGCCGAAGAAGGCGAGCTGCTCGCCGTCGGCGCCGGGGACGGCGATGACCGGGGTGCCGACCTCCTGGCCGACCTTGTCGATGCCCTCCTTGTGGGAGGCGCGCAGCTGGGGCTCGTACGGGGTGGAGTCCCAGTGGTCCATGAGGGACTCGGGCAGGCCGACGTCCTTCAGGGCGGCGGCGACCGTCTCCTTCTCCGGGCCCTCGCCCTGGTTGTGGAAGCGGGTGCCGAGCGCCGTGTAGAGGTCGCCGAGGACCTCGGGGCCGTGCTCCTCCTGGGCGGCGATGACGACGCGGACCGGGCCCCAGGCCTTGGTCTGGAGCATCTCGCGGTACTCCTCGGGCAGCTCGTCGATCTTGTCCTCGTTCAGGACGGCGAGGCTCATCACGTGCCAGCGGACCTCGATGTCCCGGACCTTCTCCACCTCCAGGACCCAGCGGGAGGTCATCCAGGCCCAGGGGCACAGCGGGTCGAACCAGAAGTCGACGGGCGTCTTGACCGACATGTCTCTCCTCGTGGGGCGGCAGGGCCGAGCGTTTCTCCAGGGAACCGACCGGACGCCCCGGCCATTCCCGGCCGGCCCCGACGAATTCCCGGCCGTTCCCGGCTGCCGTGCGTCAGGGGCACATGGCAGGATCGGTGCTGTCCGCATACTGAACACCACCCGAGGGAGTGCCGCCCGTGCCCGGTGAGAATCTGTCCCGCGACGAGGCCCGGGAGCGGGCCGCCCTGCTGTCCGTCGACGGGTACGAGGTGTCCCTCGACGTGCGTTCGGCCACCGGTGAGGCGGAGGGCGACGGTCCGCGCACCTTCCGGTCCGTCACCACGATCCGCTTCCGCTGCAACGAGCCCGGCGCGAGCAGCTTCGCCGACCTGATCGCACCGAGCGTCACCGCGGTCTCCCTCAACGGCCGCGACCTCGACCCGAGCGAGGTCTTCGACGGCTCCCGCATCGCCCTGGAGGACCTGGCCGCCGACAACGAGCTGGTCGTCGACGCCCGGTGCGCCTACTCCCGCACCGGTGAGGGCCTGCACCGCTTCGTCGACCCGGAGGACGGCGAGGTGTACCTGTACACCCAGTACGAGCCGGCCGACTCCCGCCGGGTCTTCGCCAACTTCGAGCAGCCGGACCTCAAGGCGCCCTTCCGCTTCGAGGTGCGGGCACCCGAGGAGTGGACGGTGTGGTCCAACGGCGCGGGTGAACGCGCCGACGGGGTGTGGCGGTTCGCGGAGACCAAGCCGATCTCGACGTACATCACGTGCGTGGTCGCGGGGCCGTACCACTACGTGACGGACTCCTACGAGCGGGTGTTCGAGGACGGCACGCGGCTGGAGATCCCGCTCGGCGCGATGTGCCGCAAGGGGCTCGCCCCGCACTTCGACGCCGACGACGTCTTCCTGGTCACCAAGCAGGGCCTGGACTTCTTCCACGACCACTTCGACTACCCGTACCCGTTCGGGAAGTACGACCAGGCGTTCGTGCCCGAGTACAACCTCGGCGCGATGGAGAACCCGGGACTGGTCACCTTCCGGGAGGAGTTCATCTTCCGGGGCAAGGTGACGCAGGCGTCCTACGAGGGCCGCGCCAACGTCGTCCTGCACGAGATGGCGCACATGTGGTTCGGCGACCTGGTCACCATGGAGTGGTGGGACGACCTGTGGCTGAAGGAGTCGTTCGCCGACTTCATGGGCGCCTTCTCGCTGGTCGGCGCGACCCGCTTCACCGACGGCTGGATCACCTTCGCCAACCGCCGCAAGGCGTGGGCCTACCGCGCGGACCAGCTGCCGTCCACCCACCCGGTCACCGCCGACATCCGCGACCTCCAGGACGCCAAGCTCAACTTCGACGGCATCACGTACGCCAAGGGCGCCTCGGTGCTCAAGCAGCTGGTGGCGTACGTCGGCCAGGACGCCTTCCTGGAGGGCGCCCGGCGCTACTTCAAGCGGCACGCGTACGGCAACACGCGCCTCGGCGACCTGCTGTCCGTGCTGGAGGAGACCAGCGGGCGGGACATGGCGGCCTGGGCGCGGTCCTGGCTCCAGACGGCGGGCGTCAACTCGCTGACCCCGCAGGTGCTGCTGAGCACCGAGGGCCGCGTCGACGAGCTCGCGGTGGTGCAGGAGGCCGCGGAGTCCCACCCCGAGCTGCGCCCGCACCGGGTGGCGGTCGGCCTGTACCGGCGTACGGCCGAGGGCGCCCTGGAGCGGTACGCCCGCGCCGAGGTGGACGTCGACGGGCCGCGCACGGTCGTGGCGGAGCTGGCCGGCGCCGAGGCGCCCGAGCTGGTCCTCGTCAACGACGACGACCTGACGTACTGCAAGACCCGCTTCGACGAGACCTCGCTGGCGACGCTGCGCGAGCACCTGGGCGCCCTGACCGACCCGCTGGCCCGCGCCCTGTGCTGGTCGGCGCTGTGGAACATGACCCGGGACGCGCTGCTGCCGGCCCGGGACTTCGCCGGCCTGGTGATGCGGTTCGCCGGGCGCGAGTCCGACATCGGCGTCCTCCAGATGCTGCACGCCTGGGCGAACTCGGCGCTGACGCACTACGTGGCCCCCCAGTGGCGGGAGACCGGCGGCCGGCTGCTCGGCGAGGGCGCCCTGCGGGAGCTGCGGGACGCGGTACCGGGCAGCGAGCAGCAGCTGGCCTGGGCGCGGTTCTTCGCGGCGGTGGCCTCCGACGAGGCGGAACTGAGGCTGCTGCGCGGGCTCCTGGACGGCACGGAGAAGATCGACGGTCTGGAGGTGGACCAGGAGCTGCGCTGGGCGTTCCTGGAGCCGCTCGCCGCGCACGGCGCCGCCGACGAGGGCGTCCTGGCCGCCGAGCTGGCCCGGGACGACACGGCCTCCGGCAAGCGCCACCAGGTGCGCTGCCTGGCGGCCCGCCCGTCGGCGGCGGTGAAGGCACAGGCCTGGGCGCAGGTCGTGGAGTCGGACGCGCTGTCGAACGCGCTGGTGGAGGCGACCATCGCGGGCTTCGCGCAGGCCTCGCAGCGGGAGCTGATCGCCCCGTACGCCGAGCGGTACTTCGCGGTGATCGAGCGGGTGTGGGCCGAGCGGTCCATCCAGATCGGGATGGACGTGGTCCGGGGCCTGTTCCCGTCCCTGCGGGACTCCCAGGACACTCTCGACGCGACGGACGCGTGGCTGTCCGCGCACGAGGGGGCCGCGCCCGCGCTGCGCCGGCTGGTGCTGGAGGCGCGGGACGACCTGGCGCGGGCGCTGCGGGGTCAGGCGTGCGACGCGGCGGCGGCCGGACGCTGAACCCCCGATCTCTGGCCAACGATTGAGCGTTCCGTCATCGTTACGGAATTCGGGCAACAGCAGCCGTAACCCCTGGCCCGCACCGGGCGGACCAGGGGTTTTCGGCATCCGAACACCCGTCCTTTAGGGCGGTCCTGTCCGGATTTGTCGATGAGCTTGTAACAGCGGTTAAAGAGCGGGTCGGACACGGGAAAGTCCCGGTCATGACGCACAACACCCCGCTCTCCCCTCGCATCCTCCACCACCTGGCCGACAGCCGGCGCCGGCTGATGACGGCGGCGCAGCTGCGGGCGCACGGTGTCCTGGCCGCCGAGACCAACGAGCAGTGCCGGCCCGGCGGGCCCTGGCAGCAGATCCTCCCCAACGTCGTCCTGCTCCACCCGGGCCCGCCGACCAGCGAGGAGCGTCTGCACGCGGTGCTGCTGTACGCGGCACGGGAGCGGACCGGCGGCGTGAACGGCGGTGCGACCGCCGGCGTCACCGCCTCGGTGCCGGTCCAGCCGGGCGGGGAGGAGAGGCCGCCCGCCCCGGCCTACGCGGAGGCGATGATCACGGGACTGGCCGCGCTGACGCTGCACGGCTTCTCCGCCACGCCCCCGCTGCCCTCCCTGGACGTCATCGACGTCCTGGTCCCGAGGCTGCGCCGGCTGCGTACGACGGGCTGCGCGCGGATCGTCCGCACGACCGCACTGCCCACCCCCGTGCAGGTCACGGGCGTTCCGGTGGCCCCGGTGGCGCGGGCCCTGGCCGACGCGGTGGCGGAGCTGACGGACGCGGGCGTCGTCCGCCGGCTGCTGACGGAGGCGGTGCGCGGCGGGCACTGCGAACCGGCGGCGGTGGTGCGGGAACTGAACCGGGCCCGGCTGCTGAGCCGCCCGCACGTGGTGGACGCGGTGGACTCGCTGGCCGCCGAGGGGCGGGCGCTGGCCGAGCAGCGCCTGTACCGGATGGTGCGCGAGCACGGCCTGCCGGAACCGGTCTGGAACGTCGGCCTGGCCCTGCCCGGCGGCCCCCACCTCGGCGGCGTGGACGCCTTCTGGCCCGAGCACGCGGTGGCGCTGGAGCTGGACACCCGCGCCCACCGGCAGCAGGACGACGACGCGCTGTGGGCGGAGCACGCGCGCAAGCGGGAGCACCTGGAACGGCTGGGCATCACGGTCGTGCACCTCACGCCGCGCAAGCTGCGGGACTGCCCGGAGCACCAGGCGACCGTCGTCCGCACGGCGCTGATGGCGGCCGGGGACCGGGAACCCGCCGCGTATGTCGTGGTGTTGCCCCGGTAGTGACGGACCGGGACGACACCAGGAGGGGAGAGGAGGGGCCGCCGCGGTGCCGGGGCCCCTCCTCGTGCGTGGCGCGTCCGCTCGCGCGTGGCGCGTCTACTCGGGGCAGAACTCCGCCCGGATCACCGCCTCGCCGTCGCCCGACCAGTCACCGTTGAAGTTGAAGGCGAGCGCGTGCCGGCCGTCCCCGGTCGTCACCGCGTTCGACAGAGAGCCGTGGATGCCGCCGGCATGGCCCCAGACGGTCACTCCGCAGTCGAGTTCGCGCTTGATCAGGCCGAGGCCGTAGTCGGCACCCGGCTCCGCGGGCACCGTGGTGGTCATCTCGGCCAGTTGCTCGGCGGGCAGCAGCCTGCCGCGGAACAGGGCGGTGTAGAAGCGGTTCAGGTCGGCGGAGCTGGAGATCATCTCGCCCGCCGGGCCGGCGATGGAGGGGTTGAGCCGCGTGACGTCGTACGTGCGGCCGGTGACCGCCCCGTCCAGCTTGGAGTACGCGCGGCTGCTGGGCTCCGGCAGGCCGGTCCGGGTGCCCGGGACCGACGTGGCACGCAGCTTCAGCGGCTCGATGACGCGGCGGCGCACTTCGTCGCCGTACGGTCGGCCGGTGACCTCCTCGATCACCATGCCGGCCAGGAGGTAGTTGGTGTTGGAGTAGTTCCAGTCGGCGCCGGGGGCGAAGTCCGGTTCGTGGGTCATGGCGATCGCGACCAGCTGTCGCGGTGTCACCGTGTCGTAGCGGTGCTCGAGGAAGCCGTCCTTGGTGAAGTAGGCGCGGGCGAAGTCCTCGTCGGCCGTGACGTTGAAGATCCCGCTGGTGTGGTTGAGGAGTTGGCGCAAGGTGATGCGGCTGCCGTCGTGGCCGTTGCCTTCGACCACGCCCGGCAGCCACGTGTCCACCGTGTCGTCCAGCGAGAGCCGGCCCTCGGCCTCCAGCTGGAGCAGGACGGTGGCGACGAAGGTCTTGGTGATGCTGCCGACCCGGTAGCGGTCCCGCTCCGAGCGCGGTTCGCCGGTCCTGAGGTCGCCCACGCCGGCGGTCTCGGACCATGTGCGGTGGCCGTCCCGGGCGGTCGCGGTCACGCCGGGCACGCCGTCCGCTACCGCGGCTTCCATGGCGCGGCGGGTGGCGTCGTGGCCTCCGGTGCCGGGCGCCGCCACGGCCGGGGCGGCCAGCGCCACCGACAGTGCCACGGCGGTGGCCGCCACCAGGCTGGTCCGTACGCGAGCGGTCATGCTTTCCCCCATCGTCTGCGTCGTCTGCGTTCGCTGCGTTGCTCGGTCGGCGAGAGGGACCGGACCGGCGGCGGGAAGGTTGCCGCGCCCTCGGGCGGTTGAGCGCGTTTCAGCCTTCCTCGCTCCGCAGGCGTCCCGCCCGTCCCGACGGCGGCCTCTCCCGCCACAGCCGCAGTCCGATGTCGACCATCGGCACCCGGGTCAGTCCCGGGACGGCGGTCAGGTCCTGCCAGGCCGCCAGGTCCGTGGAGCCTCCGACCTCGAACCGCAGGTCACCGCCGGTGACCCGGACCTCGTAGACGAGCTGTACGCCGTGGTGGTCGACGGTTCGCCGCAGGAGGCCTCCGAACCCGGCGCGGCTCGGGCGGGTGGCGCGGTGGGAGCCGACGCCGAGCAGGGCGGTGGGCTCGACGCGGTAGCCGGTCTCCTCCTCGACCTCGCGCACGACGGTGTCGTGGGGGTCCTCGCCGTGCTCCATGCCGCCGCCCGGCAGCACCCACTCGGGGATCCCGCCGGGACCCGGTGACCGGGCGAGCAGGACCTGTCCGTCACGGACGCATATGGCGTAGGCCGCCACCCTCAGCTTTCGGCGCACTCCGGGACGTTAACCCGCCGGGCGCGGACCGTGGTGCGGCTCACAGGATTGTCACAGCCCGCCCCTTGTGTCCCCGATGGCGTATGGCGGAAGTACGCCATGGCTCCATCCCGTCCCGGACAACTCTCCCCAAACAGTGAACCCTTGCGTAAAGCTGAGCGGTCGTCCGGGATCGGATTCCGGACCGTTGCGGCCAGGACCGATCGGCCCCGGTCGTTCTCGCACGTTCCTTCACCTACAAGGGATGCCGATGACCCACAGCCCCCAGCGCGAACCGATACCGGGCGCGAGACGCGCGGCCCGCCTTGCCGTGGCCACGGGCCTCGTCGCCGCGCTCTGCGCGGTCGGGCCGATACCCGTGGCCTTCGCCGCCGACGGTCCGGGGACCGCGCCCCCCGTCGACTCCTCCGTCGGCGCAGGCGCCAAGTCCGCGCCCGACAAGCTCGGTTCGGACGACGCGGACCTGCTCGCCGAGGCGAAGGCCGACGGCACGAAGAACGTCACGATGATGGTCGCCACCGCGCCGGGCGAGACCGAGCAGGTGGCGAAGAAGCTCGACGCGGTCGACGGCGGCTCCGTCGGCCGGACCTACGACGAACTCGGCTACGTGCGCGCCACCGTGCCCACCGCCGAGGCGGACTCGGCCATCGCCGCCGCCGCGAAGCTCTCCTCCGTGCACGGCATCGACCTGCGCGACGAGATCCCGCTGGACGACCCGACGCCGGGCGCGGACCGGGCGAAGGGCGGCGAGCACCACCAGGGCCGCTCCTACCCCGCGCCGGACCGCCGCACCCCCGCCGAGAACCCGTACAACCCGTCCTTCGAGACGGGCGCCGTCGACTTCGTGAAGAAGCACCCGAAGGCGGACGGCCGCGGCGTCACCATCGGCATCCTCGACTCGGGCGTCGACCTCGCCCACCCGGCGCTGCAGAAGACCACCACCGGCGAGCGCAAGATCGTCGACTGGGTCACCGCGACCGACCCGGTCGTCGACGGCGACCGGACCTGGCGCCCGATGACCACCTCCGTCTCCGGGCCCACCTTCACCTACGGCGGGCAGACGTGGACGGCGCCGGCCGGCTCCTACCGGGTCAGCACCTTCCTGGAGTCGTACACCACCGGCGGTGACGCCGGGGGCGACGCCAACCGGGACGGCGA
This sequence comes from Streptomyces sp. WG5, assembly GCF_049974565.1. Lineage (NCBI taxonomy): Bacteria > Bacillati > Actinomycetota > Actinomycetes > Kitasatosporales > Streptomycetaceae > Streptomyces > Streptomyces sp. WG5. Next base: position 388,351 of record NZ_JBNGGC010000001.1, on the reverse strand, counting down.
CACCACCGACTCCTGGGGCGTCCTCTACGACGCGGCGGCCGGCACGGTCCGCGTCGACCTGAACGGCAACCACGACTTCGCCGACGACACCCCGATGAAGCCGTACAAGGACGGCTTCCAGATCGGGTACTTCGGCACCGACGACCCGAAGACGGACGTGGCCGAACGCCAGCCGTTCGTCGTCGAGATCCGTAAGGACGTCGTCTACAACGGGGCGGGCGCGAAGGCCGACTTCGTCAACATCGGCGTCATCGAGGGCTCGCACGGCTCGCACGTGGCCGGTCTCGCCGCCGCCAACGGCCTGTTCGGCGGCCGGATGGACGGCGCCGCGCCCGGCGCGAAGATCGTTTCGTCGCGCGCTTGCACCTGGAGCGGCGGCTGCACCAACGTCGCGCTCACCGAGGGCATGTTCGACCTCGTCGTCAACCGCGGCGTCGACATCGTCAACATGTCGATCGGCGGCCTCCCCGCGCTCAACGACGGCAACAACGCGCGCGCCGAGCTGTACACGCGGCTCATCGACACCTACGGCGTCCAGCTGGTGATCTCCGCGGGCAACTCCGGCCCCGGCGCCAACACCATCGGCGACCCGTCGCTCGCGGACAAGGTGATCTCGGTCGGCGCGTCCGTCTCCCGCGAGACCTGGGCCGCCAACTACGGCTCCGCGGTGAAGACCAAGTACGCGATGATGCCGTTCTCCTCGCGCGGACCCCGTGAGGACGGCGGCTTCACGCCGACGCTCACCGCGCCCGGCGCCGCCGTCAACACCATCCAGACCTGGATGCCCGGCGCCCCGGTCCCGGAGGCGGGGTACGACCTCCCCGCCGGCTACGGCATGCTCCAGGGCACCTCGATGGCGTCCCCGCAGGCCGCCGGCGCCTCCGCGCTGCTGCTGTCCGCGGCGAAGCAGGCGGGCATCGACCTCACCCCGGCCAAGCTGCGCACCGCGCTGACCTCCACCGCCGACCACATCAAGGGCGTGCAGGCGTACGAGGAGGGCGCGGGTCTGATCAACGTTCCCGACGCCTGGCGGTCGATCCGCAAGGGCGCCACCGCCCACGAGTACACGGTCAAGGCGCCGGTCGACACCGCGATCGACCAGTTCCTGAAGACGCCGGGGTACGGCACCGGCCTCTACGACCGCGAGGGCGGCCTGAAGGCCGGTGAGAGCAGGACGTACGACATCACGCTCACCCGTACGTCCGGCGCGGACCGCGCGATCCGGCACGAGCTGCACTTCGAGAACAACACCGACCGCACCTTCCGGATCGTCGGCTCCGACGAGGTGAGGCTGCCGCTGAACGAGCCGGTGACCGTCAAGGTGCAGGCGAAGCCGCGCTCGGAGGGCATCAAGAGCGCGATCCTCGAGGTCGACGACCCGCGCACCGAGGGCACCGACAAGCTGGTCCTGACCACGGTCGTGGCCTCGGCCCCGCTGGCGTACGACTTCTCCGCGAAGGGCTCCGTGCAGCGCAACGACACCGAGTCGTACTTCGTGACCGTCCCCGAGGGCGCCAAGGCGCTGGAGGTGGCGATGAGCGGGCTGAAGGACGGGAGCCAGACCCGGTTCGTCGCCCTCCACCCGTACGGTGTCCCGGTCGACAACACCTCCACGCCGTACTGCTACAACAACTACCTCGACGGCAACGGCTGCCGGCCCGACGTGCGCGCGTACGCCGACCCGCAGCCCGGCGTCTGGGAGATCGAGGTCGAGTCGCGGCGCACCTCGCCGCTGCTGGACAACCCGTACAAGCTGGACGTCACCGTCCTCGGCGCCACCTTCGACCCGGAGGTCGTGACCGTGCCCGAGGCCAAGGTGGGCACCCCGGCCGCCGCCTCCTGGAAGGTGACGAACCAGTACGGTCCGATCGAGGGCAAACTGGCCGGCGGCCCGCTCGGCTCGGCCGAGACGTCCCGCCCGTCGATCAAGCAGGGTGAGACGTCCACGTCGACGGTCGAGGTGCCCGAGGGCGCCGAGTCGCTGGACGTGGCCATCGGGGGCGTCTCCGACGCGGCCTCCGACCTGGACCTGACGGTCTACGACAGGGACGGCAACGTCGTCGGCCAGTCCGCCGACGGCGACTCGGAGGAGTCGGTCTCCGTGCCGAAGCCGGCCGCCGGCACCTACACGGTCGAGGTCGTGGGCTACTCGGTGCCGTCGGGCACCACGGAGTACGACTACCGGGACGTGTACTTCGCCGCGTCCCTCGGCTCGGTCACCGTGGACGGTTCGGCACCGGTGAAGCTCGGCACGGGCGACACGGCGACGGTCTCCGGCAGCGTCACGGCGCTGGCCGCCGCTCCGGAGGGCCGTGAGTTCTTCGGGCAGGTCCAGCTGGTGAACGCCCACGGCACCGCCGCGGGCCTCGGCAGCGTACGGATCGGGACGGTCGTGCCGTAGTCCGGTGCGGCACACGGGGAGGGCGGGCGCTCCGCGGGGCGCCCGCCCTTTCCGCGTGCCGGGCGTCAGCCGCAGGTGAGGGTGCGGGACTCCGGCAGGGACGCGGTGATCCAGGCGCGTTCGGCGGCGATGGCCTCCTCGCCGGTGATCACGGCGTCCGGGCTGTCGCCGTCCAGCGGGATGCCGATCAGCGCGCGGTCGCCCTCGACGAGCCGGGCGGTGGTGTCGTCCAGGACGAACGTGATCCGCTCGCCCGTGTTCCCCGGCCGTTCCCGCGGCTTGTGGGAGCGGGTCACGTCCAGGGTGACCCGGTGCTGCCCGGCCCCCGGCAGCGGTTCGGCGCGGGTCACCGTGCCCTCGGCCACCAGACGGGCGCAGGCGAGGTAGCGGGGGCTGCCGAAGGCGACACCGCCGGCCCCGGCGGAGTCCGCCTGCCGGTCGCCCGCCTCGGCACTGCCGCTCGCCGTGTCGTCGAGGGCCCCGCCTCCGCCCTGGACCACCAGCCATCCCAGGCCCGTCACCACGGTGGCGGCGCAGGCCGCCGCGAGCCCGCCGAGGGCGAGGGCGAGCGGACGGCGCCGGGGGCGGCGAGAGGGCTCCCCCACGGGGGAGACCCGGGGGGCGGGCAGCGGTTCGCTCAGCGACCGGCCGATGATTCCCAGCTGCTCCCGCAGCAGCGCCACGTCGGCCGCCGCCGACCGGTACTCGGCATCGGCGTCCGCCCCGGGCGGCAGCGGCTCGCCCGTGATCGCGGCCATCAGCGCGTCCTGCCCACCGGGGTGCTGTTCGGCGGCCATCTCACACCACCTCGTCCTCGTGCAGGCGGGCCCGCAGCGCCCGCACCGCCGTGTGCAGCCTGCTCTTGACCGTGCCCTCGGGGATGCCGAGCTCCTCGGCGATGCCGCGCACCGGCAGGTCGGCGTAGAAGCGCAGGACGAGGACCTGGCGCTGGGCGTCGGGCAGCTCGTCCAGGCCCTGCGCGACGGCGAGGGAGTTCACGCTGGTGTCCTCCCCGGAGGGCTGCTCCGCCTGGCGCAGGGCGGCGAGGCGTTCACCGAGCCGGTCCTGGCGGCGCCTGGCCCGGTGCCAGTCCATGGCCAGGTTGGAGGCGACGACCGCCGCCCACGCGGACACGTCGCGCGGCGCCTCGCGTCCGCTCGCCGTCCGCTCCAGCAGCCGCAGCCTGACCTGCTGCACCCCGTCCTGCAGGTCCGCCTGCGGCACTCCGCCGAGCGCGAGCACCGCCCGCACCCTGCGCTCCTGGGCCGCGTCCAGGGGATCGTCGAGTGCGTCCCCCTGGCCGCGGCGGGCCTTTCCGCGCAGCACAGCCACCCCTCCCCCGGGCCCGAGGGCCCGGCCGCGTTTCCCCTATGACGCCGGCGGAGCCGGAAACGTTCGCGGAGCCGGAAACGTTCGCGGAGCCGGCCGCGCTCCGGCACGAGGCGTGCGAGGCGTGCGTCACATCGTCGTGTGAGGGGGGAAGGGATGGGCAGGGGCCGGAACAGCACAGCTTGCGGCGCGGGGCCCGGCGGAGGTGAATTTCTGCAGTTCAGCACGGGTTTCCGCCGAAGGACCGCGCCTGCTGTCCGAGCCACCGCGTCCCAGGGTGCGGGCACGGGGCGCAAAGAACTGGACAGGCGGGCCGGGCTTCGCCCCATGATGGAAAAGTCTCGGCCGAGCAACGCGCGCGTGAAGACACGCGCACAGACGGAGAAGGAGTCACCGTGAGGGTCGGAATCGTCGGAGCCACCGGTCAGGTCGGCACGGTCATGCGCAGGATCCTCACGGAACGGAACTTCCCGGTCACCGAGCTGCGCCTGTTCGCCTCCGCCCGCAGCGCCGGCAAGGAGCTGGAGGGTGTGACGGTGGAGGACACGGCCACCGCCGACTACTCCGGCCTGGACATCGTGCTGTTCTCCGCGGGCGGCGCCACGTCCAAGGCGCTGGCCGAAAAGGTCGCCTCCCAGGGACCGGTGGTGATCGACAACTCCTCCGCCTGGCGCCGTGACCCCGAGGTCCCGCTGGTCGTGTCCGAGGTGAACCCGCACGCGATCGCCGACCGCCCCAAGGGCATCATCGCCAACCCGAACTGCACGACGATGGCCGCGATGCCGGTCCTGCGTCCGCTGCACGCGGAGGCGGGTCTCGAAGCCCTGGTCGTCGCCACCTACCAGGCCGTGTCCGGTTCCGGCGTGGCCGGCGTGGACGAGCTGTTCGAGCAGGTCCAGAAGGTCGGCGCGGACGCGCCCAAGCTCGCCCACGACGGTGCGGCGGTGGAGTTCCCGAAGCCGGAGAAGTACGTGGCGCCGATCGCGTACAACGTGCTGCCGCTGGCCGGTTCGATCGTGGACGACGGCCTGCACGAGACGGACGAGGAGCAGAAGCTCCGCCACGAGTCCCGCAAGATCCTGGAGGTCCCGGAGCTGAAGGTCTCCGGCACCTGCGTGCGCGTGCCCGTCTTCAGCGGCCACTCCCTCCAGATCAACGCCCGCTTCGCCCGGCCCCTGAGCGTGGAGCGCGCCAAGGAGCTGCTGGCCGGTGCCCCCGGCGTCGCGCTCACCGAGGTGCCGACCCCGCTGGAGGCGGCCGGCCAGGACCCGTCGTACGTGGGCCGTATCCGCCAGGACGAGACCGTGGACAACGGTCTCGCCCTGTTCGTCTCCAACGACAACCTGCGCAAGGGCGCGGCCCTGAACGCGGTGCAGATCGCGGAGCTGGTGGCGGCGGAGCTCAAGGGCTAGGCCCCTGGGGCTGGGCCTGGGGCCGGCCCCGCCTCACCTCGTAGAGGAAGCAGCCGTACTCGACGGCCCGGACGTGGACGAACGCCACGGCCGGGTCGTCGAACGCTTCCCGGAGGGCGGGTGGGAAGGCGTCGGCGCCCTCGACCAGCCGGCCGCCCAGGATGCGTCCGCCGGCCGAGTAGCGGCGCAGGACACGGTGCGCGTTCGTGAAGGCGAGGCCGTCCGCCTCCGGTCCCGCGCACTCCTCGGCGTGGACGAAGACCGGGCCCCGCTCGTCGTAGGCGCCCGGGTCGGCGCCGGTCTCGGCGGCCCAGCGCCGCAGCGGGGCGTACGAGACGAGCGCGATCCTCTCCCCCGGGCGGCTGCGGCGCAGGCAGCAGCGCAGGGGTGCGCCGCCCTCGCCGTCGGTGAACGGGGCGGGTGCGCGGCCCGCGTCGTCGGTGGTGCGCAGTTCCCTCAGGGCGGCCGGCGGGACCGGCCGTGCGGTGTAGTGCTGCATGGCTCCCAGGCTCGCGCGCGCCCGGTCCGCGCACCGGCGGGAAATGGACATCGCGTTCCGTACCGGCCACGTGGAAGGATGGCGCAACCCACACATAACGAGGAGATGACCGCGTGCCTGGCACAAACCTGACTCGCGAAGAGGCGCGGCAGCGGGCGACGCTGCTGACCGTTGACTCGTACGAGATCGATCTCGACCTCACCGGCGCGCAGGAGGGCGGCACCTACCGGTCCGTGACCACGGTGCGCTTCGACGTCGCCGAGGGCGGCGGCGAGTCCTTCATCGACCTGGTCGCGCCGACGGTCCACGAGGTGACGCTGAACGGCGACGCCCTCGACGCCGCCGAGGTGTTCCGGGACTCCCGCATCGACCTGCCGGGGCTGCTGCCGGGGCGCAACATCCTGCGCGTGGTCGCCGACTGCGCGTACACCAACACCGGTGAGGGCCTGCACCGGTTCGTCGACCCGGTCGACGACCAGGCCTACCTGTACACGCAGTTCGAGGTGCCGGACGCGCGCCGCGTCTTCGCGAGCTTCGAGCAGCCGGACCTCAAGGCGACCTTCCAGTTCACCGTGAAGGCGCCCGAGGGCTGGACGGTCATCTCCAACTCGCCCACCCCCGAGCCGCAGGACAACGTCTGGGTCTTCGAGCCGACCCCGCGCATCTCGTCGTACATCACGGCGCTGATCGTCGGCCCGTACCACTCGGTGCACAGCGTGTACGAGAAGGACGGCCAGTCGGTTCCGCTCGGCATCTACTGCCGTCCCTCGCTGGCCGAGCACCTCGACGCGGACGCCATCTTCGAGGTGACCCGGCAGGGCTTCGAGTGGTTCCAGGAGAAGTTCGACTACCCGTACCCCTTCGCGAAGTACGACCAGCTCTTCGTGCCCGAGTTCAACGCGGGCGCGATGGAGAACGCGGGCGCGGTGACCATCCGGGACCAGTACGTGTTCCGTTCGAAGGTGACGGACGCCGCGTACGAGGTGCGGGCGGCGACGATCCTGCACGAGCTGGCGCACATGTGGTTCGGTGACCTGGTCACCATGGAGTGGTGGAACGACCTGTGGCTGAACGAGTCGTTCGCCACCTACGCGGAGGCCGCCTGCCAGGCCGACGCGCCCGGCTCCAAGTGGCCGCACTCGTGGACGACGTTCGCGAACCAGATGAAGACCTGGGCGTACCGGCAGGACCAGCTGCCGTCCACGCACCCGATCATGGCGGACATCAACGACCTGGACGACGTGCTCGTCAACTTCGACGGCATCACGTACGCCAAGGGCGCCTCGGTGCTCAAGCAGCTCGTGGCGTACGTCGGTGAGGACGAGTTCTTCCGGGGCGTGCAGGCGTACTTCAAGCGGCACGCGTTCGGCAACACGTGCCTGTCCGACCTGCTGGGCGCCCTGGAGGAGACCTCCGGCCGCGACCTGAAGACCTGGTCGAAGGCGTGGCTGGAGACGGCCGGCATCAATGTGCTGCGCCCGGAGATCGAGACGGACGCCGACGGTGTGATCACGTCCTTCGCGATCCGCCAGGAGGCCCCCGCCCTGCCCGCCGGTGCGAAGGGCGAGCCGACGCTGCGTCCGCACCGCATCGCGATCGGCGCCTACGACCTGGACGCGGACGGCAAGCTGGTGCGCGGCGTGGGGGTCCCCCCGGCCGAAGGCTGGGGGAGGGTCGAGCTGGACGTCGACGGCGAGCTGACGGCCGTGCCGGAGCTGGTCGGCAAGCGCCGCCCGGCGGTCGTGCTGCTCAACGACGACGACCTGTCGTACGCCAAGGTCCGTCTGGACGAGCAGTCGCTGGCCGTCGTCACCGAGCACCTGGGTGACTTCGCCGAGTCGCTGCCGCGCGCCCTGTGCTGGGCGTCGGCGTGGGACATGACCCGGGACGCGGAGCTCGCCACCCGCGACTACCTCGCCCTGGTCCTGTCCGGCATCGGCAAGGAGTCCGACATCGGCGTCGTGCAGTCGCTGCACCGCCAGGTGAAGCTGGCCATCGACCAGTACGCCGCCCCGACCGCCCGCGAGGCGCTGCTCACCCGCTGGACCGAGGCCACGCTGGCCCACCTGCGGGCCGCCGAGGCGGGCAGCGACCACCAGCTGGCGTGGGCGCGCGCGTTCGCGGTGACGGCCAGGACGCCGGAGCAGCTGGACCTGCTGGACGCCCTGCTGGACGGCACGCAGACGATCGAGGGCCTGGCCGTCGACACGGAGCTGCGCTGGGCGTTCGTGCAGCGGCTGGCGGCCGTGGGCCGGTTCGGCGGGTCGGAGATCCAGAGCGAGTACGAGCGGGACCGGACGGCCGCCGGTGAGCGGCACGCCGCCACCGCGCGTGCCGCCCGCCCGACCGAGGCGGCCAAGGCGGAGGCCTGGGAGTCGGTCGTGGAGTCCGACAAGCTGCCGAACGCCGTGCAGGAGGCGGTCATCGCCGGCTTCGTCCAGACCGACCAGCGGGAGCTGCTGGCGCCGTACACGGAGCGGTACTTCGAGGCGCTGAAGGGCGTCTGGGAGTCCCGTTCGCACGAGATGGCGCAGCAGATCGCGGTCGGCCTGTACCCGGCGGTGCAGGTGTCGCGGGAGACCCTGGACCGCACGGACGCCTGGCTGTCCTCCGCGGAGCCGAACGCGGCCCTGCGGCGGCTGGTCTCGGAGTCCCGCTCGGGTGTCGAGCGCGCGCTGAAGGCGCAGGCGGCGGACGCGGCGGCGGCCGGCGAGTAGGCGTCACGTCCCTGGGGGCGTCCGGTGTCGCACCGGGCGCCCCCTTCCCGTGCCCCGGTCGGGCCGGGCCGCCGCGCGGACGGAGGCGTCGGGGGTGGCGAGTACGGCGAGCCCGAGGCCGCGTCCTTCCAGTGGGGCGACGGTCACAGCGGAACTACCGTCGCAGTGCCCGATCCGTCAGGTCCGTCAGGTCCGCCGGATCCGTCGGATCCGTCAGGCCCGCCGAATCCACCGGATCCGTCAGGTCCGCCGGATCCCTCGAATCCGTCGGACCCTTTCGACCGGTCCTCGAAGGAGAACCGAGAGGTTCCCGGGGGGCGGCCGCCTGCGCCCGGGGCGCGAGCTGTCCCGCGGCCGTCGCCGCGAACGCCAGCGCCATGCCCGCCAGCTGCACCGGCGTCAGCGCCTGGCCGAGCGCCGCCCAGCCGACGACGGCGGCGGTCAGCGGCGAGAGCGGGCCGAGGAAGGTGACCTGGGTGGCGGAGAGCCGGCCGATGCCGCGGAACCAGAGCCAGTACGCCAACGCCGTGTTGGCCAGGGCCAGGTAGAGGTAGCCGCCGACCGCCGGGCCGTCCAGGGCGGGCGGGGCGCCCTCGGCCAGGAGGGCGAGCGGCGCGATGAGCAGGCCGCCCGCGGTCAGCTGCCAGCCGGTGAGCGCGAGCGGGCCGACGCCTTCGGGGCGGCCCCACCGCTTGGTGAGCACGGTGCCGGTCGACATGGACGCGGTGGACGCGAGGGCCGCCAGCACGCCGAGCGCGTCCAGCGCCCCGGCCGCCTTCAGCACCACCAGGCTGACGCCGAACGCGGCGACGACGCCGGTGAGCACGGCCCGCGTGGTGGGCCGCTGTCCGAGCAGCAGCGCCGAGAGCCCGACGACGAACAGCGGGCCGGCCGAGCCGACCGCGGCGGCCGTACCGCCCGGCAGCCGGTAGGCGGAGAGGAACAGCAGCGGGAAGAAGGCCCCGATGTTCAGCGCGCCCAGCACCGCCGCCTTCCACCACCAGGCGCCGCGCGGCAGTACCCGGGCGAGGGCGAGCAGCAGCAGACCGGCGGGCAGGGCGCGCATCAGCCCGGTGAACAGGGGTCGGTCGGGCGGCAGGAACTCGGTGGTCACGGCGTAGGTGGTGCCCCAGGAGACGGGGGCGAGGGCGGTGAGCGCGATGAGGGCGGGGCGGCCGGCGGCCATGGCGGGCTTCCTTCCGGGAAGACGGGAGGAGCGGAAGCTCAATGGCAAGTAGCTTAGCCCTAAGCAAGTTTCCGTCAAGCTACTTTCTTGCAGCCGAGTGGAATCGGTCCAATACTCGTGCCATGAGTGAACGCCCCGGGCAGCGGCCCGAGCCGCGCAAGGACGCCGTCGACGCGATCATCGACCAGTGGGCGTCGGTGCGGCCCGATCTGGACACGGCCGCCATGGAGGTGTTCGGCCGCGTCTTCCGGCTCGCGCGCGCGATGGGCGACCGGATGGAGAAGGCGTACACGCCCTTCGGGATCTCCCGCGGCGAGTTCGACGCCCTGGCCACCCTGCGCCGCTCCGGGGAGCCCTACACGCTCTCACCCCGGCAGTTGTCGGCCACGCTGATGCTGACCACCGGCGGTATGACCGGCCGGCTGGACAAGCTGGAACGGGCCGGGCTGCTGCGCCGCTCCCCCGATCCGCACGACCGCCGCGCGCTGCAGGTCACGCTCACCGACCGGGGACTGGAGCTGATCGACGAGGCGGTCGGCGCGGGGCTGGCCGCCCAGACGGAGGCCCTGTCCGCGCTCGACGGCGAACGAGCGGGCCAGTTGGCGGGCCTGCTGCGGGAACTCCTCGCCGGCACCGAGAAGTAGGCGGCGCCTCGGCCGGCTCAGGCGCCGGCTGCCCATGCCGAGGGCGCCGGTCCCGTCCGCGCACGGCCGGCGCGCGTGCGTGCGGGGGGACCGGCGCCCTCGGTGAAGCTGAGGTGAGCCGACGGGCTGTGAGCCCGCCGGGGGCCTCGGCCCGTCAGGCCTTGGCGTCTGCCTTGGGCCGGGTCTTGATGTTGCGGGAGGTCACGCGGTGCTCCTCCTTGGACCTGTCCAGGACCATGACCAGGGCCGTGATGACCACGAACAGCGCGATCGGGGCCACGACGTAGAGGCCCACCGTCTCGATGACGCTGAGGCCCGGACCGGGGTCGTCGCCGTCGTCGCGGGTCAGCGCGAGCGCGGGGGACGACATGAGCAGCATCATCAGCGTCGTACCGGCTGCCAGGGCGCCGGCGCGCAGGGCGTTCTTCTTGTCCACGGTGCAAAGTTAGCGAACGGCCGTCAGGGGCGCGCGCCCGGGGTGCCGTACGAGGCCCGGGCACGGCCTCCGGGCGGGCGCGCTCAGTCGCCGGCGCCGTCCCGTACGGCGTCGATCAGGCCGTGCAGCCGGGGTGAGACGGCCAGGTCCTCCAGGGTCACGGGGCGGCCCTCGGCGTCGGCGACGGGCAGGCGCCAGTTCGGGTACTGGTCCCAGGTGCCGGGGAGGTTCTGCGGGCGGCGGTCGCCGACGGCGTCCGGGAGCCAGATGCCGGTCATACGGGCAGGGGTGCGCCGCAGGAAGCGGTGGACGGCCTGGATGCCGGCCTCCTCGGAGGGGGCGCCGGTGTCACCGCCGGTGCCGTGCAGCAGACCGAGCCGGGCCAGCAGGTCCAGCCACTCCGCCGCGTCCGCCGACGCCTCGGCCCGTTCCTCCTCGAGCGGACGGGTGAGCAGGCCGAGCCGGTCGCGGAGTTCGACGTGTTCGCCGGTGAGCCGGGCGGCGGTGGACGGCAGGTCGTGGGTGGTGGCGGTGGCCAGGCAGTCGGCGCGCCACCGTTCGGGGGGCAGGGGGCGGCCGTCGCCCGCCCAGTCGCGCTCGAACCACAGCACGGAGGTGCCGAGCACCCCGCGTTCGCGCAGTGCCTCGCGCACGCCGGGCTCCACGGTGCCAAGGTCCTCCCCGATGACCACGGCGCCGGCCCGGGCCGCCTCCAGGACGAGGACGGCGAGCATGGCCTCGGCGTCGTAGCGGACGTAGGTGCCCTCGGTGGGCGGGCGGCCCTCGGGGACCCACCAGAGCCGGAACAGGCCCATGACATGGTCGATGCGCAGGGCTCCGGCGTAGCGGAACAGGCCGCGCAGCAGGTGCCGGAAGGGCGCGTAGCCGGACTCGGCCAGGCGGTCGGGGCGCCAGGGCGGCAGGCCCCAGTCCTGGCCGCGGGCGTTGAAGGCGTCGGGCGGGGCGCCCACCGACATGCCGGCGGCGAAGTACTCCTGCTGGGCCCAGGAGTCGGCGCCGCGCGGATGCACGCCCACGGCGAGGTCGTGGACGATCCCGACCGGCATCCCGGCCTCGCGGGCGGTGCGCTGGGCTGCGGTGAGCTGGGTGTCGGTGAGCCAGGCGAGGCGGGAGTGGAAGTCGACGCGGTCCATCAGCTCGGTACGGGCGCGGTCGGTGTCGGCCGAGCGGGGGTGGCGCAGTCCTTCGGGCCACCGGTGCCAGTCGGAGCCGTGGACCTCGGCGAGCGCGCACCAGGTGGCGTGGTCCTCCAGGGCGGTGCCCTGTTCGGCGAGGTAGTCGCAGTAGGCGGCGCGGCGGCCGGGTCCGAGGGGGACCTCGTGGAGCAGTTCGAGGGCGGCGCGCTTGAGCTCCCACACGGCGTCCCGGTCGATCAGGGCGTTTTCCTCCAGCACGGCCGCGCGCAGTCGTCCGGCCCGCTCCCGCAGGTTCCGGGCGCGCTCGGGATCGGTGACGTGGGCGAACTCGGGCACGTCCTCGATCCGCAGGTGCACGGGGTCGGGGAAGCGGCGCGAGGAGGGCCGGTACGGGGAGGGGTCGGTGGGGGCGCCGGGCACGGCCGCGTGCAGCGGGTTGACCTGGACGAATCCGGCACCGAGGGCGCGTCCGGACCAGGCGGCCAGTTCGCCGAGGTCGCCGAGGTCGCCCATGCCCCAGGAGCGGCGGGAGAGGAGGGAGTAGAGCTGGACGAGGAGTCCGTAGGAGCGGGTGGCGGGGGCGGTCAGCCGGTCGGGCGCGACGATCAGGTGGGCGCGGGCGGTGCGGCCGTCGGGCGCGGTGGCGGTCAGCCGGTGGACGCCGGCCGGGAGCCGGCCGGTGTCGGAGCGGGTCTCGCCCTGCTCGGTGTCCACGCGCAGCCGGGTGCCCTCGGGCAGTGCGGCCAGGGCGGCCGGTGTGCCGCCGCCCTGCCGGCCGACCACGGTGGGCGGCAGCAGGCGTGCGCGCAGCTCGTCCTCGCGGGCGGCGAGCGCGGCGCGCACGGCCCCGGGAGTGCTCGTGTCCACCCCGAGGGCGGCCAGCGCGAGGGTGACGGCGGTGGCCGGGACCGTGACGGTGCGGCCCGGGGACGGGCTGTAGGAGGTGGCGACGCCGTGCAGGGCGGCGAGCCGGGTCAGATCCTCGGGAAGGTCCTCGGTGGGGGGCTCGGCCGGCCGGGCTGCTGCCATCTGTGACCTCTACGACCTCGTGGGTTCCGGGACGGCGAAGGAGGGGCCGCCCTGCTCCGGCACGTCCGCCGTGAGTTCGGGCGAGGACTCGCTGGTCAGCGGCACGGCGTCGGCGAACGGCGACTCGCTGGTGAGGGGCTCGGCGTCGGGCAGCGGCGGTTCGCTGGTGAGCGGGGTCTCGGCGCAGCTGCCGGTGGCGCCGAAGACGCAGTAGTGCGGGGTGTCGGAGGCGGCGGAGGGCTCCGCCCAGGGGGTGGACGGCTCCGCCGCGGGTTTGGACGGGGCCGGGAGCAGAAGCGGTGCCAGTGCAGCCACGGGGGTCTCCTTCGTAGTACTTCGTCGGACTTCGTCGAGATTCGTCGACTTCTGCCGCGCACGCTTTTGGCGGGTTACGGCAGCCCTACCCAGTCCGCGCGAGGACAGGCGCCCCGACACCGACAACGTGGGCCTGGTCACACCCCACCCCCGCGGTCTCGCGACCAATCCGGGCAGAACGCTCACCTAACCCGTTCGGGGACCGCGCAAACCGGTCACATGGGCGAGCGCCGCCGACAGGGCCACGACCCGGGCGGCGCTCCCACCCGCGCCGCGCCCTGGCTGCCCGGGTCGTCGCGGGGATACCGCGTACGGTCGTGAACCAGCCCCTGCGGAGGGAAACCACCGTCCCGCTCGCGCCCGCCGTGTACGCGTCCTGCCTGCTGGCAACGGCGACGGCGCTGCCGCTGCTGGGGCGCTCGGTGCGGCCGGGTGAGCTGCGGTACGTGTGACGGACGGAGTAGGACAGGACGCCTCGCAGCCGTCCCCGCCTGCCGGCCCATGACCGTTCTCCTACGGGGCCGGGGGCGGGTACCTCGCTGAAAAGCGTGAACAGATGCGGGCGAATGTCCTTATGGCGCTCAAACGAGCGGGCCGAGGACGGAACAGGGGAAGTGTTCGCGCTTTTGGGGAAGGTACGTCACCCACGCTCAGCCCAGGGAAGCCGTGAACCGCCCCCGGGCTTCCGGCCCGAGACGGAGTATCGGGCCATCGCCGGAGTCCTTGGAGTCGCGGACAGCGACAGTTTCGGCAACGCCGAGAGCGACCTCGACGCATTAGCCTGAGGTGTTGCTGTAGCTGGACTTCACGAAGTCGAACTCGGACACCGGTCAAATCTCCCGTCGGATAGCCTCGATGAGCTGGATGGAGTCACGCTGAGCGAGGCTCCGCCGGGCCGTGCGATCGAAGAGATCGCCGTACTCGCTGCTCGCCGCTTCGTCCTCCACCCACACACTGGACGCGATGGTGTCGGCCTGGACCACATCCATCGCCTCGGTCTCATTGAACGACAAGATGGTGAACGGGCCCGTGATGCACGGATGCCCTCCGGCGTGGAACGGCAGGACCTGCAGGCGGACTCTCTCCAGCGCGGCAACCTCCAGGAGCCGTCCCAACTGTCCTCGCATGGTGGAGGAACCACCGATCAACTGCCGCAACGCCGCCTCCCACACGACGGCGTACACCTCAAGCGGACGTTCCCCCACCAGGCGATCCTGCCGACGCATCCGGATGTCGACGACCCGCTCGATCTCCGAGGGACTACACCCCCACCCAGCGCAGCGTCCCCCTCGCCCGGCGACGAGCCTCGCGGCTCGTCGCGGAGTGGGGGCAGCCGGACCTCGCCGGAGACGTCGCCCTCGTCGTCTCGGAGCTGATGACCAACGCCCTGCTGCACGGCAGTGTCCGGGGACGACTCATCCGCGTACACCTCACCCTTGATCACCGCATCCTGCGGGTCGAGGTGAGCGATCCGCGCGGTGAGCGGTTGCCGCGTCCCCGCCCGGTAGGACACATCGGCGAGCAGTTCGGGCGGGGACTCCTCCTGGTCGGAACGCTGAGCGCGCGGTGGGGGTGGGAACCGCGCACCGTCGGCAAGACCGTGTACGCCGAGTGGGACACCCCGCCCGCCAGGCCGGATCTTCCCTACGCTGAGCGTGCGGACCCCCGCAGATCCGGAGGAGCCTTGTGACCGTGACCGCTGACAGGCCGCAGATGCTCGTCACCGAGTTCGAAGAACTCGCCCGCCATGCCGACCGGAGCATGGAAGGCGCGCGGCTCGAGTTCATCAACGGACACCTTGGGGGGAAAGCCGTGCCCGACGGCGATCACGGACGCGTTGTTCAGTGGCTGACTCGCATCTGCATGCAGCACCGGCCCGACCTGTGGCTGGACCCGACACAGGGGCTGGTGATCGAGGAGTACCGTGAGGGCCGCGCCCGCCCGGACGGCTCCCTGGCCCCGGCGGAGGCCTTCGTCGGCCAGGGCGAATGGGCCGACCCCACCCCCGTCCTCATGGTCGTCGAGGTCACCTCGTACGACTCGGACACCGACCGGCGTGGCCGCGTCGAGAAGCCCCGGGCCTACGCCGGGACCGGCATCCCGGTGTACCTGCTCATCGACCGGGACACCTGCGAGATCAAGGTGCACAGCCGTCCGGACGGCGGACGGTACGAGACCGTGCAGACGCTCCCCTTCGGCAAGGAGGTCGCCCTGCCCGATCCCGTCGGGATCACCCTGGACACCGAGCCGCTGAAGAACTGGGTGCGCTGAGCCGGGGCGGACGAAGGCCCGGACCGTCAGGCGGAAATGCCGTCGATCCGGGCCATGGCGTCCTCCGCGCCGTACGGCTGCAAGTACGGCAGCCAGCGCGGGTCCCGGTGGCCCGTGCCGATGATGCGCCAGGCCAGACCCGTGGGCGGGGCGGGTTTGTGGCGCAGGCGCCAGCCGATCTCGCCGAGGTGGCGGTCGGCCTTGACGTGGTTGCAGCGGCGGCAGGACGCCACCACGTTGTCCCACGCGTGCAGGCCCCCGCGACTTCGCGGGACGACGTGGTCGACGCTGGTGGCGACGGCGCCGCAGTACATGCAGCGGCCCCCGTCGCGCGCGAAGAGCGCCCGCCTCGTGAGCGGGACGGGCCCCCGGTAGGGAACCCGCACGAACCGCTTCAGCCGGACCACGCTGGGGGCGGGCACGGTGACGGTCGCGCTGTGCAGGTAGGCGCCGGACTCCTCGAGGCACACGGCCTTGTTCTCGAGGACGAGGACGAGCGCGCGGCGGAGCGGTACGACGCCGAGCGGCTCGTACGACGCGTTGAGAACCAGGACATGCGGCACGGATGCCTCCTTGTACGCCGGCGGCGCGTGGCTCGCGCCGGGACGATCCGTAGTCAGTCTCCCCTCATGCCTGGTCGAAGCGCCACCATGTCCCCGTAACGGGCTGGGAGTGTTTTCGACCACAGGGGATGCATCCCCAGGACCGTGACCTGTTCAAGCGCGGGTGAGGACGGTCTCTCCTGTGAACTTCGCGCCGTTCCGCACACCGTGCCCCGTTAGTGTGGTGATTCCGCCCGTCCGGTGACCGTTCCGTGACCTTGGACCGACCGCGCCGGCGGTGGGCGGCCGCTGCACCTGGAGGTATCCGCCGTGTCCCTGTCCGCCGCCGTCCTACTGGCCGACAGTTCGTCGCCGTCCCCGTCGCCGTCGCCGACGGCCCCGGCCGTGCCCTCGTTCCAGGACGCCCAGGAGAGCGCGTCGAACGCCGCCGGCTGGGTCGAGGAGAACTGGTCGACGTGGCTCGCGATCGGGCTGCGGGTGCTGCTGATCGTGGTGATAGCGGCGGTGCTCAGAGCGGTGGTGCGGCGGGCGATCACCAAGCTGATAGACCGCATGAACCGCCGGACCGGGTCGGGCGGCGGCACCGCGCTGAGCGGGCTGCTGGTCAACGCCGAGCGGCGCCGTCAGCGCTCCGAGGCCATCGGCTCCGTACTGCGCTCGGTGGCCAGCTTCCTCATCCTCGGCACCGCCGCCCTGATGATCCTCGGCACCTTCCAGATCAACCTGGCCCCGCTGCTGGCGTCCGCCGGTGTCGCCGGTGTGGCGATCGGCTTCGGCGCCCGCAACCTGGTCACCGACTTCCTCTCCGGCGTCTTCATGATCCTGGAGGACCAGTACGGCGTCGGCGACAGCATCGACGCGGGCGTGGCCTCCGGCGAGGTCATAGAGGTCGGACTGCGGGTGACCAAGCTGCGCGGCGACAACGGCGAGATCTGGTACGTCCGCAACGGCGAGGTCAAGCGGATCGGCAACCTCTCCCAGGGCTGGTCCACCGCCGGCGTCGACGTCACCGTCCGCTCCGACGAGGATCTGGACAAGGTCAGGGAGACACTCCGCGCGGTCGGCGAACGGATGAGCAAGGAAGAGCCCTGGAACGAGATGCTCTGGGGCCCGATCGAGGTCCTCGGCCTGGACTCCGTGCTGCTCGACTCCATGGTGGTGCGGGTCTCCGCGAAGACCATGCCCGGCAAGTCCCTCACCGTCGAGCGCGAGCTGCGCTGGCGCGTCAAGCGGGCCTTCGACGCGGCCGGCATCCGGATCGTCGGCGGTCCGGAGATCCCGGGGCAGGCTGCCGCGGCCCCCGACCCGACTGCCGGTGTCGCGGCACCGTCGGCGTACGCGAGCACCGTGTCGCCGCAGTCCATGGCGGCGGCCCCGATCACCCCGCCGAGCACCACCAAGTAGCGGACCCGGCGTTCTTCCCGCCGCCCCCGGAGTGACGACCGCGTCGCCTCGGGGGCGGACTCGCGGACTCCCGGACTCTTGACGGCCCCTGCCCGGCAGCCCTACGTTTCTCCACCAACAGGAAACCTTCCTGACAGATATTCCCGGCGTCCGGGTGCCCGGTGCACTTCTCCACCGCGCACCGAAGAGCAGAGCGGCTGAGAGGCAGGTGCGGACACGCATGGCGGGAACCGCCGGCACACCGGGCACCCCCCGCGTCCTGCGCGCCATGAACGACCGGGCCGCCCTGGACCTCCTGCTGGAGCACGGACCGCTGTCCCGCACCCGGATCGGCACGCTCACCGGCCTGTCGAAACCGACCGCCTCCCAGCTGCTGGCCCGCCTGGAGGCGGCGGGGCTCGTACTGGCCGGCGGCACGACGGAGGGGCGCCCGGGTCCCGGCGCCCAGCTCTACGAGGTCAACCCGGCCGCCGCGTACGCCGCCGGGCTCGACGTCACCCCGGACCGCGTCCTCGCCGCGGTCGCCGACGTCACCGGGCGCACGGTCGGCCGGCACGAGCTGCCCACCCCCGGACGGCGCGCCGCCACCCCGGTCGTCCAGCAGGTCACCGACGCGCTCGACGGCGCGGTGAAGGCGGCCGGACTCACCCGGGCCGACGTGCGCCGCCTGGTCATCGGCACCCCGGGCGCCTTCGACCCGGGCACCGGACGGCTGCGCTACGCCTCCCACCTGCCCGGCTGGCACTCCCCCACCCTCCTCGACGAACTCGCCGCCGCGCTGCCGATGCCGGTCGGGTACGAGAACGACGTGAACCTCGCCGCCGTGGCCGAGCAGCGCCTCGGCGCGGCCCGGGGCCACGAGGACTTCGTCCTGCTGTGGAACCAGGAGGGTCTGGGCGCCGCCCTGGTCCTCGGCGGACGGCTGCACCGCGGCTGGACCGGCGGCGCCGGCGAGGTCGGGTTCCTGCCCGTGCCGGGCGCCCCGCTGGCCCGCGAGGTCAGCCGTACGGGCAGCGGCGGGTTCCAGGAGCTGGCCGGTTCCCAGGCCCTGCCGGAACTCGCCCGGGAGCTCGGCGTCACACCCGTACCCTCCGGGCCGTACCCCCAGGCCGCCGCCGCCCTCGTCGCCCGCGCCGCGCGGACCGACGACGACAACGACCCGCACCGCCGGCTGCTCCGGACCTACGCGACCCGCCTCGCCACCGGTCTCGCCTCCCTCGTCTCCGTCCTGGACCCCGAGCTCGTGGTCCTGAGCGGCACCTCGCTCACCGCCGGCGGTGAGGCACTGCGCACCCTGCTCCAGGACGAACTGGAGGAGCTGGCCGCGTCCAGGCCCCGGCTCGTCGTCGGTGAGGTGACCGAGCACCCCGTCCTGCGCGGCGCGCTGGAGAGCGCGCTGGCGACCACCCGCGACGAGGTCTTCGACACCACGCGCTGAACCCGCCCCGCCCTCGGCGTCGTCCACCGCACCACCGCCGCACCGCCCCACCGCACCACCGCCGCACCGCCCCACCGCACCACCGCCCGACCGCACCACCGCACCACCGCACCACCGCCCTCAAGGGCGCCCACCACACCGACTGGAACCTCACCATGGCCGCGACCGTGCCGGTCATGGCCCCGTGACCCTCGTGTGCGTCTTCGCGCAGAAGGCGTTCGTCGAGGGCGTCACGGTGACCGGAGTCAAGGATGAGCGAAGGGTTGATGACTGCATGAAACTCACCGTGGTCGGCGGCGGTTCGACCTACACACCCGAACTCGTCGACGGCTTCGCCCGGTTGCGGGACACCCTGCCGGTCGAGGAGCTCACCCTCGTCGATCCGGACGCCGGCCGGCTGGAGCTGGTGGGCGGCCTCGCCCGCCGCATCCTCGCCCGGCAGGGCCACGGCGGCCGCGTCGTCACCACCTCCGACCTGGACGCGGCCGTGGACGGCGCCGACGCCGTACTGCTCCAGCTGCGCGTCGGCGGGCAGGCGGCCCGCGAACAGGACGAGACCTGGCCCCTGGAGTGCGGCTGCGTCGGCCAGGAGACGACCGGCGCGGGCGGTCTGGCCAAGGCGCTGCGCACCGTGCCGGTGGTGCTGGACATCGCCGAGCGCGTCCGCCGTACCAACCCGGACGCCTGGATCGTCGACTTCACCAATCCGGTCGGCATCGTGACCCGCGCCCTGCTCCGGGCCGGGCACCGGGCGGTCGGCCTGTGCAACGTGGCGATCGGGCTCCAGCGCACGTTCGCCGCGCTGCTCGGGGTGGCGCCCGCCGACGTCCACCTGGACCACGTGGGCCTCAACCACCTCACCTGGGAGACCGGCGTCCGCCTCGGCGGCCCCGAGGGCGAGGACGTCCTGCCCCGGCTGCTGGCCGAGCACGGGGACACCGTCGCCGCCGACCTCCGCCTGCCCCGGCCCCTCCTGGACCGTCTCGGCGTCGTGCCCTCCTACTACCTGCGCTATTACTACGCGCACGACCAGGTCGTGGACGAGCTGCGCACCAAGCCCTCCCGGGCCGCCGAGGTGGCGGCGATGGAGCGGCGGCTGCTGGAGATGTACGGCGACCCCGCCCTCGACGAGAAACCCGCCCTGCTGGCGGAACGCGGCGGCGCCTACTACTCGGAGGCGGCCGTGGACCTCGCCGCCGCCCTGCTCGGCGGTGCCGGCTCCCCGTACCAGGTGGTGAACACGTACAACCGGGGCACGCTGCCTTTCCTGCCCGACGACGCGGTGATCGAGGTACCGGCGGCGGTGGGCGCCAAGGGCGCCACCCCGCTGCCGGTGGCGACCGTGGACCCGCTGTACGCGGGCCTCATGGCGAGCGTGACGGCGTACGAGGACCTGGCCCTGGACGCGGCCCTGCGCGGTGGCCGGGACCGGGTGCTGCGGGCGCTGCTCGCCCACCCCCTCGTCGGCCAGTACGCGTACGCCGAGCAGCTCACCGACCGGCTGATCGCACACAACCGGGAGCACCTGGCGTGGGCCTGACCGGAACGCTCCTCGCCGTCGACGCGGGGAACAGCAAGACCGACGTGGCGGTCGTGACGGCCGGCGGGGAGGTCCTCGCCACCGCCCGCGGCGGCGCCTTCCGGCCGCCCGCCGTGGGCGTGGAACGGGCCGTGGACGCCCTCGCCCGGGCCGTGGCGGAGGCCTTCGCGACAGCGGGCGTCACCTCCGTCGGCCACGTCTCGGCGTGCCTGGCCAACGCCGACCTGCCCGTGGAGGAGGAGCGGCTGGCCGCCGCCCTGCACGCGCGTGCGTGGGGCACGAGCGTCGAGGTGCGCAACGACACGTTCGCGGTCCTGCGGGCCGGCGTCGACGAGCCGCGGGGCGTCGCCGTCGTGTGCGGGGCCGGCGTCAACTGCGTCGGCATGCGCCCCGACGGCCGCACCGCCCGCTTCCCCGCCGTCGGGCGCCTGTCCGGCGACTGGGGAGGCGGCTGGGGGCTGGCCGAGGAGGCGCTGTGGCACGCGGCGCGGGCGGCGGACGGCCGCGGGGAGCCCACGGAACTGGCCCGCACCCTGCCGGCCCACTTCGGGCTCGACTCGATGTACGCCCTCATCGAGGCCCTGCACCTGCGGCGCATCGAGCCCGTCCGGCGCCACGAGCTGACGCCCGTGCTGTTCGCCACGGCCACCGACGGTGACCCGCTGGCCCGGGCGGTCGTCGACCGGCAGGCCGACGAGGTGGTGGCCATGGCCGCGGTCGCGCTGACCCGGCTGGACCTGCTGGCGGAGCGGACACCGGTACTGCTGGGGGGCAGCGTGCTGGCGGCGCGGCATCCGCGACTCGACGGCCGGATACGGGAACTGCTCGCGGCCCGCGCCCCCAGGGCCGTACCACGGGTGGTGACGGCACGGCCCGTGCTGGGCGCGGTGCTGCTGGGACTCGACCGGGCGGGAGCGGCCCCCGGGGCCCACGCACGGGCGCGGGCGCACTTCACCGCCTGAGCCGGCCGGTCGGTCGGAGCGGTCCGGCGGGGAACCGGACCGGGTTCCGGAGGCGTGTTCCTGGGCAGGGGTGGTGCGTTGCACCGGGACCGGCACCGGACACGGGCACCGGTGCCGACGCCGGGCGCCGGGACACCGGGACCGGGTCAAGATCGGTGAAGGCCGGTGCGAATGCCGGCGCGGGCAGCGATACTTGCGGCGACGGATGACCATGGGGGAGGTCAGCAGTGACTCGACCGCCGAAGGGCAGCGCGATGCCGCCACCGGGCGCCGGCACGCCCACCCTGCCCGCCGTGCCGCCGCAGCCCCGTCCGTCGCCCCAGCAGCGGCCCGGCGGCCTCGCCCCCGCCGCACCCCCGCCGCCGTCGCCCCGGCGCACCGCGTTCGCCGAGGGCGTGGACCGGCTGCGCGCGGCGGCCGTCACCGAACCGGGACGGCTGCGCATCATCGGCGCGCTGCTCGCCGCGCTCGTCATCGCCTTCGGCGCCGTCACCGCCTGGCAGATGCACGACCGGTCCGCGGCGGCCGACGACGTGCTGCACCGCAGCCAGCCGCTCGCCTCCGAAGCCGCCGACATCTACCGCTCCCTCGCCGACGCCAACACCGCGGCCTCCAGCGGGTTCCTCGCCGGCGGCCAGGAGACCGAGGCGTCCCGCGCCCGGTACGAGAAGGACATCCGCGCCGCCGCCGAAGGGCTCGTGCAGGCCGCCGCCGCCTCCGACGCCGGATCCTCCTCCGCGGCGGCCATCACCGAGCTCAACCGCCGCCTGCCCGAGTACAAGGGCCTCATCGAGCGCGCCCGCACCTACAACCGCCAGGGATTCCCGGTCGGCGGCGCCTACCTGCGCCACGCCAACGCGATGATGCAGGAGGAGATGCTCCCGCAGGCGGAGGACCTCTACAAGACGGAGAACCAGCGGCTGCGCGCCGACTACGCCGACGCCGAGCCCTACCCCTGGGCCGCGCTGGCCCTCGGGGTCCTCGCACTCGCCGCCCTGGCCTGGGCGCAGCGCCGCGACTACCGGCGCACCCACCGCGTCCTGAACCCCGGCCTGGTCGCCGCCACCGCCGCCACCACGACCGTCCTGCTGTGGCTGGTCGTCGGCCACAGCGTCGCGCGGTCGAACCTGACCGGCTCCCACGACCACGCCGTGCGCTCACTGAACGTGCTGCACGACGCCCGCATCGCCTCCCTCAAGGCCCGGGGCGACGAGAACCTCACGCTGGTGGCGCGCGGCGCGGAGACGACGACGGTGGACGGCAAGACGCACGACACGTACGACTTCTCCCACGGCAAGAACATGGACACCCTCCGCAAGGCACTGGCCGAGGCGGCGCGGCTCGCGGACGACGAGGCGGGCAAGCGGCCGGTCACGGCGGCGAACGACGACATGACGGAGTGGGAGAAGCGCCACGCGTCGGCCCGTGAACAGGACGAGAACGGCAACTACCAGCAGGCGCTGGACCTGGTGATCGGCAGCGCGGACAGCACGGTCGAGCCCACGGTCGAGTGCTTCGACGGCGTGGACGCCGCGCTCGCCACCGCCCTCGCCCACGAGGAACGGGAGTTCCAGCAGGCGGCGGGCGACGGCCTGGACGCGATGGGCTACCTGCCGCAGGGCGCCGGCGTCCTCGCCGGGCTCGGCGCGGCCGGCGCGCTGCTGGGCATCGGCCGCAGGCTCTCGGAGTACCGGTGAAGCGGGGCGCGGACCCGGCGGACGGGTGGAAGGGGATACCCGTGGAAGGAGGAGCGAGGATGCGTGCACGACGACTGCGGGACGGCCTGAAGGGCTGGGGCGGTGTGGGGGCGATGGCCTTCGCGTGCGCCCTCGCCGTGCTCTTCGCCCTGCTCCTGCCGGTGGTCCGCTCGCACGGCGAGGGCGACGGCAGCGGAGCCGGCACCGCCGGCCACGGCGTCGCCCACGGCAGCCGGGCACGCGCCGCCGAGGAGTGCACGGCCCCGGAGCAGCAGACCCTGTCCCCGGACGACGCCGACGGCCCCACCATCGACGCGATCCGCAGCCGCCGGGGCGAGAAGCGCAAACTGGTCGTCGGCGTCGACCAGAACAGCTACGGCTGGGGCTACCGCGACCCGAACAGCGGCGGTGCGGCCGGACTCGAGGGCTTCGACATCGACCTGGTGCACCGCATCGCGGAGGACATCCTCGGCGACCCGGACGCCGTGCAGTTCAAGGCGATCCCCACCGACCAGCGCATCCCCGCGATCCAGGACGGCCGGGTCGACATGGTGGTCCGCACGATGACCATCAACTGCGACCGCCTCACCGAGGTCGCCTTCTCCGCGCCCTACTTCAGGACCGGACAGCAACTGCTCGCGCCCAAGTACTCCCCCATCACCGGGTACGACGACACGCTGGCCGGCAAGAGGATCTGCACGGCGAGCGGTTCGACGGCGTACAGCACGCTGAAGAAGGACCAGTCGGACGGCAGGCTGGCCGCCGACGCCGACCTCGGCACCACCGTGCCCAACCAACTGGACTGCCTGGTGAGGCTCCAGCTCGGCGAGGTCGACGCGGTCGTCACCGACGGCGCGCTCGCCGCGAGCCAGGCCGCGCAGGACCCCGCGGTCGAACTGAAGGGTGACGCCTTCACCACCGAGTACTACGGCGTGGCGATGAAGAAGGACGCCGACGATCTGGTACGCCGGGTCAACCAGGTCCTCGTGGAGTGGCACGCGGACAAGGCCGGGGGGTGGCAGCACTCGTACGACGTGTGGCTGTCGGGGACGATGGGCGGGGACGCGGCGAAGTCGCGGCCCCCGGCCCCGGTGTACCGGAGCACGAGCTGAACGACCGCCGCACCGCAGGGAAAGAGCACACACGAGTCCGCGACAGCGAGAGGTGAT
Source organism: Streptomyces sp. WG5 (assembly GCF_049974565.1). NCBI lineage: Bacteria > Bacillati > Actinomycetota > Actinomycetes > Kitasatosporales > Streptomycetaceae > Streptomyces > Streptomyces sp. WG5. The sequence continues at coordinate 364,182 of NZ_JBNGGC010000001.1, read as the reverse complement.
CGATGGGCGACACGGGACCCACCGGGCCGGTGATGGACCGGGACGAGGTGGACCGTGCGCTGGCGCGGCTCGGCGCGGAGCACGAGGCGGTCGAGACCTCACTCCTCGCCCTGCAGGACCACGCGGGCCGCAGACTCCTCGAAGGCGCCGAGCTCACGGGAGTGACCGGCGAGCGCTGGGCCGCCGCGGAGGCGTCGATCACGCTGCTGTGGACCTACTTCGACGCGTACACGGGCGCGCTGCGCACGGCCAGGGAGATCCGCTCCCGGCGCCGCTGGTCCAGCCGCGAGGACCTGGCCGAGCTGACCGAACTGCTGCGCGGCGAGGCCGTCACGGTGGCCGGCAGCGCCACCGCCACGGCCGCGGCGCCCACCCTGAACGGCGCTCCGGGCCGCCTCAGCGAGCGGTACTCGCTGGCGACGCTGGTGGACCGGATGAACCAGCTGTACGCGACCTCCCTCGACATGGTGGTCGCCGCCGACGCGGTGTGGTCGGCGCTGCCCGCGCGGATCGATCTGCTCGCCGCCGAGCTGAGGCGCACCCGCGAACTCGCGCACTCCGTGGGCGTCCGCCCCGGCGAACACCCGGCCGGCGACGACCTGGAACGGATCACCCGCACCCTGACGAGGCTGCGGGAGCAGGTGGTGTCCGACCCGCTGGCCTTCTGGCTGCCCGCGGAGGGCAGTGCGGCACCCGGCGGCGGCCGGCCGGACACCACGGTGTACGACCGCGAGGCGCGCGCCCTGGAGGAGGTGCGCCGCGAGATCGATGCCGTACTGGCCGTGCGCCAGGACGCCGAGCAGCGGATCGTACGGCTGCGGGACGTGCTCTCCCGCGCGGACCGCACGCTCGCCGAGGCCCGCACCGCGCGCGGCGAGGTACTGGCGAAGATCGCCGCGACGGAGGTGCCGGTGGTCAGCGGGCCGCCGACCGTGCTGCAGGAGCAGCTGGCGGCGGCCGCCGAGTACCGCAGACACGCGCAGTGGCACCGCCTGTCCCCCCTCCTGGAGTCGTTGGAGGAGAAGGCGGAGGACGAGCTGCTGCGCGCCCGCGAGTCGCTGACCGCGGTCACGGCGCCGCTGGCGGTCCGGGCCGAGCTGCGCGGCCGGCTCGACGCGTACAAGGCGAAGATGGCCCGGCTCGGTTTCGCCGAGGACCCCGAGCTGGTCGAGAAGTACGAGAAGGCGCGCCGCATGCTGTGGAGCGCGCCCTGCGACCTGCGCGTCGCCGGGCAGGCCGTGCTGCGCTACCAGCACGCGGCGGCCGAACTGCTCGGCTCCGCGCCGCACGTACCCGGACAGGGCGGGCCGGTGGACCGGGCGGGGCCCGGCGCGTGAGCGACGAGGGGGAGGCAGCGTCATGAGTCAGGCACAGCGGACGTGTCAGTACGTCGGCTGCAGCGGCACCTACGAGGACGTGGGCGGCGGCGAGCTGTACTGCGACACGTGCGGGCTCGCGCCGATCGTCGCCTCCCCCGCGGTGTTCGGCTCGACGCCGACCGGGACCACCGGCGGCGGCCGGGACTCGCGCGGTTCACGCGGCTCGGCCGGCAGCGGGAGCGCACGGTCCGGCAGCCGCAGCTCCCGTACGTCGTCGCAGTCGTCGCGGTCGTCGCAGTCCTCGAAGTCCCGGCGTTCGGTGTCGGGACGCCTCTCGCGGTCGGTGTCGGACCGGTCGACGAGCCGGTCGGTGTCGGTGCGCGGCTCCGGTTCCCCCGCCGGTTCCTCCGCGCGCGGCCGCCTCGGCGCCGGCCTGGTCGAGGTCCCGGTGGTCCCGCGGCCCGACCCGCGCGCGATGGTCCTGGACAACCCCGAGGTGCCCGAACGGAAGCGGTTCTGCTCACGCTCGGACTGCGGGGCGCCGGTCGGACGGTCGCGCGGCGAGCGCCCGGGGCGCACGGAGGGCTTCTGCACCAAGTGCGGCCACCCGTACTCGTTCGTGCCCAAGCTGAAGACCGGGGACGTCGTGCACGGCCAGTACGAGGTGGTGGGCTGCCTCGCGCACGGCGGGCTCGGCTGGATCTACCTCGCCGTCGACCGTGCGGTCTCCGACCGCTGGGTGGTCCTCAAGGGCCTGCTGGACACCGGCGACCAGGACGCGATGGCGGCGGCCATCTCGGAGCGCCGGTTCCTCGCGGAGATCGAGCACGCCAACATCGTGCGGATCTACAACTTCGTCGAGCACCTCGACCAGCGGACGGGTTCGCTGGACGGGTACATCGTCATGGAGTACGTCGGCGGCAAGTCGCTGAAGGAGATCGCCAACGCGCAGCGCTCCCCGGAGGGCAGGCGGGACCCGCTGCCGGTGGAGCAGGCCTGCGCGTACGGCATCGAGGCGCTGGAGGCACTCGGCCACCTGCACAGCCGCAACCTGCTCTACTGCGACTTCAAGGTCGACAACGCCATCCAGACCGAGGACCAGCTCAAGCTGATCGACATGGGCGCGGTACGCCGGATGGACGACGACGAGTCCGCCATCTACGGCACGGTGGGATACCAGTCGCCGGAGGTCGCCGACGTCGGCCCGTCCGTGGCGTCCGACCTGTACACCGTCGGCCGCACGCTCGCCGTGCTGACGTTCGACTTCCAGGGCTACACCACCGTCTACGCCGACTCCCTGCCGGACCCCGACACCATCGACGTCTTCCGGCGGTACGAGTCGTACTACCGGCTGCTGGTGCGTGCCACCGACCCCGATCCGGCCCGCCGGTTCGCCTCCGCGCAGGAGATGGCCGAGCAGCTGACTGGAGTGCTGCGCGAGGTCGTCTCCCTCCAGACGGGCCACGCCCGGCCCGCCGTGTCCACACTGTTCGGGCCCGAGGTCAGGGTGACGGACACGGAGTTGTTCCCCCGGCTGGACGGCGACGTGTCGCGGCTGGGGGCGCGGGTGCCCCGAACGAGGCGGCGCGGCGCCGGTGCGGCGGTGGCCCGGCGGCCGGGCGGCGCGGGCACCGGCCCCGCGCTGCCGGGCGGGACGAGCGCGACGGTCGGAGCACCCGGCGGGACGGGCACGGACATCGGCACGGGCGGCGGCGCCCTCGGGACGTCGGGCGGAACGGGCGGGGGGCTCGGCGTCCCCGGCGCGACGGGCACAGCGCACGGAGCCTCCGGCGGGTCGGCGCACCTCGGACAGTCCCCCGGCGGCGCGGCGCACCTCGGACAGCACTCCGGCGGCGCGGGCGCGGGATCCGCGCCGCCGGGCGCGGAAGGCGCGGGCGGGGGCGCGACCGGTGACGGTGTCTCCGGCCTGGTCAAGCCCGCCGACGCGCCCGTCGCCGCCCTCGCGCTGCCGGTGCCCCGGGTCGACGCCGGAGACCCCAACGCGGGTTTCCTCGCCGGTCTCATGGCGTCCGCGCCGGGTGAACTGCTGACCGCGCTGGCCGCCGCGCCCGCGCCGTCGACCGAGACCACGCTGCGGCAGATCCGGGCCCGGCTGGAGGACGGCGACGCGCCCGGCGCGCTGGAGGCCCTGGAAACGCTGGAGGGCGAACGGCCCGACGACTGGCGGGTCGTCTGGTACCGGGGGCTGGCCGCCCTGGCGACCGGCGACCACGAGGGCGCCGCGCTGGCCTTCGACGCGATCTACGACGCCTTCCCCGGCGAGATCGCGCCCAAGCTGGCGCTCGGCCTGTGCGCGGAGGTACTGGGGCAGCTCGACAACGCCGCCGAGTACTACCGCCTGGTGTGGTCGTCCGACCCGAGCCATGTGAGCGCGGCGTTCGGGCTGGCCCGCGTCCAGCTCGCCGGCGGCGACCGGGCCGGTGCCGTACGGACGCTGGAGTCGGTGCCGGAGTCGTCCATCCACTGCACGGCCGCGCGCGTGGCGGCCGTACGGGCACGGCTGCGGCAACGCACGGCGAGCGCGAACGACGTGGCGTTCCTGGACGATCTGGTCGCCGCCGCACGGCAGGTCGAGGCGTTGGACGTGTACGGTCTGGATCCGGCGCGGCGCGAGCAGCTGTCGGCCGAGGTCCTCGGATGTGCGCTGGACTGGGTACTCTCCGGAGGTCGGGGTTCCGTCCCTCCCCCGCTCTCGGCTCCGCCCGAGCGGGGGGACCCCGCTGCCGCCGGGGGCCGGACGCTGCTCGGCAGTAGCCTGGACGAACGCGGCCTGCGTTTCGGCCTGGAGCGCTCGTACCGCACGCTGGCCCGGCTGGCGCGGGGCGGCGAGGAGAGAATCGACCTGGTGGAACGTGCCAATCGTTACCGCCCCCGAACGTGGGTGTAGTTGATGTCGCAGATGCCCCAGCAGGCCGCCGTGCCGAAGTGCCCGAGCTGCGAGGAACCCCTCGAGTCGGGTGACCGTTTCTGCGGTGCCTGCGGATACGACCTGTCCGCCGTCCCCGCGCGGCCCGAGGACAGCCCGGCGGTCGCCGTCAACGGCTCGGTGCCCGCCCCGGCGCCGCCGCCGGACGGTGCGGACCGGCCCGTAACCCCGGACTCGAACGGCTTCGACCGGGCCGCACCGGCGCACCCGGCCGCCGGAATGCCGGACACCGGCTGGGGCGGCCCCCCGCCGCCACCGCCCACGGCACCGCCGAGGCCGGCGGCACCGCCGCGGCCGGCCGCGGCCGGCGAGCGGTTCGACGGTGCCGACCCCGCGCGGGAGCCCGACGAGTACCCGCTGCAGGCGCCCGACCCCCGGCTGGCCGCCGTGCCGGTGCCGGCCGCGCCGGCCGCCGACGTGAAGGTGTGCGTGGCCTGCCGCGCGGGCCGGGTCGACGACGACGGCTACTGCGAGATCTGCGGACACGCCCAGCCCCGCGAACGCGACCACATGGAGCAGGAGTCCGGGCCCGTCGCCGCGGTCAGCGACCGCGGCCTGCGCCACCACCGCAACGAGGACGCCTTCTCCGTCGGCTGCACCGCGCTGCCCGACGGCGCCCCCGCGACCGTGGCGATCGTCTGCGACGGCGTGTCCTCCGCGACCCGTCCCGACGACGCCTCGCTGGCCGCGTCCAGGGCGGCCGGCCAGTCGCTGCTCGCCGCCCTGCCCCGGGGCACGCACCCGCAGCAGGCCATGCACGACGCCATCGTCGCCGCCTCGCACGCCGTCAACGCGCTGGCGGACGAACCGGCCACCGCCCGCGAGCAGGCCCCCCACCAGAACGCGCCCGCCTGCACGCTGGTCGGCGCCGTGGTGACCGCGGGCCTGCTGGTCGTCGGCTGGGTCGGCGACAGCCGCGTCTACTGGGTGCCGGTCGACCGGAGCACACCGCCCGCCCGGCTCACCGAGGACGACTCGTGGGCCGCGCAGATGGTCGCCGCCAACCTGATGAGCGAGGCCGAGGCGTACGCCGACGAGCGCGCCCACGCGATCACCGGCTGGCTCGGCGCCGACGCCTACGAACTGGAGCCGCACACCGCGTCCTTCAAGCCGGACCGCCCGGGTGTCGTCGTGGTCTGCACGGACGGCCTGTGGAACTACGCCGAGTCGGCGCAGGAGATGGCCGAGGTCGTGCCCCTCGACGCGGCCACCCGCCCGCTGCACAGCGCCCGTGTGCTCGTCGGTCACGCCCTGGACGGCGGGGGCCACGACAACGTAACAGTGGCCCTCCTGCCGTTCCCCGCACCGCCGCAGGGGGCAGGATCGGCCTGAGGCCCCCGCCCGGGTACACGGGGAGGGGTGCGCACGCGGGGGCGCTCCCGCGGGCCGCAGGGGGCGGTCCGCGCCAGCAGCCGTCACCCCACCACCGTGGGGACGTAGAGGGGGATGCGAACCGGCATGGCCAATTTCTCGAAGTCGAACGTGCCGCAGTTCTCGGTGGACGTCTACCAGAACGAGTACCTGCCCGAAGGCGGCCGTGAGGTCAACGCCATCGTGACGGTCACCGCGACCGGCGGCGGCACGATCGGGAGCGCGGTGGCCGCGCCCCACCTGTACTCACCGGGCCAGGGCCCGTCGGCGGCCGTGGCGGTCATGGTCGACTGCTCGGGTTCGATGGACTACCCGCCCACCAAGATGCGCAACGCCCGCGACGCGACGGCCGCCGCGATCGACACCCTGCGCGACGGTGTGCACTTCACGGTGGTCGACGGCACGCACGTGGCCAGGGAGGTCTACCCGGGCGGCGGCCGGCTCGCGGTCGCCGACGCCACCACCCGGGAGCAGGCCAAGCAGGCGCTGCGCCGGCTGAGCGCGGGCGGCGGCACCGCCATCGGCACCTGGCTGCGGCTGGCCGACCGGCTGCTGTCCACCGCGGACGTCGCCATCCGCCACGGCATCCTGCTCACCGACGGCCGCAACGAGCACGAGTCGCCCGAGGACCTCAGGGCGGCGCTCGACTCCTGTGCCGGCCGGTTCACCTGTGACGCCCGTGGCGTGGGCACCGACTGGGAAGTGAAAGAAGTCACAGGCATCGCCTCCGCCCTGCTCGGCACCGCCGACATCGTCGCCGACCCGTCCGGCCTCGCCGCCGACTTCACGCGGATGATGGAGGCGGCCATGGGCAAGGAGGTCGCGGACGTCGCCCTGCGCCTGTGGACGCCGGTCGGCACCACGGTGAAGTTCGTCAAGCAGGTCGCGCCCACCGTCGAGGAGCTGACCGGCCGCCGCACCGAGGCGGGTCCTCGCTCCGGCGACTACCCCACCGGGTCCTGGGGCGACGAGTCCCGCGACTACCACGTCTGCGTGGAGGTCCCGGCCGCGAACCTGGGCCAGGAGATGCTGGCCGCCCGCGTCTCCCTGGTCGTCCCCGAGCCCCGGGGCGCCTGGCCCCCGGGCGGAACCGGGAGCGGGGGAGGCGGCGCCCGCGGCCTCGGCGCGCAGGGCCTCGTACGGGCCGTGTGGACGGACGACATGGCCGCCTCCACGTCGATCAACCCGCAAGTCGCCCACTACACCGGGCAGGCCGAACTGGCACAGGTCATCCAACAGGGTCTGGATCTGCGCAAAGCGGGAGACATCGACGGAGCAACGGCCAAACTGGGTCGTGCGGTTCAGCTCGCCGGGGTCTCCGGAAACGCCGATACGGCGAAACTGCTTGCGAAGGTGGTGGACGTGGTCGACGCGGCGGCAGGTACTGTGCGACTGAAAGCGAAGGTCGAGGAGGCCGACGAGATGACTCTCGAGACCCGGTCGACGAAGACTGTTCGTGTAAAGAAGTGACGCAGGACGACCACGCTCCACAAGCCCGCAAGAGAGGGAAGCACCGACATGCCGACCTGCCCGAACGGACACCAGTCGGGTTCCGACGACTGGTGCGAGGTTTGCGGTCACCGCATGGCCGGTGCCGTCCCGCCCCCTCCTCCGCCCCCGCCCCCGGGCGGCGGCTACGGCTTTCCGCCGCCGGCCGGTCCGGGTGGCCCCGGCGCCGGTCCCGGTCGTCCCGGTGGCCCGGGCGGCGGTCCCGGTGCTCCCGGCGCCGAGCCGCAGCTGTGCCCGCAGTGCCGCACGCCGCGTGAGGGCGGGGCACCGTTCTGCGAGGAGTGCCGGTGGAACTTCCTCACCAACACGGCCACCTCGTACACGCCGGCCGCCCCGCGCCCGTCGGCGCCCGGCGGCCCGGCGCCGCACTTCCAGCAGCCGTCGGCGGGCCCGTCGTACGGCGGCGGTGACTCGTACGACTACCAGAGCTCCCGCCCGTCCCGGATGAACCGGCCCGCCGAGCCGATCCCCCCGGGCCCGCCGCCCTTCGGCGGTCCGTCGGGGCCGGGTGGCCCCGCCGGTGGCCCCGGTGGGCCGGGCGGCGGTCCCCAGGGTCCGGGCGGCGGTCCCCAGGGTCCGGGCGGCGGTCCGCAGGGCCCGGGCGGCGGTCCCCAGGGCCCGGGCGGCCCGAACGGCCCCTCTGGTCCCTTCAACCCCAACGGCCCCGGCGGTCCCAATAGTCCCGGCGGTCCCGGTGGCCCCGGCGGTCCCGGTGGTCCCGGTGGCCCCAACGGCCCCGGCGCATACGGCGGCCCTGGCGGCCCCGGCGGCCCGAACGGGCCTTCCGGTCCGCCGGCCCCGCCCGGTTTCGGTGCCGACCCGTCACGGCCGGTACCGCCGCCGCCCGGTCCCGGCGGGTCCGGGAACGGCGCCCCGCAGGGGTACCAGCAGTCCGGACCCCCGGCCCCGCCGGCCTTCCCCCAGGAGACCAACCGGCCGCAGCAGGGCGGCCCCTCCTTCGGCGGCGGTGACGACTGGGTGCTCTCCCCGCCGTCGTCCACCGGTCACGGAGGACCGGGTGGGGGCCCCGGCGGCCCTGGCGGCCCTGGCGGTCCCGGTCGCCCCGGTAGCCCGAACGGCCCCGGCCCGGCTCAGGGCGGCGGCTACGGCTACCCGCAGCCCGGCGCGGCCCAGACCCCGCTGCCCCCGCCCGGAAGCGGCTTCCCCCAGCAGCCCCAACAGCCGCAGCAGCCGCAGCGGCCCCAGCAGCCGGCGACCTGGACGGCGACGATCGGCCCGGACCGCGACTACTTCATGGCGATGATGCAGCGCTCCGGTCCGGAGGCCGCGGGTCTGAACCTGCCCGCGTACTCGCCCGAGCAGCAGCGCACGCTCACCGGCAACCAGATCACCATCGGCCGCCGCCGGCACTCCACCGGCGACACCCCCGACATCGACCTGGCCGTGCCGCCGGAGGACCCGGGCGTCTCGCACCAGCACGCGCTGCTGGTGCAGCAGCCGGACGGCACCTGGGCGGTCGTCGACCAAAACTCGACGAACGGCACCACGGTCAACGGCGGCGAGGAGCCGATCCAGCCCTTCGTGCCGGTGCCGCTCCAGGACGGCGACCGGGTGCACGTCGGCGCCTGGACGACGATCACGGTCCGCCGGGGCTAGGCACCGCTCCGTACGTCAGGTGAAGGGCCAGGCGTACGGGCCCTCCGGGTCGTCCAGCCAGGCCCAGGCCCGTTCGCCGCTGACGGTGATGCCGTAGCGCTCACGGTGCGGGGCGTCCTCGCGGTCCCACAGCGCGTACGCCTCCTGCGGGTCGAGCCGGCCCCGGCTCAGCGCGAGCAGGAAGCGGAACAGGTCGTTCTCCCGGGCCCGGCGCGGGACACCGCCGAGGCCCGGCGTCTCCGGCTCGGACCGGTCCGCGCCGCGCAGTGGCACGAAGTACGCGGGGGTGTGCAGGAAGCGCCCTTCGGCGTGCTCCGCGTCGCGGACCGTGAGGACGGCCAGGCCGGTGGCGAGCGGCGTCAGGATCCGGCCGCCGGGGCGGCACTGGGCCAGCCAGGCACGCGGGATCGACGGCAGCGCGCACGTGGCGAGGATCCGGTCGTAGGGGGCGCGCTCGGGCACGCCCCGGGCGCCGTCGCCGGTGACGACGGCCGGATGGTGTCCGGCGGCGGCCAGGTGCCGGCGGGCCGACTCGGTGATGTCGGCGTCCAGGTCGATCGTGGTGACGAGGTCGTCGTCGCCGAGCCGGTGGGCGAGCAGGGCGGCGTTGTAGCCAGTGCCCGCGCCTATCTCCAGGACCCGGTCGCCGTCCCTCACTCCCAGCTCCACCAGCATCATCGCCATCAGCGACGGCTGGCTGCTGGAGGAGAGCAGTTCGCCGTCGCGCAGCCGGGTGGCCAGCGGGGCGTCGGCGTACGCGCCGCGCACCCAGCGTTCACGGGCCTCCCGGTCGGGGTGCTCGCCCCACCGGCGTTCGTAGCCCCCCAGGACGCCGACGTAGTAGTACGGCACGAAGAGGTGGCGCGGCACCGCCTCGAACGTCTCCCGCCAGACCGGGTCGGCAGCCCAGGCGCCGCTCAGCTCGATCTCCCGCACCAGCTCCGCCCGCGCGGAGGCGGCGAGGCCGTCCAGGTCCTGGTGCCCGCCCATGTCTCCACAGTACGGGCCCGACGGCGGACGGTGGGAGGTCCTAAGCCTCAAGTCCTATGTCCACGCGTCTGAGACCATGGACGACGTGAACGAGATTCGGCGCGGCACGCTGCAGGAGCAGACCTTCTACGAGCAGGTCGGCGGGGAGGAGACCTTCCGTCGGCTCGTCCACCGTTTCTACCAGGGAGTGGCCGAGGACCCGCTTCTGCGGCCGATGTACCCGGAGGAGGACCTCGGCCCGGCCGAGGAGCGTTTCGCGCTCTTCCTGATGCAGTACTGGGGCGGCCCTACGACGTACAGCGACAACCGCGGCCACCCGCGGCTGCGGATGCGCCACGCCCCCTTCGTCGTCGACCGGGCCGCGCACGACGCCTGGCTCAAGCACATGCGGGTCGCCCTCGACGAGCTGGGGCTCTCCGAGGAGCACGAGCAGACGCTGTGGAAGTACCTGACGTACGCGGCGGCCTCGATGGTCAACACCCCGGACTGACCGACGGCCTGCCCGGGGGCTGCGGGCCGCCGGGGCCGGTCAGCGCACGCTGATGCCCAGCGCCCCGGTCCCCGCCCGGCGCAGGGCGACGGATCCGTAGGGCGTGCGCAGCCGCAGCCACGCGCCCGAGGAGAACAGCTTCGGGGCGTCGTCCGCTCCGGACGCCCCGGTGGGGCGCAGGAACCCCAGTGACTGGGCGGCGTGCACGGCCCGGACCGGCAGCGCCGTGTCCCCGACCGTCCGGGACCACATCTCCCGCCCGATCCGGTCCAGCTCCGCCCGGGTGCGCCGCTCGGGCGGCAGCTGTGCCGTGCGGGAGCGGAACTCCGCCACCGCCGCGGCGACCAGCGCGCGCAGGTCGTCCGGGGCGGGCAGCCCCGGATCGGGCCGCCAGCCGCCGCGCGGGGGCAGCACCCCGGCCCACGGAGGCCCGGTCACCGCGCCCGGAACGCCGGCTGTCGCCGTCGGCTCGCCCACCGTCTCCAGCAGCTCACCGGCGGACACGGTCACGTCCAGCGTGACGTCGAGTCCGTTCTCGTACGGCTTGGCCAGCCGCACCGCACGCACGGCCAGCACGTCGAAGGAGGGCGGCCGGCCGAAGACGGCGAGGGCCGTGCCGGCCGCCTGCAGGCGCACCGCCGCCGAACGGTCGTAGTGGAGCAGGCGGGAGAGGAAGCCCGCGAGATCCGCGGCCTCCCCCTCGTCGGCCAGATGGAGCACCGTCATGCGGCGACGGCCCCCTCCTTGTCGTCCGTGTACTCCCGGAGGAACTCGCGTTCCTCCTCGGTGATCCGGCGGGGCCGCTGCGTCTCGAAGTCGAACGGCACGATCACCGTCGAGGCGCGGACGTAGACCTGGTCGCCGTCCTTGACCTCGTAGGTGAGCGTGAAGGAGGCGGCCCTTATCTCCGTGACCCACAGCTCGATGTCGACCGGGTGGTGCCGGTGGACGAGCTGCCGCTTGTAGTCGATCTCGTGGCGCGCCACCACGGACCCCTGCTTGAAGTCCTTCTCCGGGCGGAACAGGAAGTCGATACGGGCCTCCTCCAGGTAGCGGAGGAAGACCACGTTGTTGACGTGGCCGTACGCGTCCATGTCCGCCCAGCGCAGCGGGCAGCGGTAGATGTGCCGCAAGATCAGCCCCGGGTCAGCTTCTTGTAGGTGGCCCGGTGCGGGCGTGCGGCGTCCGCGCCGAGCCGCTCGACCTTGTTCTTCTCGTACGACTCGAAGTTGCCCTCGAACCAAAACCACTTGGACTCGCCCTCGTAGGCGAGGATGTGCGTGGCGACGCGGTCGAGGAACCACCGGTCGTGGGAGACGACCACGGCGCACCCCGGGAACTCGAGCAGCGCGTTCTCGAGGCTGCCGAGGGTCTCGACGTCGAGGTCGTTGGTCGGCTCGTCGAGGAGGAGCAGGTTGCCGCCCTGCTTGAGGGTGAGCGCGAGGTTGAGCCGGTTGCGCTCACCGCCGGAGAGCACCCCGGCCGCCTTCTGCTGGTCCGGTCCCTTGAAGCCGAAGGCGGAGACGTACGCCCGCGAGGGCATCTCCACCTGCCCGACGTTGATGTAGTCGAGCTCGTCGCTCACGACGGCCCAGAGCGTCTTCTTCGGGTCGATGTTCTCGCGGCTCTGGTCGACGTAGGAGATCTTGACGGTGTCGCCGACCTTGATGCTCCCGGAGTCCGGCTCCTCGAAGCCCTGGATCATCTTGAAGAGGGTGGTCTTGCCGGCGCCGTTGGGGCCGATGACACCGACGATGCCGTTGCGCGGCAGGGTGAAGCTGAGGTCGTCGATGAGGAGCTTGTCCCCGAAGCCCTTGGTGAGGTTGTTGACCTCGACGACGACGTTGCCCAGGCGCGGGCCCGGCGGGATCTGGATCTCCTCGAAGTCCAGCTTCCGCATCTTGTCGGCCTCGGCGGCCATCTCCTCGTAGCGGGCCAGCCGGGCCTTGGACTTGGCCTGCCGCCCCTTGGCGTTGGACCGCACCCACTCCAGCTCGTCCTTGAGCCGCTTGGCGCGCTTGGCGTCCTTCTGGCCCTCGACCTTGAGGCGGGTCTGCTTGGTCTCCAGGTACTTGGAGTAGTTGCCCTCGTAGCCGTGCAGGCGGCCGCGGTCGACCTCGCAGATCCACCCGGCGACGTTGTCCAGGAAGTACCGGTCGTGGGTCACGGCCACGACGGTGCCCTCGTACTTGGCGAGGTGCTGCTCCAGCCAGTTCACCGACTCGGCGTCGAGGTGGTTGGTGGGCTCGTCGAGCAGCAGCAGGTCGGGCGCCTCCAGCAGCAGCTTGCAGAGCGCGACGCGGCGCTTCTCACCACCGGAGAGGTTCACGACGGGCCAGTCGCCGGGCGGGCACCCGAGCGCGTCCATGGCCTGCTCCAGCTGGGCGTCGAGGTCCCAGGCGTTGGCGTGGTCCAGCTCCTCCTGGAGCTTGCCCATCTCCTCGAGCAGGGCGTCCGAGTAGTCGGTCGCCATCTGCTCGGCGATCTCGTTGAACCGGTCGAGCTTGCCCTTGACCTCGGCGACACCCTCCTGGACGTTCTCCAGGACGGTCTTCTCCTCGTTCAGCGGGGGCTCCTGCAGCAGGATGCCGACCGTGTAACCCGGCGACAGGAACGCGTCGCCGTTCGACGGCTGCTCCAGCCCCGCCATGATCTTCAGAACGGTCGACTTACCGGCGCCGTTCGGTCCGACCACGCCGATCTTCGCGCCGGGCAGGAAGCTCAGGGTGACGTCATCGAGGATCACCTTGTCGCCGTGCGCCTTGCGCGCCTTGCGCATGGTGTAAATGTACTCAGCCAAGAGAAACCGTCCGGCAGCTTGATCAGGCAGTGGGCAGATACACCCCATCTTGCCGCACCGCCACCCCTGGGAGGAAACGCGTTCGGCGCGGGGGCTCTGACCTGGGGTTTCTCGGGTGCCGCCCGGGACTCACCTGTCACTGCCGGTCGCCGCCGACCGGCCTCGGGCACCCTCGCGCGTCCCAGGGACGGCCCGGCCCGAGGGCGCCGCGCCCCCGCCGCACCGGGCTACGGTGCTGCCCTGGCCGGCACCGCGGAACGTCCTCTCCTCTTCCTCGACGCGGACGGCCAGAGCTCGTTCCCGGAGCTCACGGCCCGTGCCTCGTGAAGCCTGTCCCGCTGGGCGCCACCGGCCTCAGCCGTGCGGCCAGTACCCGTCCTCCGGGCAGGCAGAGGCGCTTGGCCGAGGACGCTCCCGCCGTACGGAAGGCTGTCCGGCTGTCACTGTTCGCTCTTCCTGCGGACGAACAGGAGGACCGCGCCGCCGATCACGACCAGGCCGATGGCCGTGCCGCCGATCAGGGGCGTCGCCCCGGAGCTGCCGGTTTCGGCGAGGTTGGGGTTCGGGGCGGGGGTGATGACCGTGGCGGGGGCCGGTTCGCCGAGGGGGCGGGTGGTGTCCGACAGTGCGGCGCTCTGGGTGCGGCAGTCGAGGACGCCCTTGAAGCGTTGTTCGAAGCCGGCCGGGCCGCGGATCGTGAAGTCGTAGGCGCGGTCCTCCGGCAGTGGGACGGTCACCGTCCGGGTCCCGCCGGCCGCGATGGTGTACTCGGTGTCGAGGAGCTCGAAGGTGAAGGGCTCGTCGCCCTTGTTGACCGCGGTGATGTCCAGGGCGCCCTCGGCGCAGTTCTTCGTCGCGGACAGGGCGGGTATCGCGCCCTGGTCGGCCCACGAGGCGGTGGCCGTCGCCGCGACGGTGGACTCGCTGGAGCCGGCCAGGATCTGGGCCTGGCTGCGGCTCTCGGAGGCGAAGGCACGGCCGACCGGGACGGTGGTCGAGGCCTGGACCGTCAGCTCGGCGGTGCCGGCCGCCGCGTCCTCGGGCACGTCGAAGAAGATCTGGGAGCCGTTGGTGACGGAGGTGACGGGCTCGCCCTGCTTGTCGACGATGCGCACCCCGCCGGCGGTGGCGTCCACCGGGGGTGTCACCGTCGCGCCCCCGGCGTTGGTGCGCACCGTCACCGGGCCGAGCCGCTCACCGGGGCGGCCGGAGACCACGGGCGGGTCCAGGGAGAGCGACGCCGCGGGCTCCGCGAGAACGCGGGCCGTCTTCTCCAGGTAGTCGGCGAGCCGCTCGGCCTGGGGATCGAGTGCCTCGACGTCCGTGTCGTCCGAATAGCGCCAGACGGCCACCTGCGTACCGGCCGCCGCCTCCTGCTCGGTGAGTCCGCCGCGGACGCCCGCCTTCTTCGCCAGCGCGGCGAGGTCGTTGACCTGGGGGTAGGAGTTCTGCAGGATCCAGCGGATGCGGCCCGCGTCCTTGTTGGGTCCCAGGGACGTGCCGCTCCAGGGCGTCTCGTGGTACTTGGCGTCCTTCTGCGTCGGGTTCTGGACGTCGACGCCGTACGTCTGCAGCATGCCGCCGCCCTCGACGGACATCTCGAACAGGCCGGCCGGCACCTCCTGGGCGCCGTCCGCCCCGTGGACGACCGCGACGCCGTGCGCCTTGAGGCCTCCGATGGTGGCCGTCGCCCCGCCCTGCCCCTGCGCCGCCGCCTCCTGGGCGGCGGCGGCCGGTCCGGCGCCGGTCACCACACCCGCGGCGGCGAACGCGGACACCAGTGCCGCGGTGGCGAGTCGCACCGCCCTTCGGCCGGGCAGAGGCAGCGCAGCGAGCGAAGAAAACACCAAATACCCCTTCGAGCAGGACCGTTGACGTGGGGGGCACGGTCCCACCAGCAGAATCACCAGCCCCTTGGGGCTCGTTCGGCATCCTAAGGACGTGACGCACCGTGGTTGCCGGTGATGTTCGTCCACACGGTGATCCGAATCGGAATCGTTATCGCCAACAGGCTTGTGAGCAGGGCTTATCGACAAATCCACCCGGGTTCGTCCGGCACGTACTCGTCGATAAGCCGCACTTCGGTCAGTTCCGGCGGACCGTCGGCTTCACGCCACCGCTGCGGCGGGTTCCGGCCGTTGTTCGGTGGTGTCCGTGCCGTCCGGCTCCCCGGCCGGTGTCTCCCAGGTGGGCTCCGGCTGCGGTGGGGAGACCGCCGTCTCCGCCTTTCCGGTGCGCCGGAACGCCGCCGTGCCGCGTGCGAGGTCGTGTCCGATCGCCACCGCGTCGATGTCCGCGGAGGTCCAGTTCTGCCCCTCGCGCACGTCCGTGCGCACCTTCAGCCGGCCCTGCACGATGACGGGTTCGCCCACCGCCAACGACGCCGAGGCGTTGGCGGCGAGCTGTCGGTTGGCCCACACCGTGAAGAAGTTGGTGTGGCCGTCCGTCCACGCGCTCTTCTCCCGGTCCCAGTAGCGCGCGGTGACCGCCAGCCGGAACCGCGCCGACGGTCCGTTCGCCAGCTCCCGGAACACCGGCCGCGTGGCCACGTTGCCCACGGCGCAGATCATCGTCTCGTTCATCGCGAGTCCTCCCTCCCGTACGGGCCGTCCCGTACGGCTGCGTCCGGCGCGGCGGTGTCACGTTCCCGCGCACCGCCGCCGCCCGTGACGACCGCGTCCGTCGCGATCGCCGCGCCGCCAGACTGCCCCGCCCGGACCGGGCCCGCCGAGGGCTGTGGACCGTCACCTCGCTTGTGGAGAACTCCGCCACCCCGACGGGTGTCCCCCGGGGCCGTCCCGCGGCCGGGCTCCCCGGGCGGACGACCGCCTCCGCCCGCCCGTCACCCCTCCCGGCGCCCCAGCGCCCCAGCGCCCCGACACCCCGGCGCCTACGTCTACCTCGCCGTGGTTCCCACCCCCGCGACCCGCCCGTACTGCTCCCGCACTTCCCGGTACCGCAGCAGTTCCGCCGCCAGCGGATCCAGAACCCTGGCCCGGCCGCATCCCGCGGCCGCCTCCCGCAGCAGGCGTTCCGCCTCGTGGCCGTAGCGTCGTGCCGGTCCGCGCGCCGCGATGCGGCAGCTCCATTCGATGAGGGGTCCGCCGACGATGCCGGCCACCATCAGCAGCACCGGCACGCCCAGGTTCGGCGGCAGGAAGCCGACGATCTGGCCCAGCAGCCACAGGCCGCCCGCCACCTGCAGGAGGGTCATGGACGCCTGGGCCAGCACGGCCACCGGCCACCAGCCCGGCCGCGGCGGACGCCCCGGCGGCAGCCCCGTGCGCACCACCAGCTCGTCGAGGGCCTCCGGCAGCCCCTGGGCGCCCCGGACGGCCGCCTCGCGCATCGCCTGCGCCCACGGCGCGGGCAGCCCGGCCGACGCCCGGTCGGACACCGTGCGCACCGCCTGCTCGACGCGCTGACGGGCGGTGGCCTCCTCGTCCGCCTGGGCGCGCAGCGAGAGCCGGCCCGTGGGAGGTTCGCGCCGGTCGTGGTGCCAGCGCCACAGCCGCAGCCAGGGTGTGCCGCACGCGCGGTTGGCGTTGCGCAGCCAGGCCCGTTCGGCGGCCTCGCCGGCGGCGGTGGCCCCCACCGCGTCCGCGAGCCGGTCCGCGAACTCCTCCCGCGCCTCCTCGCTGAGCCCGGTCCGCCGCCCGGTGACGTACACGGGACGCAGGCGCCAGGCGGCGGCGTCCACGTCGGCCGCGATCCGGCGCGCCGGAGCCTGCCGTTCGGCCACGAACTCGCCGAGCGCGTCGCGCAGTTCGCCGATGCCGTCCCCGGTGAGCGCGGACAGGGCGAGCACGGTCGCACCGGGTTCGTCGTACTCCCCGAGTGCGATGCCGTCCTCGTCGAGCAGCCGCCGCAGGTCGTCGAGGACCTGTTCGGCGGCCTCCCCGGGCAGCCGGTCGACCTGGTTGAGGACGACGAAGGTCACCTCCGCGTGGCCGGCCATCGGCCGCAGATAGCGCTCGTGGAGCACGGCGTCGGCGTACTTCTCCGGATCGACGACCCAGATGACGGCGTCGACGAGTGCCAGGATGCGGTCCACCTGCTCGCGGTGCTGCACGGCCGCCGAGTCGTGGTCGGGGAGGTCGATCAGGACCAGCCCGCGCAGCGGCGAGTCGGCGTCCGGGTGCTGCAGCGGGCGGCGGCGCAGCCGGCCGGGGACGCCCAGCCGGTCCAGGAGGCTGGCCGCGCCGTCGCTCCAACTGCACGCGATGGGCGCCGCGGTGGTCGGCCGGCGAACGCCCGTCTCGGAGATCGTCACCCCGGCGAGCGTGTTGAACAGCTGCGACTTGCCGCTGCCGGTCGCGCCCGCGATGGCGACGACGGTGTGCTGCCCCGAGAGCCTGCGCCGCGCGGCGGCCTCGTCGAGGACCCGGCCCGCCTCGGCCAGTGTCCCGCTGTCGAGCCGGGTACGGGAGAGCCCCACCAGTTCGCGCAGCGCGTCGAGCCGCGACCTGAGCTGTCCGTCGTACGCCAGCGGCATCAGAGCCGAGGAACCGGCGGGCCTGCTCGGCACCACGGCGAACTGCTCCGCCCCGGCGTTCTCGTCCACCCGGCGCGCGATCAGCCCGTCGCCCCAGGCGCCTCCTCCGTCCCCGGCCCCGGAACCGGCCCCGGGGACGGAACGGGAATCGGGAACGGGACGGGAATCGGGCCCGGAGCCGGAATCGGACCCGGAGCCGGAATCGGACCCGGAGCCGGAATCGGACCCGGACGAACCGCCGGCCGCGCGCTCCGGACCCGCCGCGCGATCACGGCCGGCCGCGCCCTCCGTACGGCCCCTGTCCGCCGTGGGATCCCTGCGCTCGGTGGGGTCCCCGCGCTCCGCGGGGTCCCTGCGCTCCGTACGGTCCCTGCGCTCGTCACCGCGGTCGCGGTCGCGGTCCCGGGACGTACGGGGGGACGCGGCGTTGTCCTGCACGCGTGGCTGAGGGCCGGGTGCGCGCTCGCTCGCGCGGCCCTGCGCACGGGTTGCCTGCCCGGGCCCCGCCTCGCCCCCCTGACCTCCCTGACCTCCCCGGCCTCCCTGACCTCCCTGCCTTCCACAGCCCCCCTGACCTCTTCGGCCTCCGGGCCCTGCCCGGCCTGCCTCCTCCGTCGTGTGGTCGGTGTGCTCGGTGGGGTCCTGGTCAGTGACGGCGGTCACCGGTCACCTCTCCTTCTGCAGTACGGACAGCGCGGCGATGAGTTCGGCCTGCGGCTCGGGATGGACTTCCAGCCCGTCGAGCGGTGCCAGTCGGCGCTCGCGCTCGACGTGCATGACCCGGTCCACCTGTTCGTCGAGCAGCCGCCCGCCCCGGTCGCGCAGCCGCAGCGCACCGTGGGCGCCGATCCGCTCGGCGAGCCGCTCCCCGGCGCTGCGCGCGCGCCGCCCGCCCAGCAGCACGGTGGCGACCAGCGCGGCGACCACCCCCGGGTCCGGTGCCATGCTCCGGTCGAGTTCGCGCACCTCCTCCTCGGCGTACTCCTCCAGCTCCCGCCGCCAGCGCCGTACGGCCATCCCGATGCGGTGCTCGGCGCTCTCCGTCGCCGGGGCGCGGTCCGCGAGTTCCGGTGCGGCGGCCGCCGGTTCGCGCCGCCACGCGTCGTCGACGCGTTCGTCGGCGGCGGTGACGGCGCACAGCAGCAGCGCGCTCAGGCTCTCGACCAGCGAGTCGAGGAGTTCCTCGGGGGAGCAGTCGAGGGGAAAGGCCCGCCACCGCTTCAGCGCGTCCCCGGCGAGCACGGCCCCCGCCTGCAACCTCCCCCGCACGCGCGCGTGCTCGGCGTCGTACGCGCCGTCGACGGCCGCGGTGAGCCGCAGCGCGGCGGCGTACTGCGCGGCGGTGGCGCCGGCCAGTTCGGGCATCCGGGATGCGAGGGAGTCCAGGATGCCGTGCGCCGTACGGGCCATGGTGTGGTGCCGGGTGTCGAGGTCCTGCGCCCGGTGGACGAGCCAGGACCGCAGCGGCGCCACGGCGGTGGCCGGCAGCAGCCCGCCGCCCCACGCCGACTCGGGCAGTTCGGGGACGGTGAATCGGGGGACCTCGCCGAGCCCGGCCTTGGTGAGCAGCGCCCCGTACTGCCGCGACACCTCGGCCACCACCTGGTGGGGCACCCGGTCGAGCACGGTGACCAGGGTGGCGTCGTACTCCTTGGCGGTGCGCAGCAGGTGCCAGGGCACGGCGTCGGCGTACCGGGCGGCCGTGGTGACCATCACCCAGATGTCGGCGGCGCAGATCAGTTCGGCCGCGAGGACCCGGTTGTCGGCGACGAGGGAGTCGATGTCGGGTGCGTCGAGGAGGGCGATGCCGGGCGGCAGGGTGTCGGCGGTCTCGACGCGCAGCACGCGCGCGGGCTTCTCGCCCGGCAGGAGCAGGTCGTCGTCCGGATCCCGGTGGGGCACCCACACGCGCGTGAGGTCGGGCAGCACCCGCATGCCGCTGAACCAGTGGTGGTCCTCCGGATGGCACACGAGCACCGGCGTCCGGGTGGTGGGCCGCAGCACCCCGGCCTCACTGACCCGCCGCCCCACGAGGGAGTTCACCAGCGTGGACTTCCCGGCGCCGGTGGATCCGCCCACGACGGCCAGCAGGGGCGCTTCGGGTTCCTTCAGCCGGGGCACCAAGTAGTCGTCGAGCTGTGCGAGCAGTTCGTCGCGGTTGGCACGCGCGCGTGGGGCCCCCGGCAGGGGCAGCGGGAAGCGTGCGGCCGCGACACGGTCGCGCAGGGCGGAGAGTGCGTCGAGCAGCTGAGGCCGTACGTCCAAGGTCACCACATGTGAAGAATGCCCAATTTCAGGGGAATTCTGAAGCATATGAGCATGCCTGCGCGCCGACCGGACACTTCGGACGGAAGGGACTACTGGGACGTGAGGCGACTCCAGGCATAACGAGTGCACAACACCCGATGCGTGAGACGCCAAAAGCGATGCAGGATTCGTACCTGCCTGCGATTATCGGGATCGCTTCACTGAACCTCCACATCGAGCCACGGAGGTGAAGCAGCAGGGACATGGAGCCGGGAGCCCTATCCTTGTCCCCGGCACCGTCACGGATCAGCCCACACCCGGGCACCACGACCGAGGCCACCACACCAGGCCCCCGTAGCTCAGTGGATAGAGCAGGCGCCTTCTAAGCGCTTGGCCGCAGGTTCGAGTCCTGCCGGGGGCGCCACTGCCCGTTCTGTCGGGAGGGACCGGACGACGTGCGACTGCGCTGCGCGGTGCTCGACGACTTCCAGCGGGTGGCGACCGACAGCGCCGACTGGTCCCCGGTCGCGGACGACGTGGACGTCGTGTCCTTCGACACCCATTTCGACGACGAGGACGCCCTCGCCGCGGCGCTCGCCGAGTTCGACATCGTGGTCACGCTGCGCGAACGCGTGCCGTTCCCAGGGTCACTGATCGCCCGGCTGCCCCGGCTGAAACTGATCGTCGCCTCCGGCATGCGCAACAGCGTCATCGACTACGCCGCCGCCGACGCGCACGGCGTCACCGTATGCGGTACGGCCTCCTCCTCGGCCCCGCCCGTGGAACTCACGTGGGCCCTGCTGCTGGGCCTGGCCCGCGGTGTCGTCCAGGAGAGCAACGCGCTGCGCGAGGGCGGGCCCTGGCAGCAGACCGTGGGCGCCGACCTGCACGGTCAACGGCTCGGGCTGCTGGGCCTGGGCAAGATCGGCAGCCGGGTGGCGCAGGTCGGTCTCGCCTTCGGCATGCGGGTGAGCGCGTGGAGCCAGAACCTCACCCGGGAACGCGCCGAGGAGGTCGGCGTCGAACCCGCCCCCTCCAAGGAGGAGCTGCTGCGGGTCTCCGACTTCGTCTCCGTCCACCTGGCGCTCGGCAACCGCACCCGCGGTCTGCTCGGCCCCGCCGAACTGGCGCTGCTCAAGCCGACCGCCTATCTGGTCAACACCTCGCGCGCGGCGATCGTCGACCAGGACGCCCTGCTCGCCGCGTTGCACGGGGGCCGGATCGCCGGCGCGGGCGTGGACGTCTTCGACAGCGAGCCGCTGCCCGCCGGGCACCCGATGCGCACCGCCCCGCGCCTGCTCGCCACCCCGCACCTCGGCTATGTCTCGCGCGCCAACTACGCCACGTACTACGGCCAGGCGGTCGAGGCGATCCGGGCCTACCTCGCGGGCTCCCCCGTACGCCGCCTGCCCTGAGGCCGCGGGTACGACGCCTGCCCCGGGGGCCGTCGGTACGACGCCTGCCCCGAGGCCGCCGGTACGACGTCTGCCCCGGGGCCGCCGGTACGACGTCTGCCCCGGGGCCGCCCGTACGTCACCGGCCCCGAGGACTCCACGCCACCCGAAGAGTGCCCCCGGCCTTCCCGGCCGGGAGCTCTCCCCGTCCGCGCCGTCCGCGCCGTCCGCGCCGTCCGCTCAGGCGTACCGGTAGATCCGGCTGTGGTCCTCCAAGTCGTCCGGCGTCACGTCCCACGGTGGCAGCCTCTCGTGCCGCGCGACGATCCGGCCGTGCTGCGTGCCGCCCCGGCCGGGCGGCTCGGCGGGCAGGTAGCGGGCGTCGGCGTGCCGGGCCTGCCAGCGGGACCACTGGAGGTCGACGAAGGCGTGGTGCAGCCAGAACACCGGGTCGTTGACCGAGGCAGCACCGACCATGGCCCCGCCGACCCAGCGGTGCACCCGGTTGTGGTTGCGCCAGGAGACGCTGCCGCGGCCGGTCCCCCACCCCTCCAGCTTGTTCCGGAACCCCTTGCGCACCGTGGAGTCCCAGGGCTCGGTGTCGTACACCGGGTCGTCGAGCGCCCACTTCAGGTCGCTCTGCGTGGGCAGCTCGATGGGCGCGTCGGCGCGTCCGAGGTCCCGGGTGAGGTACTCGGTGTCGGTGACGTTCTCCTTGATGGTCCAGTTGCCCTCGGCATGGGCGAACGGCCCGGTGGTGACCCGGCGGTCGGAACGCCGCCCGTTGCCGCCGAGAAGGTCGGCGGTCCAGGGCGAGGACGAGGTGGTGCGGTCCTTGGTCCAGTCCCAGTACGGCACCGTCACGGACGAGTCGACCCGGCGCAGCGCCTCCTCCAGGTCCAGCAGGAACCTACGGTGCCAAGGCAGGAAGGACGGTGCCATGTGGGCACTGCGCAGCCCGCTCTCGCCGTCGGAGACGTAGTACACGATGTGGAGACGCACGAACTCGTCGTACTCACCGCGCCGTTTGAGCTCCAGCAGCGCGTTGACGAACCGCCGCTTCTCGGAAGCGGTCAGGGTGCTGACGTCCTTACGCGTGTACGCCATGACGCCCCCCGGAATGGTGCCGGCCGCCCTCGGCCGACGTGTCGCGCAGCTGCTCGCCGGGGCCGAGTTCGTCGACGGCACCGCGGGCCGCGGCAAGGGGGGTGGGATACGACCGGTAGTGGTCGATCATGCTCAGCCAGCCGCCGTCGGCCCGGCGCATCAGGTGCAGCGGCCGGCCGTCCACGGTCACGTGCCAGGTGCCGGCACCGACGGCCTGCCCCGCGGTGGGCCTGACGCCCCGGATGCGGCGGCCCCGGTAGATCTCGTCGAACGCGGCGCTCGCGGCCGGCTCGGGGGCGTGCGGGGCGGGCCGCGCACCCGCCCCGGTGGGGGTGGTCCCGGTGGTCCCGGCGCTCTCGGCGGCGTCGGACGGCGGGGAAGGCCGGGAGGCCGCGATCAGGGGCGTCAGCGTCACGGCGAGGGCCGGGGCGAGCAGCCCCCGCAGCATCCGGCGCCGCGTTCCGTGGCCGGGTCCGCCTCTCGCGGGGTCCCGCGTCTCCTGTTCCGCGCCGCTCACTGCTCCGCCCACGTTGGCGATCATGGCTCGCTCCTCGTCCGCTCGGTGGATCCGCACCGTTAACCGAGCGGTGGGCTCCGCGGTCACCGCTCGCTGGGCCACCCGGAGCACCGGCCACCGACGCCGGCCCAGAGGCGCCGCGCAGTAGCCGCGCAGTACCCGCGGAGTACGGGGCAGGTGCTGGGAGGTGCCGAGGGACACGTTCCGTCCCGGCGTGAACGCCGGGGTGGTCCCACACGGCGTCGCCCGTGCGCCGGGGTGCGGGTCAGCGGCCCAGCGAGAGGCCGCCGAGCAGCCCCTCCCCGGAGTTCAGCCGGGTGGTCGTGTCCTTCACGGTGTGCAGCACGGATCCCTTGTCCTCGCTGCCGGACGCCTTCGACCGGTGCTTCGGCGGCACCACGTTGGTGCGTTCCTCGGTGAGCGCGCTCACCACGCCGTTGAGGGCGCCGGACGTGCGGTCGACGGTGACGTGGGCGAACGCGGGCGCGGCGGAACCGGCCACGGCCAGGGCCCCGGCAACGACAGCGACGGCCTTGAGGGACTTCATCATGTTCCTTTCTTCGGCGACTCACGTCGCCCGAGGACATACGGACGCCCTGCCCAACGACCTCCGCAGAGCGCGGAAACCCCGCGCTCGGAAGACATATGAGATATCCGGCAGGCGTCATCGCCCGGCGGGACATCCCTGCGCGGGCCACCGCGGCACGGCGCGGGAACCGGAACCGAGAAGGCCGTTGCGCCGCCCCGGAAGGGCGGCACAACGGCCTGGTTCGCCGTGCGGGCGTCAGGAGGGGTTGGCCGGCTGCGGGTTCGCCGGCACCGCCGCTTCCGGCGTGGCGGCGTCCGGCGCGCTCGGCAGGGCGGGCAGCCCGGCCAGGTCGGCGGCGGGCAGCCCGCTGCCGACCAGCGTGGCGGCGACGACATTGACGACGCTGCTCACGACTTCCTCCACGGCCGGACTCACCTGCGCGGCCGTACCGGAGGTGGTGGCCTTGAGCAGGGCGTCGATCTGCGCCATCAGGTCGGCGTGTGCGGCGGCGGCCAGTTCGGCCAGTGCCGTGGTGCCGTCACTGCTCTGCGCCACGACAGGCGCCGGCAGGGTCACCGGCGTCTCGGCGGCCGGCGGCTGGGCCGGGGTGGTGGTGCCGGGGGTGGTGGTGCCCGGCGTGGACGCCACGTCGTCGGCGTCCGTGTCCGCCGCTTCGGCCTTGGCGAGGGCGTCCTTGACGGCGGCGGCCAGCTTGTCCGCCTCCTCGGTGGACAGGCGGCCGTTGTCGGCCTTGAGTACGGCGCCGAGCAGATCGGTGACCGGCGTGAGCACTCCGCCCAGACCGGCCAGACTGCCGACCTGGCTCTGCAGTTCCGCAGCGTCGGGGAGCGGGGCTCGGGACGCCGCGTGGGTGCGTTCCCGGACCGATTCACCGTCGGCCGCCATCACCGCCGGACCGGAGAGGCCGATCAGCAGGCCGGCGCAGAGAGCGGAGGTGGCGATTCGCCGTGCGGGCAGACGCATGGGGGTTCCTTTCGGTGGTGCGTCGGATCTTGTGCCCACCGTGGAAGCGCCCATGGCGCTCTGCAACCGAGCGGTGACCCCGTGCGTCGGGCCGCTTTCCCTCGCATCGGCGTCCTACCTGGTGAGAGGCCCTGTCAAGGTCCGCGTGCCGTGTCGGCGTCCACACCCCCCATTCGGGGCACACGCCGCCGTCCGCGCGGCAGCCGTGCGCACGGCGACGTGAACCGGCCGCCCGCTCGCGGAAGAGCCGCGGTACGGACGGCCGGTGCGGGGCCGCCGAGGCGCCGTCGGCCGTTCTCGCGCTCGCTGCCGAACGCCGGGTCCAGCGGGCCTGCCCGGCCGGCGGTGCTGCCGCAGACGCCGGCCGGGCCCGGACCCGATGCGCGCCACCGCGCCGGACGGAGCACCCGGGACGCGGGCACCGCGCTGCTGCCGCCGGCGGCGCGCAGCGGCGCCACCGGCGCTTTACGGCGCGCAGCGTCGGCGCGAGCCGCCGAGGTGAGCCGCCGGCGTGAGCCGTGCCGCCGATCGAGTGATCTCACAGGAGAACAACGTTCACCAATCCAACACACTCGCCGGTTTCACCGGATTGGCACGGTTCGCCGCTAGAGTCCCCCATCATCCGACGCATCCCCGTGCACCACTGCGGGACATCGGCCAAGGGGACCCTCCGGGAGCTCCGAACGCGGCGGACGTCCACCGGCCTTCCGGCTCGTTCCCCAGCGGGACGCCGCGTGCGCCCGCGTCCGCCGTGTCGCGACCGGTGCCCCGCGGTGAGACGCGCTCCCGCCCGTCCCGAGCCTGCTCCTTGAGCGAGGAAACGCGTATGCACCTGCCACCGACCGACTCCCCGCCACGGGTTCTCCACGTCACCCAGCCGGTGGACGGCGGGGTCGCCCGTGTCGTCAGGGACCTGACGCGCGTTCAGCTCGCCACCGGGCTGCGTGTCACGGTTGCCTGTCCCGACGGTCCCCTCGCGGGCGAACTCCGGTCGCTGGGCGCCGACGTGCGGCACTGGGCGGCGACGCGGTCACCGGGTCCCGCGCTGGTACCGGAGGTACGACGGCTCGCGCGCGTGATCGCGGACGTACGGCCCGACCTGGTGCACGCGCACAGCGCGAAGGCAGGTCTCGCCGGGCGGCTCGCCGTACGGGGGCGCATTCCGACCGTGTTCCAGCCGCACGCCTGGTCGTTCGAGGCCGTCGGGGGGCCCGCCGCGGCGCTCGCGCTCGGCTGGGAGCGGTGGGGGACGCGGTGGGCGGCGCGGACCGTGTGCGTGAGCGAGGCGGAGCGGCTGCGAGGGGCCGGGGCCGGGGTCCGCGGGCGGTGGGCGGTGATCCCGAACGGCATCGACCTCGACCGCTTCCGCGACGACACGGTCTTCCGCGACGACACGGCCGGAGGCCGCAACGGCGTGGCGGACCCGGAGCCGGCACGGCTGCGGGCCGGCGTCGGCCCGCACGCCCCGCTGGTGGTCTGCGTGGGACGGCTGTGCCGGCAGAAGGGGCAGGACGTCCTGCTGGCGGCGTGGGGGTCGGTCCTCGCGCGCGTGCCGGGGGCCCGGCTGGTGCTGGTCGGCGACGGACCGGAGCACGCCCGGCTCGCGGCGCGTGCCTCGGCGTACGGATTCCTCGGCGACGGACCGCAGCGGGCCGGGCCTGCACCCGGAACCCACGGCGACGGACCGCACCGGACCGGGCCCGCACCCGGAACCCACGGCGACGGACCGCACCGGACCGGGCCCGCACCCGGAACCCACGGCGACGGACCGCGCCCCACCGGCCCGCACGGTCCCGACCCGGTACCCGCGCCCCGCGTCCACGAGCATCCCGCCCGTCCCCGACACCCGGCCCCGGCGTCCGCGTCGGCCGGCGAGGGGCCGGCCGCGGCCCGCTCCGGTGCGAACGCCCCGGCGTCCGTGCTGTTCGCGGGTGCCGTCGCCGACGCCACTCCCTGGTACCGGGCCGCGGACCTGGTCGTCCTGCCCTCCCGCTGGGAAGGCATGGCGCTGGCCCCGCTGGAGGCGATGGCCTGCGGACGGCCCGTGGTGGTGACCGACGTGGACGGCGCCCGCGAGGGACTGCCGCCCGCTCTCGCGCCGCACTGCCTGGTACCGCCGGAGGACCCGACGGCGCTGGCGGGCGCCGTCAGCGGCCTGCTGCTCGACGCTCCCCTGCGTGCGTCGCTCGGCCGCCGGGGGCGTGCGCACGTCCTGTCCACGCACGACGTACGGCTCACGGCCGGGGCCGTCGCGGCGGTGTACCTCGCCCTCCTCCACGACGGGCACGACGGCCACGACGGCCACGACGGCCACGACGGGCGGACGGCCGAACCGCGCCCCCTCCCCGGCCACCGGCCGGCCTCCACGGCGCCCCACCTCTCCGGCGACCGGTCGACAACCGTGGGGCGGTCGCCGGTCGTGCCCATCGAGTACAGGGAGTCCACGCACCCATGACCGCGGAAAGCACCGTCCCCGCCCCCGGCGGCCAGCCGCGCACCCCGGGATCCTCGTCCCCCGTCTCGGTGCTGCCGCCGAGGGCCGGCACCGGGGGCCTCCGGTTCTCCACCGGGCGCCCCGCGCCGCGGCCGGACTCCCCGCTGCCGCTGCTCGTCGCGGACGGCACGGCGGCCGCGGTGCCGGGCTCGCTGACCCTGACCGGCGTCCCGCACCAACCGCTGCTGACGGCCCTGCTGGTCGCCGCCGCGCTGCTGCTGTGTCCGCGCCCGCGCCGACGGCTGCCGGGTGTGCTGGACGACCTGCCCGCCCTGTGCGGCCGGATCGCGGTGGTCTGGCTGTCGCTGGCGGCGCTCGTCGCGGCGTACGCCCCACCGCACGCGCTGTCCGCCCGCACGCTCCTCCTCGGCTTCCTGCTGCACGCGGCGACGGGCTGCGCCGGCCGGGGCGTCGTGCACGGGCGGCACCGTACCGCGCTGCTGAACCACCCGCGCGCGGCCCTCGTCGCCGGCCCCGCCGCGACCGCGCAGCGGGTGGCGTCGGCGGTGCTGCGCCACCCGCGCTGCGGGGTGCGCCCCGTGGGGATCGTCACCGACGACCCGGGCGGCACCACCGGCCTGCCCGTGCTGACCACGGGAGAGGAGGTGCGGCGGGCGGTCGTGCAGAACGGCGTACGGGACGTACTGGCCGTACATCCTTGCGAACCGGCCCGGCAGGGGCCGCTGCTGCGGGCGCTGGCGGAGTCCGGCTGCGTGGTGTGGGAGGTCGACGCGGACGCCACCGCCTGTCCGGGCCGGGACCGGATCGCCGGGTTCTCCTTCCGGCGCCCGGAGCCGGCCGCGCGGCGGGCGGGCGGTGCGGGCAAGCGGGTGCTGGACGTGACGGTGTCCGGGGCTCTGCTGCTGCTGCTGAGCCCGTTGCTGCTGACCTGTGCGACGGTGCTGAGAGTCATCGGGGGGCCCGGCGTGCTGTTCCGGCAGGAGCGCATCGGCAAGGACGGCAGGCCGTTCACGCTGCTGAAGTTCCGCACCTACCGCCCGGCCGACGAGCACGAGTCGGCGACCCGGTGGAGCGTGGCCGACGAGCGGCGGATGCCGTGGTTCTGCCGCTTCCTGCGCCGTACGTCGCTCGACGAACTGCTCCAGCTGTGGAACGTCTTCCGGGGCGACATGAGCCTGGTCGGACCCCGTCCCGAACGGCCGTACTTCGTGGCCCAGTTCAGCCGGACCTACCCCGGTTACGCCGCCCGCCACCGGGTGCCGGCCGGCATCACGGGCCTGGCCCAGATCAACGGACTGCGCGGCGACACCTCCATCGAGGACCGGGCCCGCTTCGACAACGCCTACATCGACGACTGGTCCCTGTGGCAGGACGTCTGCATCCTGCTGCGCACGGCCGTCACGCTCGTACGCCCCACCGGGAGCTGAGCGAGGTGTCCCAGGCCCTGCCCCTGCGGTCCGCCGTGCGCGTACGGCGGCTGCCGCCCGTCCTGGCCGTGGTCGCGGTCGTCGCGCTGCTCGCCCTGCCGGTCGCACCGGACGGCGGGGGCGGCGCGCACCCGGCCGACGCGGTCTCCGCGCTGGTGGTGCTGTACTGCGCCCTGCGCCTGGTAAGAGCCCGGCGGCGCCCCCTGTCCCGTACGGCGGCCGTGGTGCTGGGGCTGCCCGTGGTCGGACTGGCCGTCGCCGCCATGGGGGCGGTGTCGCCGGGAGCCGGGCTCACCGGGCTCGGCCGCTACCTCCAGGTCTTCGTCCTGGTCCCCGCCGCCGTACTGCTGCTGATCCGCGGCCGGGACGACGCACGGCTGCTCGCCTGGTCGATGGTGGGGCTGGCGGTGTGGCAGGGGGCGGTCGGCGTGCACCAGTACGTCACCGGGACCGGCGCCTCGTACCAGGGCGAACAGATCCGGGCCGTGGGCACCTTCGGGCCGCAGGACGTGATGGGGATGGCCACCGTGGTCTCCCTGGGACTGGTCTGCGCGGTCGGGCTGGCGCTGGGCCGGCATCCGGGGGCGTGCAGGCCATCGACTCCATCGACGCCCTTGCCCCCATCGACGCCATTGCCTCCTTCGACGCCATTGCCTCCATCGACGCCATTGCCTCCTTCGACGCCGTCGACGTCCTCGACACCGTGCACGCCGTCCGTACGTCAGCGCGCGCTCGCCGCCGGGTGCGCGCTCGCGCTGCTGCTGCCGCTCGCCGTGTCGTTCAGCCGCGGGGCGTGGATCGCCACGGCGGTGACGTGCGCGGCACAGCTGCTGCTCGCCGGGGTGCGCCGGGCGCTCACGGTGGGGACGGCCGCGGTCGCGGCGGGGGTGGTGCTGGTGGGCGGGTTCGGTGTCGGTACGGCGATGCTCCAGGAGCGGGTGGGGAGCATCGCGCAGGTCACCGCCTCGCCCGACCAGTCGGTGACCGACCGCTACGCGATGTGGGCGGCGGCGGCCGGCATGTGGCGCGAGCGGCCACTGACCGGCGTGGGCCTGAAGGGGTTTCCCGGACACCGGGACGCACACGCGTCGCTGGCGCTGTCGTCCGGCAGTGAGACCGACGGCGCCGGTGCCGGATACCGCAGGCAGCCGCTGCTGTCCCCGCACAACATGTACCTGCTGGTCCTGGCCGAACAGGGCCTGATCGGACTGCTGGCGCTCGCGGGGAGCTGGCTGGCGCTGCTCGTCCTGGGGCTGCGCAGGCTCCGGGCGGTACGGCGTTCCGGGCGGCCCGCACCGGACTGCGCGCTGGTCGCCTGCGGGCTGCTGGTGTGGCAGCTGACCGACTTCGCGTACGCCGACATCGGCGGGCCCTCGACCGTGCTGACGGCGGTGTGCCTCGGGCTGGCGGCGTGGTGGGCGCTCGGGGACGGGTCCGGGTCCGGGTCCGACTCCGGGGCCGGGGCCGGCCCTGGTTCCGGTCACGGTTCCGGTCCCGGTCCCGGTTACGGTCCCGGTTACGGTCCCGGTCACCGCCCCGGTACGGAGGAGGTGCCGGCGCGGTGAAGGTGAAGGCGACCTCGCTTCCCGCGGCGGGCGGGACGTCCGTCCCCCCGGCCCGGACCGTCGCGTCGCAGGCGGACCCCGCGACGGCCGCCGAGGGCCGGTCCTCGGGGGGCTTCCTCGCCCGGGCCGCGTTGCTCACGGCCGTACTGTCGGTGGCCGGGTCGGTGCTCGGGCTGGCCCGGGACCAGGCGCTGGCCCGGCTGTTCGGGGCCGGCAGCGAGACGGACGCCTTTCTCGTGGCGTGGACGGTGCCGGAGTTCGCGGCGACGCTGCTGATCGAGGACGGGCTGGCCTTCGCGCTGGTCCCGATGTTCAGCCTGGCCCTGGCCCGCCGCGCGCAGGGCGCCCCCGGCGACCCGGTCCGCGCGCTGGTCGCCTCGACCCTGCCCCGGCTGGCGCCGGCCTTCGTCGCGGTCGGCGCGCTGGTCGTCGCCTGCGCACCCCACCTGGTCGCGGCCCTGGCTCCGGGGCTGCCCGACCACGCCCTCGCCGTGGACTGCACCCGGCTCACCGCCACCTGCGTCGTCAGCTTCGGGCTGGCCGGGTACTGCAGCGCCGCCCTGCGGGCGCACCGCCGGTTCCTGGCGCCGGCGGCGATCTACGTCGCCTACAACACCGGCATCATCACCGCGATGTTCGTGTTCGGCGGGCGCTGGGGGGTGCGTTCGGCGGCCGTCGGGGTCGCGGCGGGCGGCTTCCTGATGGTGGCGGCGCAGTTGCCGTCGCTGCTGCGGCAGCTGCGCCGCCGGGGCGACGGCGCGCCGCCGCCGGCCGTCGAGGAGCAGGCCCGCCCGCTGGCCCTCGCCCTGTTCACCACCGTCCTGCTCTTCGCCCTGTGCCGCCAGTCCCAGGTCCTCATCGAACGCTTCCTCGCCTCCGGGCTCCCCTCCGGGGCCATCTCGCACCTGAACTACGCGCAGAAGGTGGCCCAGATCCCCATGACGCTGTCGCTGATGCTGTGCACGGTCACCTTCCCGCTGGTGGCCCGGGCGATGGCCGACGGCGACACCGAACGGGCCCGCGACCGCGTCGAACGGGACGTGGCGCTGGCGGCCGGCGTGGTGCTGCTGGGCGCGGCCGCGGTCGTCGCCTGCGCGCCGCAGATGGTCGGGCTCCTCTTCCAGCGGGGCGCCTTCACGGCGTCGGACACGGCGGCGACCGCGACCGTCATGCGCGTGTACGCGCTCGGGCTGCTCGGCCAGACCGTGGTGGGTGCGCTGGCCCGCTCCTACTTCTCGGCGGGCCGCGCCAGCTGGTACCCGCTCGGCGCGATGGCCGTCGGCATCGCCGCCACCGCCGGCGTCGGCGCGTACGCGGTCGGCCCGTGGGGCGTGACCGGGATCGCCGCCGCCAACGCCGCCGGGATCACCGTCACCGCCGCCCTGCTGCTCGCCGGGATGGGCCCGCGCAGCGTCCCGGTCCGCGTCCGGCGCGTCCTGGGCGACCTGGGCAGGCCGGTGGTGGCGGCGTCCGCGGCGACCGTCGCGGGCGCGCTGGTCACGGACCGGCTCACCGCTCCGGCCGGTTCCCCCGGTGCCTCCCTCGCCGTCGGCGTGGCGACCGTCGTCGCCGTCTTCGCCCTGCTCGGCCGGGTTCTGCGCGTCCAAGGGGTCGCGCAGGCCCTCGATCTCGTCCGCTCCGTCACACGAAGGCTCCCCCATGGCCGTTTCGGCTTCCGCTTCCGCTTCCGGCGCTCCCGCCCCCGCTCCCTCCCCCGCCCCCGCAGCCGCCTCCGCAGCCGCTTCCGCAGCCGCTTCCGCGGATTCCGCTGACGCCCGCACACGCACCGGCGCCCGCACCCGCCCCGGTGCCGGCACCCGCGCCGACGTCGTCCCCTGGATCGCGATGTACCACTCCGTCGGCGACTGCTCGGACGACCCGTACCGCATCACGGTCACGCCCGACCGGCTGGACGCGCAGCTGGGCTGGCTGCGGCGGCGCGGGCTGCGCGGGGTGTCGGTCGCCGAGCTGCTGGCCGCCCGGGCCCGTGGCGACGGCCACGGCCTGGTGGGGCTGACCTTCGACGACGGGTACGCCGACTTCACCGCGCACGCGCTGCCCCGCCTGCGCCACTGGGGCTGCGGGGCGACCCTCTTCGTACTGCCGGGCCGGCTCGGCGGCGACAACGCGTGGGACCCGCTGGGCCCGCGCAAGCCGCTGCTGACCGCCGACGGCATCCGGCAGGCCGCCGCCGAGGGCGTCGAGATCGGCTCGCACGGGCTCACCCACGTCGACCTGACGAAGGCGGACGATGCCGCGCTGACGGCCGAGACCGCCGAAAGCAGGACGCTGCTCTCGGAGTTGACCGGCGCTCCGGTCACCGGCTTCTGCTACCCGTACGGCACGGTCGACGCCCGCGCCGCCGAGGCCGTGCGGGCCGCCGGTTACGCCTACGCCTGCGCGATCGACCCCGGCCCGCTGACCGGCCCGCACGCCCTGCCCCGCGTACACGTCGGCCAGCGGGACACGGCCGTGCGCCTGCTGCTGAAGACCCGGCTGCACCGCCTGCGCCGCCGCCGTGCGACGGGGGTGTGAGGTGAAGGCCCTGCACGTCATCACCGGCCTCGGCGTGGGCGGCGCCGAACAGCAACTGCGGCTGCTGCTGCGCCACCTCCCCGTCGACTGCGACGTCGTGACGCTCACCAACCCGGGCGCGGTCGCCGACGGGCTGCTGGCCGACGGCGTCAAGGTCGTGCACCTCGGCATGACCGGCAACCGCGACCTGGCCGCACTGCCCCGGCTGGCCCGGATCATCCGCACCGGCGGCTACGACCTCGTGCACACCCACCTCTACCGCGCCTGCCTCTACGGCCGGCTCGCCGCGCGCCTGGCCGGCGTCCGCGCCGTCGTCGCCACCGAACACTCCCTCGGCGACTCCCAGATCGAGGGCCGCCCGCTCACCCCGGGCGTCCGCGCCCTGTACCTGGCCGGGGAGCGGCTGGGCAACGCCACGGTCGCCGTCTCCCCCACCGTCGCCGACCGGCTGCGGCGCTGGGGCGTGCCCGCGCCCCGCATCGAGGTCGTTCCCAACGGCATCGACCTGGCCCGTTTCCGCTTCGACCCCCTCGCCCGCCTGCGCACCCGCCGCCGCCTCGGCCTGCCCCAGGACGCGTACGTCGTCGGCGGCATCGGCCGGCTGACCCCGGGCAAGCGGTTCGACGTGCTGGTCCGCGCCCTGGCCCGGCTGCCGGACGACTGCTGGCTGCTGCTGGTCGGCGGCGGCCCCGAGGAGCACGTCCTGCGCCGCGCCGCCCACGAGGCCCGGGTCGCCGACCGGGTCCTGCTCACCGGCGAACGCCCCTGTGACAGCGACGGCTCCCCGGGCCCCGACCTGCCGTCGCTCGCCTGCGCGATGGACGTCCTCGCCTCGCCGTCGCCGGAGGAGGCCTTCGGCCTGGCGGCCGTGGAGGGCCTGGCCTGCGGGCTGCCGGTGCTGTACGCCTCCTGCCCGGCGATCGAGGACCTGCCCCCGGCCGCCGCGCCCACGGCCCGGCACGTCACGGGCGGCGAGGAGGAGTTCGCCCGCGCCCTCACCGAGGTCCGCGCGGCCGCCGGACCGGGCCCCGGCAGGCGCACCGTGCCCGAGGCCGCCCGCCACTACTGCGTCACCCGCAGCGCCGCCCGGCTGATGGACGTGTACGCGACCACCCTCACGCACCCGTTGTCCCCGGCATCCCAGGGAGTGAGTTCCGCATGACCGAGCCCCTCACCCGGCCCCCGGCCGACCCGGCGGCCACGATCCCCGCCGGCCGGCCCACCCGCCTGGGCCGCGCACGCACCGCCCTGCGCCGCGTCCGGACCCGGGTCCGGACGCGCGCCCGGACCCTCCCGCCCTGGTCCGCCCTCGCGGCCGGAGCGCTCGCCGGCGGACTCCTCGGCACCGGCTACGGCCTGGTCTCCACCCCGCAGTACACGGCCACCAGTTACGTCGTCGCCGTCCCCACCGACACGTCCGACCCGGCGTCCGCGCTGGGCTTCGCACAGGCCTACGGCCGGGTCGCCACGCAGCTCGCGGTGCTCGGGGACGCGCAGATGTGGGCGGGCGTGCCCGTGGCGACGCTGCGGGAGAGCGTCCGCACGGCCACCTCCCCGGACGCGCCGATGGTCTCGGTGACGGCCACCTCCTCCCGCCCCGCCGACGCGGCCGACATGGCCGACGCGGTCGCCCGCGCGCTGACCCGGCACGCGGAGACCTCCGCCGACGACACCCACGTGGAGCTGCGGCAGTTCGCGCGCGCCACCGAGCCCACCGAGGCGTCCTCGGCCTCGTCCGCCGTGACGGGACTGGTGGGCGCGAGCGCGGGCGGCCTGCTCGGCGGGCTGGCGCTGCTGGTCCGCCCCCGGCGGGTCGCCCCGGGGCCCGGCCGCGCGACGGCGGCCGTGCCCGGACCCGCCCCGGCGGCCGACGTCCGCGGACAGCTGTGACGTACCCGACGACGTACCCGGGCACGGACGAGGCGTCGCACCCGGCGCCGTACCCGACGACGTACACGACCGAGCTGGTCACCGACGAACGGCGCTTCGCCGACCTGGCGGCGGACTGGGGGCGGCTGTACCGCCGGTGCGCCGCCGCGACCCCGTTCCAGAGCCACGCCTGGCTGCACTCGTGGTGGCGGTCGTACGGCGGACGCGGCCGGCTGCGGCTGCTGCTGGCCCGCGACGGCCGCGAACTGGTCGCCGCCGCGCCGCTGACGCTCGTACGGCGTCCGGTGCCGGCGCTGGTGCCGCTGGGCGGGGCGATCTCCGACTACGGGGACGTCCTCCTGGACGACGCGCGCGGACAGGACGCGGTGGACGCGCTCACCGAGGGCCTGTCCGCGGCGGCCCGCACCGCGCTGATCGACCTGCGCGAGGTACGGCCGGGCGCCGCCGCCGAACGGGTCTACGACCGCTGGCGCGGCCCCCGGCGCCGGGTTCCCGACTCGCTCTGCCTGGAGCTGCCCGCGGCTCCGATGGACGAGCTGATCACCCGGCTGCCCGCGGCCAAGGCCCAGCAGCGGGTGCGCGCCAAGCTGCGCAGGCTGGACGCGCTCGGCGTCAGGAGCCGGGCCGTCCTCCCCGGCGAGGTGGGCGCGGCGCTGCACAGGCTGCTGGAGCTGCACCGGCTGCAGTGGCAGGGGCGGCAGGTGACCGGCGAGCACCTGCGCACGCGGTTCAGCGAGCATCTGGTGCGGGCGGTGGGGCCGATGGTGCGCTCCGGGGACGCGGTGGTCACCGAGTTCCGCATGGACGGCGAGGTGGTGGCCGTGGACGTGACGCTGCTGTCCCGGCGGCTGGCGGGCGGCTACCTGTACGGCGCCCATCCCCGGCTGCGGGAGCGGAAGGCGGACGTGGCGGTGATGCTGCTGGACGCGTGCGCCGAGTACGCCCGGGCCCCGGGGCGCGGCACGCTGAGCCTGCTGCGGGGCAACGAGCCGTACAAGCACCACTGGCGCCCGGAGCCGGTGTGGAACCAGCGGCTGCTGCTGGCCCGCCGGCGCACGGCCCCGCTGCTGTCGGCGGCCCTGTGCGACGTCGCCGCGCGGCGACGGGGCAAGGAACTGCTGCTGCGCCGGCAGGAACGGAAGGAACGGGAACGTAAGGAACGGAAGGAGGCCGGCGGTGGCGGCGGAAGCAGGACCTGACCGCCTCCGCCGCCCCCGCGAGCCCCTACTCGTTCCGCGAGAACCAGTCGAGGCGCAGGCAGAGCTTCCCGCCGAGCCAGTACTCGACCCAGGCGCCGAGCTCCAGCGGCGAGCAGCCGGCCGCCGGCTCGGGCGTGGCGGGCGGCACCGCCGGCACGGGCGGCATGGTGGGTGGGGTGGGCGTGGCCGGCACCGGGACGGTGGGCGCCGGCTCGTCGGTGCGGCCGAAGAGCACGGACCGGTAGACCGCGGTGGACCGGGGATTGTCGTCGCACTGCCACACGCCGTGCGGGCAGTAGTCGGTGACCGTGTTGTACACGGGTTTGTGCTGGTCCATCCAGGCGAGCATGCGCCGCATGTACTCGGCGTTGTCGCCGTTGCGGAAGAGACCCCATTCGGGGTAGGAGATGGGCTTCTTGTGGGCCTTGGCGAAATCCACGTGCGCCTGGAGTCCGTACGGTTCCTTCACCTGTTCGTCGAACGTCATTCCGCGTGGCTGGTCGTACGAATCCATGCCGATGATGTCGACCGTGGCGTCCCCCGGATAGCACCGGGTCCAGGGAATGGCGTCCCGGCCCCGGCTCGGGGCGAAGTCGAACCGGAACTTCTGGCCCGGCACCGCGCGCATGGTGGTGACGATCCTGTTCCAGTACGTCTTCCAGGCCTCGGGGTCGGGTCCGCAGCGATGGGTGTACGTGGTGCCGTTCATCTCCCAGCCGAGGACCAGGACGGTGTCCGGCACGTCCAGCTCGACCAGCCGTTCGGCGAGGGCCCTGAAGTGGTGGTCGAAGTGTCCGGCGGCGCCCCGGCGCAGGAGTTCGCGCACCTCGTCGTCGTCGACGCCCTCCTCGTTGCGTTCCAGCATCGGCACGTTGAGGACGAACGTCCGGTCGGCCTCGCTGGTGCGCCAGTCGGCCCACACGTCGAGGAAACCGGGGGCGCCCTCGATGTTGCTCCAGCGGTCGCCGGGCAGGTAGGTGTGGCCGACGCGCAGTTCGGCGCCGCCCAGCCAGTGGCTGAGCTGCGCCATCCGGGCCACGCCGCGCGAGCCGTAGTGCAGGTACGCGCCGAACGCGGCGGCGGAGCCGGCTGCGGCCCCCGGGGCGACTCCTTGGGCGGCCCCCGAAGCGGCCCCCGCGCCGGCTCCCGGCAGGGCGCCGGGGGCGGGCGGGGGGACCGGGCGTGCGGCCGGTCCGCCGGCGGCGACACCCGGGCCGGCCGCCAGGAGCGCCGCCGCCGCGACCGCCGCCGCGGCTACGCATGCCGGCCGCCGCCTTGACCTGCTCCGTGACTGCCGTACGACCATGCCGGCCTCTTTCCTCTTTCCTAGTCGAATAGCTAGTGACACTCAGTCATATGAAATGCCATCACGCCACCGCCGTTACGGCCTTCGAGTGCGCCGATCGACCACTTCGGTGAACCGAATCGAATATGAAGGAAGTTTCCCGTGTCGCTGCTCGACACCCGCGTCCCCGCCGTCCTGGTGCGGATCGACCGGAATCCCTTTCACCACGGAACTCTGGGTGCCGTGCGTTCGCTCGGCCGCGCGGGAGTGGACGTGCACCTGGTCGCCGACTGCACCCGGAGCCCGCTGGCCGTCTCCCGTTATGTGAGCCGCCTGCACACTCCGCCGCCGCCCGGCGCGTCGCCCGCCGACATCGCGGTGGTCCTGCGCCGTGTCGCCGCGAGGATCGCCCGTCCCGCCGTACTGATCCCGATGGACGACGCGTGTGCCCTGGCGGTGGGGCGGATGCGTGCCGAGCCGGCGTCCGCGTACCTGCTGCCCCGCCTGCCCGGCGCGCTGCCCGAGCGGGTGGCCGACAAGGCGCAGTTGGCCGGCGTGTGCGCGTCCCTGGGCGTCCCGCACCCCGAGACCCTGGTCCCGGACGGTCCGGCCGAGGCCGCCCGTGCCGCCCGCCGGCTGGGACTGCCGATGGTGGCGAAGTGGAGCCGGCCGTGGCTGCTGCCCCCGGGCAGCGGCCTGCGCAGCACCGTGCTGGTGCGCTCGGCGCGGGAGGCCGGGGAACTGTACCGGCGGACCGGGGAGGCGGGCAGCCGGCTGCTGCTCCAGGCGTTCCTGCCGCCGGGGCCGGACCGCGACTGGTTCGCCCACGGGTACGCCGACCGCTCGGGCACGGTCCGGTCCGGCGGCGCCGGCCGCAAGACGCGCGCCAGGCCGCGCGGCGCCGGCCTGACGGCGGTCGGCCGCTGGACGCCGAACCCCCAGGTGCAGGCGCTCGCCGAGCGGATCACCGGGGAGCTGGGTTACCGGGGCATCTTCGACCTCGACTTCCGCCGCTGCGGTACGACGGGCCGCTACCACCTGCTCGACTTCAACCCCCGCCCCGGCGCCCAGTTCCGGCTCTTCACCGACAGCGCCGGGCTGGACGTCGTACGGGCCCTGCACCTGGACCTGACCGACCGTCCGCTGCCTCAGGGGGCGCCGCGGCCGGGGCGATCGTTCGTGGTGGAGAACTACGCGCCGCTGAGCGCCCTGCGTCGGGCCCCCGACGGACGCGAGCTGGCCTGGCACGCCGCGGACGACCGGGCGCCCGGCCGGGCCCTGTGGCCCCTGTGGGGCCGGCATGCGGCCACCCGGCTGCTGCACCGCCTGCACCGGAGGAACGACCGCCCGGATTCCGGGGAACCGGACCGGGCCCGCCGCGTGGTCCGTCAGGCGTCCGCTCCCGCCACCGGCCGGGCCGGCAGCGCCGGACGACCGGACGACGAGAGGGCGGGCAGCCACTGACGAGCCGGCCGGCGGGGCGGTCGCCGGCCGGGCGTCGTACGGCCCCGGCGGGGGGTCGGCGGGGGGTCGGCGGCGGGGTGCCCCGGGCAGCATGACGCCCCCGGCAGACCGAGGGGGGCCGGCCGGGGGCGGCGGGGGCGGGTGAGGCCCGGGTCAGCGGCGGTAGGCGGCCCGGCCCCGGCGGTACAGGATCGCACCGCCCGCCAGCAGGGCGGCGCCGGCGGCCGCGGTACCCAGCGCGACCTCGCTGCCGGTCTCCGCCAGGGCCGGCGGCTGCTCCTTGCCCTTGTGCGGCGGGGTCTTCGCCTCGTGGGCGGGCGGGGTCTTGTCCTCCTCGGCGGGCGGGGTCTTCTCTTCCTCGGCGGGCGGGGTCTTCTCCTCGTCGGCGGGCGGAGTGGTCACAGGCGTGTCGTCGTCGTCGCCGTAGCCGTAGTCGCCCGGGCTCTCGTGCCCGCAGACGTCGCCGAAGACGGGGTTGAGCGCGGCGATCACACTGGCGGTGCTGCCGCACAGGTCGAACGGCATCTCGATCACCGCCTTGGCGTGGTTGCCGGAACCGGCGCCGGACGAGGCCTCGGCTTCACCGCTCGCGTGGGAACCGAGCAGGCCGGACAGGAGCCGGGGGTCCTCGCCGTGCTTGCTGTCGTGTCCGCCGTCCGCGTCCGAGCCGTAGGCCGAGACGTCGTCGCCGTGGGACGCACGCTGGGTCCTGGAGCCGTCGGCCTGCTTGTCCGAGTGGTTCGCGCACTCGTTGCCGGAGGCCGCGCCGAACGTGCCCATGCCGTCGGCGGTGCTGCCGCAGACGTGCGCGGGCGCGTCGGCCGGGGCCTGGGCGGCGCTGCCGGACGCGGTGTCCGACGAGTTCGTGGCGGTGCCGTTCGCGGACGAGTCGGCAAGGGCGGGGCTGCCGCACAGGGTGAGGATGCTCGTCGCGGCGGCAGCCGCGACCATCCCCCTGCTCAGGGTCTGTCGCACTCTGGTTGTCTTCCTACTTGAAGAGATGACTGAAGGATGGACTGCACAACCGCTGCGGAAAGGAGGAAAGCCGACCCTGAACCAAACGAGTTGGCCCGGGCCGGCGGGGACGCAGCCGGTCGGCTGGTGCGGAACGACGTCAGTCGCTCACGCGCACGTTGTCGGACGCCTCGTTCAGCAGGCCCACGACGTCGATGTTGTTGCCGCGCAGGTTGACGGGAATGTGCACGGGAACCTGGACCGCGTCACCGGAGAGGGCCCCCGGGGAGCCGATGGCAGCAGCGTTCTTCTTCATGAACTTTCCCTTCTCCGCGGTCATGCGTGAATGGCCGCGGAAATCGCGCGAGCCCAGCGTTACCGGCTCGCACCATGACCTGCAGTCTGCAAACGAGAATGTGACGACCGGAGAAACGAAGAAACGCGAAACGCCGAGGATTTCACTCGAATGCCGCACGGCACGACAAGGGCGGCGGGGCGGTCCGGGTACCGCCCCGCTCAGCGGCCCCGCCTCTTCCCGCCGCGTACTCGAAAGTGGACTCACACGTGCGTAAGTGGTCGACGGGTGGTGTCTCAGGCCAGCCGGTCCGCCTGCCGGACCGGCTGCCGGACCGCCTCGGCGAGCTGCCCGGTCTCCGGGTCCTCCGTGCGGTCGGCCGGCGCGTCGGCGCGTTCGGCGCGTTCACCGGGGCCCGGTGCGCCGGGCAGGGAGCCGTCACCGCCGTACGGGGCGTGCAGCGCGCCGGCGAAGCAGGCGGCGGTCGCGGCGCGGCCCGCGGGCCGCGGGAGTCGTTGACACGGCGGCGGGCCGCCGAGACCGGTGGGGGGCTCCGGCGACCTCGGCGGGCCGCCGAGACGGGTGGGGGCCTCCGGCGAGCTCGGCGGCACCCGAGGCCTAGGACACGACGTCCTTGCCGGCGAACCCCCGGAAGGCCAGGGCGAACAGCACGAGTGCGTACGTCACCGACAGGGACGCGCCCTGGATCAGGCGGGTCCAGTCCATTTCGGGCCGGACGGTGTCGAGCCAGGCGTACTGCCAGTGCGCGGGCAGGAAGTCGCGCCAGCCGCCGAGGGCGGTCACCTCGTCCAGGACGTTGCCGATGATGGTCAGGCCGACCGCGCCGCCGACCGCGCCGAGCGGCGCGTCCGTCTTGGTGGACAGCCAGAACGCCAGGGCGGCGGTGACCAGTTGGGAGACGAAGACGTACGCCACCGTGATGGCCAGGCGCTCGGCCGCGGTGCCGGTGGGCAGGCTGCCGCCGGTGGGCAGCTCCAGCGGCCCCCAGCCGTAGGCGGCCGTGCCGACGGCGAGCGCGACCAGCGGCAGCAGGACGATCGCGGCGAGGCTCAGGGCGAGGGCGACGACCAGCTTGGACCACAGCAGGCGGGCGCGGGGCACGGGTGCCGCCAGCAGGTAGCGCAGGGACGACCAGCCGGCCTCCGAGGCGACCGTGTCCCCGAAGAACAGGGCGACGGGCACGACGAGGAGGAAGCCCGCGGAGGCGAAGAGGTTGACCGCGGCGAAGTTCGCGCCCGACGCGGTGGCCGAGTCCATCAGGCTGATCTGGTTGTTCGCGCCGCCCGGCTCGCCACCGATGCGGAAGGCGACGAGCAGGACGAACGGCAGGGCGAACAGGATGCCGCCCATGACGAGGGTGCGCCGCCGCTTCAGCTGCCGGACCAGTTCGACCCGGACAGGCAGCGTGCGGCCCGCGCGGTAGCCCTCGGCGACCTCCTGGGGGCCGGCGGGCGCGGCGCGTTCGGCCAGCGTGCTCATGCCGGTTCTCCGATCAGGGTGAGGAAGGCGTCCTCGAGGCGCCGGTGGGGGCCCACCGACTCCACGGGCACGTCCAGGCGTACGAGTTCGGCGATCAGGTCCCGTGCGGTGCCCCCGGCGCCGAGCCGGACCAGCAGGCCGCCGTCGGTGGCGGTCGCCGAGGCCACGCCCGGCAGGGCGGCGACCTTCTCGACGAGCGGGGCGTCCACGCGCGCGAAGGTGCCCACCAGCAGGGTGTCGCCGGAGCCGACGATCTCCCCGACCGGGCCGGCCTGGACGAGCCTGCCGTGGTCCATGACCACCAGGTGGGTGCAGGTCTGCTCGACCTCGGCCAGCAGGTGGCTGGAGACGATCACCGTGCGGCCGGCCGCCGCGTAGCGGATCATCACCTCGCGCATCTCGCGGATCTGCGGCGGGTCCAGGCCGTTGGTCGGCTCGTCCAGTATCAGCAGGTCGGGCAGGCCCAGCATGGCCTGGGCGATGGCGAGGCGCTGGCGCATGCCCTGGGAGTAGGTGCGTACCGCGCGGGCGAGCGCGTCGCCGAGGCCGGCGATCTCCAGGGCCTCGTCGAGGTGGGCGTCCTCGGGCGGGCGGCCGGTGGCCCGCCAGTACAGCTCCAGGTTCTCCCGGCCGGACAGGTGCGGCAGGAAGCCCGCGCCCTCCACGAACGCGCCGACCCGGGAGAGCACCGGGGCGCCGGGCGCGATGGCGTGGCCGAAGACGCGGATCTCGCCGCCGTCCGGTGTGATCAGGCCCATCAGCATGCGCAGGGTCGTCGTCTTGCCGGCGCCGTTCGGCCCGAGCAGGCCGAGGACCTGGCCCTGCTCCACCCGGAAGGACAGGTCCCGGACGGCGTACCGGTCGGTGGACCTGGCGTACCGCTTGGTCAGGCCGGTGATCTGGAGCGGTACGCCGGCCAGCGCGGGGTCGGGCGGCGGGGCCGTGGTGCGGCGGCGGGCGGTCAGCAGCAGGGCCGCGGCGACGGCGGCTCCCGCGAGGGGCGCCCACCAGACCCAGGCGGGCAGTCCGGCCGCCGGACCGGTGTCGCCGAGGGCCGTGGGCACCGACAGGTCGCCCTTGAGGGAGACGGTGTACGTGGCGGGGGCGGCCGGGGAGGCGTACCCGAGGTCGGTGGAGGACAGGACCAGGCGCAGCCGGTGGCCGCTCTCCACCTCGTGGTCGACGGCCGGCAGGGTGATCTTCACGTCCCTGCCGTCCCCGACGTCCTCCACCCGGACGGGTGTGACCAGCTGGGAGGGGAGTACCGGCTGGGTGCCGCCGGGGCCGACGTCGTACACCTTGGCGAAGAGCACGGCGTCGTCCTCGGTGGACTCCACGTGGACGGTGGCGGTCGGCGAGCCGGTGATGCGGAGGTCCTCCCGGACGGGCGCCGACTCGAACGCCGCGTGCTGGCCGGGGAAGTCCAGGGAGACGCCGATGCCGAGCGAGGAGAGCTGGGAGAGTCCGCCCGAGCCGCCGATGCCGGGCAGGGCGGAGACGGCGGGCGGACTGGCGCCGGCCGGGTTCTCGAAGCTCTGCTCGCGTCCGCGCAGTGCGACCGGGCGGAGTTCGCTCTCCAGGCCGGGGTAGGAGCCGGCGCTCACGCCCTCCAGGCGGGGTTCGCCGTCTCCGCTGCCGGTGCCGAGGGTGCGGCTGACGCGGAAGCCGGGGCCGGTGGCGGCCGATTCGTCGCCCTTCAGGTAGCGGTCGAACCACGCCCCGACACGGGCCTGGACCCGCTCCGTCTCCAGGTCGCCGCCGTCGTGGCCGCCGGCGGTCCAGTCGACGGCCACCGGGGCGCCGCCCGCGCGGATCGCCCGCGCGGCCCGGTCGGCGTGGCCGAGCGGGAAGAGCGAGTCGGTCTGGCCCTGGGTCAGCAGCGTGGGCACGTCGATGCGCTCGCCGACGGCCTGCGGGCTGCGCTCGTCGAGGAGTTCCACCGCCTCCGGGTCCGGTTCCCCGGACTCGGCGACCCGCTGGTACATGCGGCAGAGCTGGTCCTCGAACCGCTCGCAGCCGCCGCCCAGGTTGACGAAGATGCCGGCCCACAGCTTCTTGAAGACGCCGTTCGGGAAGAGGGCGTCCGCAAGGTTCCAGTACGTGATGGCGGGGGCGATCGCGTCCACCCGGCGGTCGTGCCCGGCGGCCAGCAGCGCGACCGCGCCGCCGTAGGAGTTGCCGGCCACGCCCACGCGCGGGTCGCCCTTCTCGTCCAGCCGGACCTCGGGCCGCTTCGCCAGCCAGTCGATCAGCCGGGACACGTCGGCGACCTCGCCGTCCGGGGCGTTCAGCCCGATCTTCCCGGTGGACTCGCCGAAGCCGCGCGCCGACCAGGTCAGCACCGCGTACCCGTCCCGGGCGAGGCTCTCGGCCTGCTCGCGGACGTCGTCCTTGCTGCCGCCGAAGCCGTGCGCGAGCAGGACGGCCGGGCGGCGTCCGCCGGAGCCGGCGGTGAAGTACGAGGTGTCCAGGCGCACTCCGTCGCCCACGGCCATGGTCCGGTCGGCGCGGTGCACCGGGGGCGGGTCGTCGCCGGCGACGGCCGTCCATGTCCCGGCGCCGGCGAGGACGACGACGGCGGCCGCGGCGGAGAGCATCCGCCGCGGCCCCCGAAGCAGCCCTCGCACGCGGGGCAGTCGAAGATCCATGCGTCAACGGTACGGGCCGCCGCCGGCAGCGGGGGCAGTCCCCGGGGCTGAACCTCCGTACCTCCCACGGAAGTACGGCGCCGGCGCCGCGTACCGCGGGCGCGGTAGGCGCGGCAGGAGGGGCGCGGCCGGGCGGTCACACCCCGGCGGGCTCCCGGGCGTCCTCCGGGACGGTCACCAGCCAGCGCGTGTCACGGCGCGGGCGCAGGTACAGGGCCCAGTACAGGGTGGCGACGGCGGTGATGCCGCCGGTCCACAGCAGGTGGACGGTCTCCTGCTGGGTCAGGATGTAGGCGAGGACGGCGATCAGCAGGAGGGGCGTCGCGGGCCACAGGGGCATCCGCCACGCGGGCGCGTCCCGGTGGGGGCCGCGCCGGGCGAGCAGGGCGGCGACCGCGACGAGCAGGTACATGCCGGTGACGGAGACGCCCGTGACGCCGTACAGGGTGTCGAGGTCGACGAAGCACATCACGGCGCCGGGCACGCCGACGGCGAGGGTGGCGACCCAGGGGGAGCCGAACCGGCCGAGCTGGGCGAAGAGGGTGTTGACCGGCGCGGGCCAGGCCTTGTCGCGGGCGGAGGCGAACAGGACGCGCGAGTTCTGGATGACCATGACGATGCCGGCGTTGATGATGGCGAGGGCCACGCAGAGGCTGACGAAGGTGCCGACGGCGGAGTTGGACCAGGCGGTGACCATGGCGCCGAGGTCGCCGCCGGTCAGCTCCGCGAGGTCGGAGGCGCCGAGGGTGATGGCGACGACCGGGACCAGGAGGATCACGGCGGAGATGCCGAGGGTGGCGAGGACCGTGCGGGCGACGTTGCGGCGCGGGTCCTCCAGTTCCTCGGAGAGGTAGACGGCGGTGGAGAAGCCCTGGGTGACGAACAGGGCGATGGCGAGCCCGGAGACGACCAGCATGCCCGTCACGGGGTCCGCGCCGCCGTCCGCGCCGGCCACCTCCATGGAGGCCAGGCTGCCCAGTCCGCGCTCGCTGTGGGCGAAGCCCAGGACCGCGACGACGGCCGCGGCGATGACCTCCAGGACCAGGAAGACGCCGGTGATCCAGGCGTTGGCGCGCAGGTCGAGCAGGCCGGCGAGGGTGGCGAGCACCATGACGCCGGCGCCCGCCAGGGACGGGTCGAGGTGCACGATCGGTTCGAGGTAGTCGGCCGTGCCCATCGCGATCACCGGCGGCACGATCATGACGACCAGCAGGGACAGCACGAAGACCAGCCAGCCCGCCAGGCGCCCGGCCATCGTCGACACCATGGCGTACTCG
Source organism: Streptomyces sp. WG5 (assembly GCF_049974565.1). Taxonomy (NCBI): domain Bacteria; kingdom Bacillati; phylum Actinomycetota; class Actinomycetes; order Kitasatosporales; family Streptomycetaceae; genus Streptomyces; species Streptomyces sp. WG5. The sequence goes on along the minus strand of NZ_JBNGGC010000001.1, from coordinate 319,372 downwards.
CCGCCCGCGCTGGGGATGAGGGTGCCCAGCTCCGAGTAGCAGAACGCCACGGCGACACAGAGCAGGGAGCCGACGGCGATGGTCAGGGCGGTGGCGGTGCCGAGCGAGCCGAAGAGGTCGGGGACGACCACGAACAGCGTGGAGGCCGGAGTCACGCACGAGAGCGTCAGCAGCGTGCCGCCGACGACCCCGATGGAACGCTTGAGCGTCCGGGTCTCCCCGGGGGCCGGGAGGTCCGGGGGTGTGGCTGCGGCGGCCTCGGCGGGGCGGAGCGTGTCGGTCATGGAGTGGTTCCGATCGACTCGTGCGGTGTGGTTCGAACGGGAGCGCTATCGCCTCCGGCGGCTTGGTCGTACGTGGTTCTCGTCCGCTCCCGACGCCAGATGGAATACCGACGAAAACCAGCACGTCAATGGGTGTTTACCTACGGAATCCGTTGGCTGGACGCGGTGTTGCTTCCGGAAAACGCATCAGGTTCCTTCCGGCAGAGCTCCTTTGAGGCGTACGGGAACCGTAGGGAGCGGCGTAAAAAACGTGCCGTTTTCCGGTGCCCGGAGACTGTCGGTGGGGCCCGGTAGTGTCCGGGACACAGACGCATCACAGGAACACGGCAACGGGTGGGGACTCATGAAGCTGAAGTACACGGCGGCCTGGGTGGGGTTGACGGCGGCGGCGACGGTCGCGGCGACCGCGTGCGGCGCGGACGGCGCCGAGACGGCGGCCGAGACCGCCGACAAGGCCGTGGAAAGGGCCGCGGACAGTGCCGCGGGCAAGGCCGACACGATCATGGCGGCGCTCTCGCGGGCCACCGACCGGACGGAGGAGCTGGGTTCCGCCGAGGTCAGGACGACGACCGACCTGGGCACCGGTGACCCGATCGCCATGGACGGCACGTACTCCTGGGGCGACGGCTACGCGCTCGACGTCGAGATGGACACCGAGGCCGTGCGGATGCAGGACCTCACGGACTCCCCGACCGTGCGCACACTGTTCGTGGACGGCGCCTACTACTACGACATCGACCCCCAGCCCGCCGGCCCGCTCGCGGGCAAGGAATGGATCAGGATCGACGGGTCGGCCGTGTTCGGCGAGTCGGGTGCCGCCGCGATGAGCGGGGGCGGCGGAGGCAGCCCGGTGGACTCCTTGAAGGGCCTGAAGTACGCGAGCGACGTCGAGGACCTCGGCGCGGAGACCGTCAACGGCAAGCCCACGACCCACTACCGGGCCGTGCTCGACCAGGGGGACCTGGGCACGTTCAAGGAGGCCCTCCGCGGCGCCGACAGCCTCCTGAACTCGACCGCCGGCGGCGGCTCGATCACCATGGACATCTGGGTGGACGCCAAGGACCTGCCGGTGCGCCTGCAGCAGGACTTCGGCACCATGGAGGTCACCATGGACTTCGACAAGTTCGGCGCCACGAAGGAGATCGTGGCCCCGCCCGCCGGGCAGACCGGTGACCTCACGGAGGAAGTGAAGGACGCCGGGACGCAGCAGGGCTGAGACCGCGTCGACGGTGCCTCCGTCCCCGGCGCGGGAGACGGAGGCACCGGGCGGCTCAGTGGGTGCGCGGGAAGCCCAGGTCCACGCCGGCCGGGGCGTCGGCCGGGTCCGGCCAGCGGGTGGTGACGACCTTGCCGCGGGTGTAGAAGTGCGTGCCGTCGTTGCCGTAGACGTGGTGGCCGCCGAAGAGCGAGTCCTTCCAGCCGCCGAAGGAGTGGTAGCCGACCGGGACCGGGATCGGCACGTTCACACCGACCATGCCGGCCTCAGCCTCCAGCTGGAAGCGGCGGGCCGCGCCGCCGTCCCGGGTGAAGATCGCGGTGCCGTTGCCGAAGGGGGAGGCGTTGATGAGCGCCACGCCCTCCTCGTACGTCTCGGCGCGCAGCACGCACAGGACCGGGCCGAAGATCTCGTCCCGGTAGGCCTTCGCCGTGGTCGGCACCCGGTCCAGCAGGGAGATGCCGATCCAGTGGCCGTCCTCGTGGCCCTCCACGGTGTGACCGGTGCCGTCCAGGACGACCTCGCAGCCCTCGGCCGCCGCGCCCGCGACGTAGGACGCCACCTTGTCGCGGTGCGCCTTGGTGATCAGCGGGCCCATCTCGGAGGACGGGTCGTCACCGGGGCCGATCTTGATCTTCTCGGCGCGTTCGCGGATCTTCTCGACCAGTGCGTCACCGACGGCACCGACCGCGACGACCGCGGAGATCGCCATGCAGCGCTCGCCGGCCGAACCGTAGGCCGCGCTCACCGCCGCGTCGGCCGCCGCGTCGAGGTCGGCGTCCGGCAGCACCAGCATGTGGTTCTTGGCGCCGCCGAGCGCCTGGACGCGCTTGCCGTTCGCGGAGGCGGTGGTGTGGATGTAGCGGGCGATCGGGGTGGAGCCGACGAAGGAGACCGCCTTGACGTCCGGATGCTCCAGGAGGCGGTCCACGGCCACCTTGTCGCCGTGTACGACGTTGAAGACGCCGTCCGGCAGACCCGCCTCGGAGAGCAGCTCGGCGATCCTCATCGAGGCCGACGGGTCCTTCTCGCTCGGCTTGAGCACGAAGGTGTTGCCGCAGGCGATGGCGAGGGGGAACATCCACATCGGCACCATCGCCGGGAAGTTGAACGGCGTGATGCCGGCGACCACGCCGAGCGGCTGCCGGATCGAGGCCACGTCGACGCGGGTGGCGACCTGCGTCGACAGCTCGCCCTTGAGCTGCACGGTGATGCCGCAGGCCAGGTCGACGATCTCCAGGCCGCGCGCGACCTCGCCGAGCGCGTCGGAGTGCACCTTGCCGTGCTCGGCGGTGATCAGCTCGGCGATCTCGTCGCGGTGCGCGTCCAGCAGCGCCCGGAACCTGAAGAGGATCGAGGTGCGCTGCGCCAGCGAGGACTGACCCCAGGTCAGGTACGCCTCCCTGGCGGCGGCGACCGCGGCGTCCACCTCGTCGACGGAGGCGAAGGCGACCTTGGTGGTGACCTCACCGGTCGCCGGGTTCGTCACCGGCCCGTACGTGCCCGAGGCGCCTTCGGCGGTCTTGCCGCCGATCCAGTGGTTGACGATGTTCGTCATGACCGAGAACTCCTTCACAGATGGCGGCGACGGGTCGAGACGTGCCGTTGGTCCTGCTCACGGGCCGTGACCGGCGACCTCCGGGTCGCGGCATCGGCCATGGGTCCATCCCACCAGCCGGGCACTCCGGGCGGGCCCGACACTGTGTCTGCGGTTTGCGTGTCCGCGTAGACACGTGGGCCAGTGTGAGCGTGCCGCGCGGCGGCACGTGGGCGAGCACGGACGGCCCGCGCCCCGGCGCACGGACGGGTGCGGACGGCCCGCACCCGTCCGGACGCCGGAACGCCGGAACGCCGGAACGCCGGAACGCCGGGACGTGGGGACGTGGGGGCATGGGGACGTGGGGACCTCCGGCGCGGAGCCGGTGCGAGCGGGGAGTCGGCGCTCGTGCCTCGCTCCTGCCAGGGCGAGGCGGCCTTCCCGCGCCGGAGGCGTTTCGTGGGGGCACCGGTGACGGCGGGGGCGGACGTCCGCCCCGCGGTGATCAGGTCGTGCGCCATCGCCTTCCCCTTCGTGCCCGTCGTCGCCTGCCCGCCGTTGCGTCTCCCCCGGTTTCTAGCCCCGTACGTGGGGCCTGTCAATGTTTTGTCCGGACATTCGGACGACCGGATGGGCGCCATGGCCCGGGTGGCGGCGCACCCTTGCGCCCCGGGTCGTCCCGGCCGGTGGAGGTCAACACGCCACGCCCGGCATCCGACGTACGCCTTTGCGCCACCTGGGTCACGAAAACGACCGCTCTGTCACAGTTGTCACGCGCATGTGGCCCTTCCGTCACATCCGGGAACGGCCCGGTCCGCTCCTCACCCCGCGTCCGTTCACCCGGGTCAGGCTGGTGATCGCCGGCGCAGCGTCCGGCTCCCCCCGGCGGCCGTCCCCGGCCGCCGGGGGGTGGTGCGTACAGGGAGGTGCGGCTAGTGACCGACCGGAGGCTCTGGTCCTACAAGGACATCGCGGCCCACATCCGGGTACGGCCGGACACCGTGCGGTCGTACCGCAAGCACGGGTTCCTGCCGCCACCCGACCACGTGGAGGGCGGGAAGCCCTACTGGTACGCGGACACGATCCGGACCTGGGTGGCGTCCCGGCCCAGCAACCGGAACCGATAGGACGGCCACCCCCCCGGCCACCGGCCGGGAAATCGTTCTGTGCCCCACGCCCGCGTGGGGCACAGTGCCGTACATGGACTTCTCCGTGAAACCCGTCCTGACCGGCGACAGGGCCGTCCTGCGGCCGTTCACCGAGGCCGACGCCGAGGGCATGTGGGAGATCATCAACGATCCCGAGGTCGAGCGCTTCACCGGCTCGCCGGGGCACGAGCTCACCCCGGAGCTGGTGCGCGCCTGGTACGGCTCGCGCAGCGCACAGCCCGACCGGCTCGACCTGGCCGTCACCGATCCCGCCGACGGCGGACTCCTCGGCGAGGTAGTGCTGCACGAGTGGGAGCCCGAGAGCCGTTCCTGCACCTTCCGCATCCTGCTCGGCGCGCGGGGCCGCGGCCGGGGCGCAGGCACCGAGGCGACCCGGCTGGTCGTCGGTTACGGCTTCGAGGAACTCGGTCTGCACCGGATCCAGCTGGACGCCTACGGCCACAACCACCGGGCCCTGCACGTCTACGAGAAGGTGGGGTTCGTGGTGGAGGGCGTCCGGCGTGAGGTGGAGTGGCGCGACGGCGCGTGGGCGGACGAGGTGCTGATGGCCGTCCTGGACCACCAGTGGGCCGCCCACCGCGGGCGCCCCCTGGCCGACCGCGGGCGTCCCGGGGCCGGCGTCACGGCTCGATGACCGTCACACCCGCGCCGGGCGCCGTCCCCATCGCGGCCAGGGCGGCCGGGACCGCGCCCAGCCCGATGACGGACGTCACCAGCCGGTCGGGCCGGAGCGCCCCGGTGCGGACCAGCTCCAGCATCGGCGGATAGGTGTGCGCGGCCATCCCGTGGCTGCCGAGGAGTTCCAGCTCCAGGGCGACGGCGCGGGCCATCGGCACCGGCGTGGTGCCGTCCGCCGAGGGCAGCAGGCCCACCTGGACGTGCCGGCCGCGGCGGCGCAGGCCGTTCACGGACGCGGCGCAGGTGACGGGCGAGCCGAGGGCGTCGAGGGAGAGGTGGGCGCCGCCGCCGGTCAGGTCGCGGACCGCCGCGGCCGTGTCCGGCGTCGCGGACGCGTCCACGCACTCCGACGCGCCGAACGCACGTGCCAGCTCCAGCGCCCGGGGCGACACGTCCACGGCGAGGACCCGCGCGCCCGAGGCCGCCGCGATCATCACCGCCGACAGGCCGACCCCGCCGCAGCCGTGCACCGCGACCCACTCCCCCGCCGCGACCCTTCCCTGCTGCACCACGGCCCGGAACGCGGTGGCGAACCGGCAGCCGAGCGAGGCGGCCGTCGCGTACGACATGTCCTCGGGTACGGCGACGAGGTTGACGTCGGCGTGGTCGAGGGCCACGTACTCGGCGAAGGAGCCCCAGTGGGTGAAGCCGGGCTGGGTCTGCCGTTCGCACACCTGCTGGTCGCCCGCCGCACACGCCCCGCAGCTCCCGCAGGCGCAGACGAAGGGCACGGTCACCCGGTCGCCGGGCCGCCACCCGGCCACCCGGTCGCCGACCGCCTCCACGACACCGGCGAGTTCGTGACCGGGTACGTGCGGCAGCGTGATGTCCGGGTCGTGCCCCTGCCAGCCGTGCCAGTCGCTGCGGCACAGCCCGGTGGCCTCGACGCGGACCACGACCCCGTGCGGCGCGGGCGCCGGGTCGGCCACCTCCCGCACCTCGGCCGGCTCTCCGAACCTCTCGAACACGACCGCGCGCATCCGCCGCCCTCACTTCCGTACCGGTGTTCCCGCTTCCCGTCCCCCATCTCACGGCAGGCCGTCCGAAGCCATACCCCCTAGGGGTACAGTGGATGGTGAGTGGTCCACGCTGGACCACGGGCGCACGGCTGTACGCCCCGAGTGCGCTCCAGTACGCCCCCCTGACGAGGAGTAATGACATGACCGCCCAGACCGACACCCAGGGCTCCGTCACCACCGTCTACAAGGTGAGCGGAATGAGCTGCGGACACTGCGAGGGCGCCGTGTCCGGCGAGATCTCCGGGATCGCGGGCGTCGGCTCGGTCCGGGCCGTCGCCTCGACCGGCGAGGTCACCGTCGTCTCCGAGGCGCCCCTCGACGAGGCGTCCGTGCGCGCGGCCGTGGACGAGGCGGGCTTCGAGCTCGTCGGCAGGATCTGAGCCGCAGCGGGCCCCAGCGGACCGCCACGCCCGCCACCGCCCCCGCCGCATCCACAGCCCCTCCGGCCGGGCCGCACGCGGCCCGGCCGGCCCGTCTGGAGTCCGGACCATGACCAGCCCCACCGCGTCCAGCCCCACCGCGTCCACCCCCACCCCCACCGTGCCCAGCCCCACCCCGTCCAGCCCCACCGCGTCCGGCACCGCCTCGGCCTCACCCGCGGCCGGCCCGGACCTCGCCGAGGTCGAGCTGCTCATCGGCGGGATGACCTGCGCCTCCTGCGCGGCCCGCGTCGAGAAGAAGCTCAACCGCATGGACGGCGTCACCGCCACGGTGAACTACGCGACGGAAAAAGCCCGGATCACCCACCCGGTGACCACCGGGGTCGCCGACCTGATCGCCACGGTCGTCAGGACCGGATACACCGCCGAGCAGCCCGCGCCGCCGCCGGAGCCCGCCGACGAGACCGCGCCCCCGCACGAGGCGCCGGAAGAGGCCGCGGCCGACCCCGAGCTGTCCGCGCTCCGCCACCGCCTCGTCGTCTCCGTCCTCCTCGCCGCGCCCGTCGTGCTGCTCGCGATGGTCCCGGCGCTCCAGTTCGACAACTGGCAGTGGCTCTCGCTCACCCTGGCCGCGCCCGTGGTGGTCTGGGGCGGCCTGCCCTTCCACCGCGCCGCCTGGACGAACGTCCGGCACGGCGCGGCCACCATGGACACCCTGGTCTCGCTCGGCACCCTCGCGGCGTTCGGCTGGTCGCTGTGGGCGCTGTTCTTCGGTGACGCGGGCATGCCGGGCATGCGGCACGGCTTCGACCTCACCGTCTCCCGCACGGACGGCGCCTCCGCGATCTACCTGGAGGCCGCCGCCGGAGTGACCGCCTTCCTCCTCCTCGGCCGTTGGCTGGAGGCCCGCTCCAAGCGCCGCGCCGGAGCCGCGCTGCGGGCGCTGATGGAGCTGGGCGCGAAGGACGTCGCCGTGCTGCGGGACGGCCGCGAGGTGCGGATTCCGGTGGCCCGGCTGGCGGTCGGCGACCGGTTCGCCGTACGGCCGGGCGAGAAGATCGCCACCGACGGGACGGTCACCGAGGGCGCCTCGGCCGTGGACGCCTCGATGCTGACCGGCGAGTCGGTGCCGGTGGACGTGGGTGTCGGCGACACCGTCACCGGCGCCACGGTCAACGCCGGCGGCCGGCTGGTGGTCGAGGCCACCCGTGTCGGTGCCGACACGCAGCTGGCACGCATGGCCAAGCTGGTCGAGGACGCGCAGAGCGGCAAGGCCCAGGTGCAGCGGCTCGCCGACCGGATCTCCGGGATCTTCGTCCCCGTGGTGCTGCTGATCGCGGTCGCCACGTTCGGGGGGTGGCTGGGCGCCACCGGTGACACGGTCGCCGCGTTCACCGCCGCCGTCGCCGTACTGATCATCGCCTGTCCGTGCGCCCTGGGTCTGGCCACGCCGACCGCGCTGATGGTCGGCACGGGCCGCGGCGCGCAGCTCGGCATCCTCATCAAGGGCCCCGAGGTGCTGGAGTCCACGCGGCGCGTCGACACGGTCGTCCTGGACAAGACCGGCACGGTCACCACCGGCCGCATGACCCTGCACGAGGTGTACGCCGCCGAGGGCACCGACGAGGAGGAGCTGCTGCGGCTCGCGGGCGCCGTCGAGCACGCCTCCGAGCACCCGGTGGCCCGCGCGATCGCGGCAGGGGCCGGTGAGCGGGTCGGGCCGCTGCCCGCCGTCGAGGACTTCGAGAACGTCCCCGGGCGCGGCGTACGCGGCCGCGTGGAGGGCCGTGAGGTGACCGTGGGGCGCCTCTACGACGCCCTGCCGCCCGAGGTGTCCCGCGCCAGGGACAAGGCCGAGAGGCACGGGCGTACGGCCGTCGTCGTCGGGTGGGACGGTGCGGCGCGCGGGGTCGTCGCCGTGGCGGACGCGGTCAAGGAGACCAGCGCGGAGGCGGTGGCCGAGCTGCGCCGGCTGGGCCTCACCCCCGTGCTGCTGACCGGCGACAACCGGCGCGTCGCCGAGTCGGTCGCCGCGGCGGTCGGCATCGACGAGGTGATCGCCGAGGTGCTGCCCGAGGACAAGGTCGCCGTGGTGGAGCGGCTGCGTGCCGAGGGCCGTACGGTCGCCATGGTCGGGGACGGCGTCAACGACGCCGCGGCGCTCGCCACCGCCGATCTCGGTCTGGCGATGGGCACGGGGACGGACGCGGCGATCGAGGCGGGCGACCTGACGCTGGTCCGCGGCGACCTGCGGGTGGCGGCGGACGCGATCCGCCTCTCCCGGCGCACCCTCTCCACGATCAAGGGCAACCTCGTGTGGGCCTTCGGCTACAACGTGGCCGCGCTGCCGCTGGCCGCCGCGGGGATGCTGAACCCGATGATCGCGGGGGCGGCGATGGCCTTCTCCTCGGTGTTCGTGGTCACCAACAGCCTCCGACTGCGGGCCTTTCGCTGAACGCGCGTTTCACGCAGGTAGAGGGGGAGTGCCTCTGGAGTCCGGCACCCGCCTCACATAAGCTCTTCACAAGGCTCGCGCATCTTCCTTACGCTTGGGCCCCGTCCGGCGTATGGGTGCTCTTGCGCACCTACCGGACCTATGCAAGAGACGCAGATCACAGTGACGCGAACGTAACCATCGAAGGGGTTCGAAGGTCTAAGTTGGCGATGTCAGGCAGCGTCTTGGGGGGCGCCACCTGGCATCTGGGGATGTCTTGGGGGACTTTCCCAGAGCTGCGTTGCCGGGACACGTACACCGGGAAGCTTTGAGCGGCCCTCCCGGGCGTGCGCTGTCCCGGCAGACCGCACCACAGGCACGGCGGGTTTTGCTCGTTGTGCTCAGTACAGCGATTCAGGCGCTGTCCTCACAGACGCCCGGCCGGATCCCGTGGGGGGAATCCGTACCGGGACATGGGAAGGCGCCCTGGTTCGTCGGCCCGTGGGGGGACCGGCGCCAGGGCGCCTTCTGCTGTCCGCGTACGTCGTGCGCATCCGGTGCCCGGACACGACACGGAGGAGTCCCGTACCGCTCGGGGCGGCACGGGACTCCTCGGACGCGCTGCGGGGGTGCCTGGCGGCTCAGCGCTCCTCGACGGGAACGAAGTCGCGCTCGACGACGCCCGTGTAGATCTGGCGCGGGCGGCCGATGCGGGAACCCGGCTCCTTGATCATTTCGTGCCACTGGGCGATCCAGCCCGGCAGCCGGCCGAGGGCGAACAGGACCGTGAACATCTCGGTCGGGAAGCCCATGGCCCGGTAGATCAGGCCGGTGTAGAAGTCGACGTTCGGGTAGAGGCTGCGCGAGACGAAGTAGTCGTCGGAGAGCGCGTGCTCCTCCAGCTTCAGGGCGATGTCCAGCAGCTCGTCGGACTTGCCGAGGGCGGAGAGCACGTCGTGCGCGGCAGCCTTGATGATCTTGGCGCGCGGGTCGAAGTTCTTGTAGACCCGGTGGCCGAAGCCCATCAGGCGGACGCCGTCCTCCTTGTTCTTCACCTTGCGGATGAAGGAGTCGACGTCACCGCCGGCGTCGCGGATGCCCTCCAGCATCTCCAGCACCGACTGGTTGGCGCCGCCGTGCAGCGGGCCCCAGAGCGCGTTGATGCCGGCGGAGATCGAGGCGAACATGTTCGCCTGCGAGGAGCCGACCAGGCGGACCGTGGAGGTCGAGCAGTTCTGCTCGTGGTCCGCGTGCAGGATCAGCAGCTTGTCGAGCGCGGCGACGACCGTCGGGTCGAGCTCGTACTCCTGCGCCGGCACCGAGAACGTCATGCGCAGGAAGTTCTCGACGTAGCCGAGGTCGTTGCGCGGGTAGACGAACGGGTGGCCGATCGACTTCTTGTACGCGTAGGCCGCGATCGTCGGAAGCTTCGCGAGCAGCCGGATCGTGGAGAGGTTGCGCTGACGCTCGTCGAACGGGTTGTGGCTGTCCTGGTAGAACGTCGACAGCGCCGAGACGACCGACGACAGCATGGCCATCGGGTGGGCGTCGCGCGGGAAGCCCTTGTAGAAGTTCTTGACGTCCTCGTGCAGCAGGGTGTGCTGCGTGATCTCGTTCTTGAACGCGCTGAGCTCGTCGACGGTCGGCAGCTCGCCGTTGATCAGCAGGTAGGCGACCTCCACGAAGGAGGAGCGCTCCGCCAGCTGCTCGATCGGGTAGCCGCGGTACCGGAGGATGCCCGCCTCGCCGTCCAGATACGTGATCGCGGATTTGTAGGCGGCGGTGTTGCCGTACCCGCTGTCCAGCGTCACCAGACCGGTCTGGGCGCGGAGCTTCCCGATGTCGAAGCCCTTGTCGCCGACGGTGCTGTCGATCACCGGGTAGGTGTACTCGCCGTCGCCGTACCGCAGTACTACTGAGTTGTCGCTCACGTCTTCCCTCACCGACGTAGTGCCTCATCTTCGAGGTGCCCTGACTGTCTCTACCATCCCCCACTTGGCTCAGGAGAGTGCACTCGGGGTCGACCATCGGGCCTATCGGCGGCACTCAGTGCCGCCAACTTGCTCATCCTGCCCGCTCTCCTCCCCTTCCGGAAGTGCTCTGTGACCTTTGCGACTCGTTTGATCGATCATCTTTTTCACACGGGTCGCGAGGTTTACGGGAAGGTCTGTGGGTCAGGAGCCCGCCAGCCGGAAGTCGAGCGCCGTGCAGCGCCTGCCGGCGGACACCGTGCGCACCGCCTGTCCGATCGCCCTGCGGGAGCCGACGAGGACGACCAGCTTCTTGGCCCGGGTGACCGCCGTGTACAGCAGGTTCCGCTGGAGCATCATCCAGGCGCCGGTCGTCACGGGGATCACCACCGCCGGGTACTCGCTGCCCTGGGAGCGGTGGATGGTGACCGCGTAGGCGTGGGACAGTTCGTCCAGTTCGTCGAACTCGTACGGAACCTCCTCGTCCTCGTCCGTCAGCACGGTCAGGCGCTGCTCCACCGGGTCGAGCGAGGTGACGACGCCCACGGTGCCGTTGAAGACGCCGTTCTCGCCCTTCTCGTAATTGTTGCGGATCTGGGTGACCTTGTCGCCGACGCGGAAGACCCGGCCGCCGAACCGCTTCTCCGGCACGTCCGGGCGCCCCGGGGTGACGGCCTGCTGGAGGAGCCCGTTCAGCGTGCCGGCGCCGGCGGGCCCCCGGTGCATGGGGGCGAGCACCTGCACGTCCCGGCGCGGGTCCAGCCCGAACTTGGCGGGGATGCGCCGCGCGGCGACGTCGACGGTGAGCCGTCCCGCTTCCTCCGTCTCGTCCTCGACGAAGAGGAAGAAGTCCTTCATGCCGTCGGTGAGCGGGTGCTGTCCGGCGTTGATCCGGTGCGCGTTCGTCACGACGCCCGACTGCTGGGCCTGCCGGAAGACACGGGTGAGGCGGACGGCGGGGACGGGGCTGCCGTCGGCGAGCAGGTCCCGCAGCACCTCCCCGGCGCCGACGCTGGGCAGCTGGTCGACGTCCCCGACGAAGAGCAGGTGGGCGCCGGGGGCCACGGCCTTGACCAGCTTGTTGGCGAGGAGGAGGTCGAGCATGGAGGCCTCGTCGACGACGACGAGGTCGGCGTCGAGCGGCCGGTCCCGGTCGTAGGCGGCGTCACCGCCGGGCTTGAGCTCCAACAGGCGGTGCACGGTGGAGGCCTCGGCGCCGGTCAGCTCGGCGAGGCGCTTGGCGGCCCGCCCGGTCGGCGCGGCGAGCACCACCTTCGCCTTCTTCGCGCGGGCCAGCTCGACGATGGACCGGACGGTGAAGGACTTGCCGCAGCCCGGCCCGCCGGTGAGGACGGCGACCTTCTCGGTGAGGGCGAGCTTGACGGCGGCCTCCTGCTCGGGGGCGAGGTCGGCGCCGGTACGGCCCTTCAGCCACCCGAGGGCCTTGTCCCAGGCCACGTCCCCGAACCCCGGCATCCGGTCCTCGCCGGTGCGCAGGAGGCGCAGCAGCTGGGCGGCCAGGGCCAGCTCGGCGCGGTGGAAGGGGACGAGGTAGACGGCGGTGACGGGGTCGCCGCCCTGCGGGTCGGGGACCTTCTCGCGTACGACGCCGGGGTCCTCGCCCTCCTCGGGCTCGGCGGCCAGCTCGGCGAGGCACTCGATGACGAGCCCGGTGTCCACCTGGAGCAGCTTCACCGCGTCGGCGATCAGCTTCTCCTCGGGCAGGTAGCAATGGCCCTGGTCGGTGGCCTGCGACAGGGCGTACTGGAGGCCCGCCTTCACCCGTTCGGGGCTGTCGTGCGGGATGCCCACGGACTGGGCGATCTTGTCGGCGGTGAGGAAGCCGATGCCCCACACGTCGGCGGCGAGGCGGTAGGGCTGGTTCTTGACGACGGAGATCGACGCGTCGCCGTACTTCTTGTAGATCCGCACCGCGATCGACGTCGACACCTCGACGGTCTGGAGGAAGAGCATGACCTCCTTGATCGCCTTCTGCTCCTCCCACGCGTCGGCGATCTTCTTGGTCCGCTTGGGGCCGAGGCCGGGCACCTCGATGAGCCGCTTCGGCTCCTCCTCGATGATCTGGAGCGTGTCCACGCCGAAGTGCTGCGTGATGCGGTCGGCGAAGACCGGCCCGATGCCCTTGACCAGACCGGAGCCGAGGTAGCGCCGGATGCCCTGGACCGTGGCCGGGAGCACCGTCGTGTAGTTCTCGACGTGGAACTGCTTGCCGTACTGGGGGTGGGACCCCCAGCGGCCCTCCATGCGCAGGGACTCGCCGGCCTGCGCGCCGAGCAGCGCGCCGACGACGGTGAGCAGGTCGCCGGCGCCTCTGCCGGTGTCGACGCGGGCGACCGTGTAGCCGTTCTCCTCGTTGGCGTACGTGATGCGCTCGAGGACGCCTTCGAGGGTGGCGAGGCGGCGTTCGCCGGGGGCGGCGTCGGACGGGGTGGACATGGTCCGACGGTACCGGTGGGGTGTGACAGGGACGTCCGGGGAGGAGGTACTTTCAGTACGCTCGGGGCATGGACTACGCGAAGATGCGCGCCATCGCCGCAGACCTCGGAGCATATGCGGAACGGCTCGAAGGGGCCTGGAGCGTCGAGATCGGGCCGTCCGGTCCGGTACTGGCCATGATGTGCCCGTCCAAGCGTCATGAGGGCACGGTGCGGCGGATCTGCAAACAGCTGGACGCGCAGCTTCTCACTTCTCACCCCGACTACATCTGCGCCAACGGCCCCGAGATCGAGCACCCGGCGATCGGCCGCATGCGTCGCCCCGACGCCGTCGTCATCCCCGAGGCCGCCCTCGACGAGGAGGGCCTCGCTGTCGACGCGACGCAGGTCCTGGCCACCGTCGAGATCGTCTCGCCGTCCCACCCGAACAACGACTACGCCGAGAAACTCGCCGACTACCCGGCCATGGGCATCCCGCACTACATGATCGTCGACCCGCGCACGGGCACGATCGAGGTGCACTCCGAACCGTGCGGGGGGCGCTACAGCCGAGCGGAGCCGTACATCTTCGGTGACGCGGTGCCGTTCGGCCCGTGGACCGTGGAGACCTCGGAGTTCCGGCGGTACGGCAAGGACAGTTAGCGTCCAGGGCGTACCCGCCCAGCTGCAGTTGCGGGCCCTTGCGCCAGTAGCCGTCGGCCCGCATGCCGCGGGCGGCGGGGGTGCTATCCGCCGCAGCACCGGAGACGCGAAGGTGCCCCGCCGGTCCCGCCAGGTGACCCGCTCGACCGCGCCCCGGCCGTCGTCCAGCAGCAGGCGCAGCCGGCCCTCGTCCGTGCCGTCGCCGCCGTCGCCGTCCCGGTCCTCCTCGGTGACGAAGACACGCACTCGGTCCTTGTACGCCCCGTCGAGGTCCGGCCGGCGCTGACGCTCGACGCCGCGGTAGTCCTCCGACGAGTCGTCGACGGAGCGCCGGTGTCCACGGACAGGGGTCCGACCATCAGGGACGGGGCGGCCTCGTCTTGAGGGCTTCGAGGAAGGGGACGAAGACCTGCGCGGGGAAGGTGAGGGTGGCGCGGGACGGGGCCTTGGTGTCGCGGACGGCGACGTGGGTGGGTGAGTTCGCGATCTCCACGCACTCATTGCCGTCACCCGGGCCCGAGTAGGACGACTTCCGCCAGTTGTCCATGGGGTTCCTACAGCTCCTTCGCCAGACGGTGGATGAAATCACGTGACTGTCCGGGGTCGAGTGACGCGGCCTCCACCTTATGGAAACTTGTTCGATAGGTGTTGAGCTGAGCCTCGGAGTCAATGAAGGCCGAGCCGTGCAACGCGTCGCGGACCACGGTGTCCAGCTTGGGCACGGAACCGCCCAGGTACGTCATCGTGCTGGAGGCTCTGGCGAAACCGTCCAGGTCGAAGGGGACGACGCGCACGGTGATGTGGTCCGCTTCCGAGAGCTCCAGGAGTCGCGCGAGCTGGGCCCTCGCGGTGGCACGATCGCTGACCCGGATGCGGAGTGCCGCCTCGTGGAGCACCGTTTCGTAGGGGACGGTGAGCTTCTGCCGCGCCTTGCGGTGCTGGATGCGCAACTCCGTCTCCTCGGCAGTCAGTTCGGGAAGCCGGGCGGAGAAGACGGCACGCGAGTAGTCCTCGGTCTGGAGCAGGCCGGGCACGTACAGGATCGCCACGTGGCGGATGAACCGAGCGTGGTGCTCCAGCTCGGACAGGTCCAGGAACGACGTGGGCAGACGGCCCCGGTACTCCTCCCACCAACCGTGGGTCCGGTCGTTGGCCATCGCCACGAGAGCGTCGATGAACTCCTCGTCGGTACAGGCGTAGTGAGAGGCGAGGCGGCGAGTCCGCTGCTCGCTCACCCCCGCGAGCGCTGACTCGATATGGGTGATCTGAGCGGGAGCCACACCGAGCAGCGCGGCCGCCTGACGGGAGTTGAGACCCGCGGCCTCACGGAGTCTGCGCAGTTCAGTGGCCAGCCGCAGCTGGCGTGCCGTCGGTTCGCGCCTCTTCACCATCGACTGGACCTTCCCGCGCCTCTCTTGATGCGACCCGTTCGGCGTCAGATTACGCGATCGGCTTGCCGCGTCCCTATATTTAGATCTACTTTCAGTGACGCGACGCACACGCTGCGACACCGGGTGACCGGAAGTGCACCGCCCCGTCCTGCCATGACGGGCGCGGCAGAGACACCGGGCCCGCATTCAACTCCCGCCCTGAATTGGAGTCCCGCATGCCCGAGAACGAGTCCTGGGAGTACTCCCTCTACATCCCCAACGACCTGCGCGCCGTCACCGTAAGTCGCCGCACCCTCCGCCTGATCCTCACCATGCACGGCCTGATCCGCCTCGTCGATGTCGCCGAACTGCTGGCGACGGAGCTGGTGTCCAACGCCGTACGGCATACGAAGGGGCCCGCCGCCCTGCGTGTGTGCTGGTCGCCGCCTGGCACGTTGCGGATCGGGGCGTGGGACGCGGACCCCGAGCCGCCGGAGCCGCCGAGGCCGTTCGGGCGGGTGGAGGAGCTGGAGGAGGGGCGCGGGCTGGCCCTGGTCCGGGCGTGCGCCGACGTGTGGGGCTGGCATCCACTGGCCCGGCACGGCAACCGGGGCAAGTACGTGTGGTGCGAGCTGACCGCCGCCTGACCCCACCCGCGCACACCCCATCAGCGCGAGGACGTTCACGGCCATCCGTCCACCACCCGCTCACATGAGCGGGTCGCGAACGATGCAAGCAAATCGTTCACGGCTGGGACGGAGGAAGCGGACCGGGCGCCCCGGACACCTGCGGCTGCCGCGACTGCCGCGACTGCCGCGACTGCCGCGACTGCCGCCGATGATCAGCCCGTTATGGAGAAGAAGATCGTGTCCTGGGTGTACCAGTCGATGTTCTTCGTGGAGTACTCCCACTCCTCGTGCTCGAACTCGAGCTTCTCGATCACCTCCCGGACGTCGTACCGGAGGCTTTCGTCCATCCGGTCCAGGACCGCGCGGTAGGCGTCCGCCGCCGGCTTCGCCTTGGCCAGCGGGAACATGCCGATGTGCGGTCCGTCCACGGGGTACGGGATGGGGAAGGAGATCTCCGCCGGCGGCCCGGAGAAGAGGCGGTCGTGCAGCAAGAGATCGGCACTCACACCCAGCCGGCGCAGCTCCTCGTCGACCAGCCCGAAGAAGGTGGACGGCTTGGAGTACACCCCCAGCTCGGCGGGGTCCGAGGCGTTCCGGTCGATGATGTGCTGGAGGGCGCGGTAGTAGGCGCTCGCCGCGTACTCGGCCTGCGAACTCGCGTGGCCGGCCACCAGGTGCTCGAGCGCGTCGGGTATCGACAGGCCCAGGTCGATGCCCTGGCGGTCCAGGTCGCGTTGGCGCTCCCGGGCCTTCTCCCGCATGATGCCGAGACGGCGTCGCTGATCGTCCGTCAGTTCGTCGGCGGCGCCCAGGAAAGCGAGGACGTCGGCCTTGTCGGCCGTGCTGTACGAGATGATCCGGCTCATGATCGTCATCCTGTCAGCCACCACTGACAACGGCGTGCGGCTCGCGACCGGAGAGGCGAACGGCCGGAGCGCCGCGAACGGTCAGAGCGCCGCGAACAGTCCCGCCAGCGGGTCGGGCGTGCGGGCCGGGTCCAGGGCCTCGACGAGGACACGGCCGTAGTGGATCTTGCGGCCCTTCTTCGTGCCGAGGAAACGGCGCAGCTGCTGCTGTGCGGTGCGGCCCTGCTGGGCGGGCTGGCTGAGGAAGGTCCGGAGGGGCCGCAGGTCGCCCTCCGCCTCGATGAGCGCCGTCACCCGTGGCACGCCCAGCGCGCGGATGAGTTCGTCCTCCAGGTCGGCCGTGCAGACGAACAGGTCGCGCCGGGCCGCGTTCGCCCGGTCCAGGGCGCGGACGTAGTAGCCGCGCTCCCGCTCGTCGCACAGGCCCGTCAGGCGGAGGTCCAGGCCGGACGGTCCGAGGAGAGCGGCGAAGCGGCCGACGCTCATCGCGCCGCCCATCGGGAGGACGCAGATCCCCTCCGCCGCCAGGTCCCGGCCGTGGTGGGCGGCCAGCGCGTCGACGGCCGCCGCGTCGCTCGGCCCTTCGAGCAGCACCGCCGTCCGGACGGTCAGGCGCCCGGCCAGTTCGTGCGCGGGCCCGCCGGGGCCACCGGCCGCCCACGCCGCGACCGCGTCCCGGAACGATCCCATGTCCGCCATGGGACGAGTCTCCGCCCTCGCAGGCCGCCGCGGTAGCGAATATCGACGCCCCGTTCGACCCGTTTGACATGCAGCCCATTGGCTGCCTAACGTAATACGCAGCCAATGGGCTGCATGTTCGAGGGGCTGAGAGGGCGGAGATGGACGAGGTCTTCAAGGCGCTGGCCGACAGCAGCCGACGGCGGCTGCTGGACAGCCTGAACGCACGCAACGGGCAGAGCCTGCGCGAGCTGTGCTCCGGGCTGGACATGGCCCGGCAGTCGGTAAGCAAACATCTGGCGCTGCTGGAGGCGGCCAACCTGGTCACCACCGTCCGGCGGGGCCGGGAGAAGCTGCACTACCTCAACGCCGAACCGGTCAACGCCATCGCCGAACGCTGGATCAGCCGCTACGACCACGAGCGGGTGCGCGCACTCGCCGATCTCAAGCACGCGCTGGAGGACACCACCATGGACAGCAACGCGTTCGTGTACACGACCTACATCAGGACCACGCCGGAGAAGCTGTGGCAGGGCCTGACCGACCCGGCGTTCACCAGCCGCTACTGGGGCCTGGAGTTCGCCACCGACTGGAAGGCGGGGTCGCCCATGGTCTGGCGGCAGGGCGGCGCGGACACCGCCGACCCCGGGCAGGTCGTGCTCGAGTCCGACCCGTACCGGCGGCTGTCCTACGCCTGGCACACCTTCACGCCCGAGTGGGCGAAGGCCAACGGCATCGACGACGAGACGCTCGCCAAGCTGGCCGCCGAGCCGCGGTCGAAGGTCACGTTCGAGATCGAGGACCTCGGCGGTTCGGTGAAACTGACCGTCGTCCACGACGGGTTCGATCCCGGCAGCACCGCCCGCGAGATGATCCAGCACGGCTGGCCGGCCCTCCTGTCCAGCCTCAAGACACTGCTGGAGACGGGCGACACGCTCCCGGACCCCGCCTAGCGGGGCGACCACCGGGCCGGGCGACCACCAAGCCTGGCGACCGCCGGGCCGCACGGTCAGCGGCGCAGCCTCGTCTCCCGTCGCATGTGCGACAGCTTCTCCGGGTTGCGCACCGCGTAGAGCCCGGTGACGCGGCCGTCGTCGAAGCGCAGCGCCAGCACGGTGTCGAGTTCGCCGTCGAGGTGGACGACCAGGGCCGGGTAGCCGTTGACCTGGGCCGGTTCCAGCGACAGCCGGGCGGCCTGCCTGAGCATCCCCCCGACCATGAGGCGGGCCACCTTGCCGGCCCCCGTGACGGGCCGCAGGACGGCCTGCTTGATGCCGCCGCCGTCACCCAGCAGGACGACGTCCGGCGCGAGGATGTCGAGCAGGCGCTGGAGATCCCCCGTCTCGACCGCCCGCTGGAACGCGGCGAGCGCGTCCCTGCTCTCGGCGGGGGAGACGACCCCGCGCGGCCGGCGCGCCGCGACGTGCGCGCGAGCCCGGTGGGCGGTCTGGCGGACGGCGGCCGGGCTCTTGTCGACGGCCTCGGCGATCTCGTCGTAGCCGAGGTCGAACACCTCGCGCAGTACGAACACCGCCCGCTCGGTCGGCGTGAGCGTCTCCAGGACCAGCATCATCGCCATCGAGACGCTGTCGGCCAGCTCGACGTCCTCGGCCACGTCCGGCGCCGTGAGCAGCGGCTCGGGCAGCCAGGAACCGACGTAGGACTCCTTGCGGCGGCCGAGCGTACGCAGCCGGCTCAGTGCCTGCCGGGTGGTGATGCGGACCAGGTACGCGCGCCGGTCGCGCACGGTGCCGAGATCGACTCCCGCCCAGCGCAGCCAGGTCTCCTGGAGGACGTCCTCGGCGTCGGCGGCCGAGCCGAGCATCTCGTAGGCGACGGTGAAGAGCAGGTTGCGGTGGGCGACGAAGGCCTCGGTGGCCGGGTCCGCGTGTCCGCCGCCGTCGGCGGTCCGCCCGGCCGTGCCGTCCTGTCCGCGTCCGCTGTCCTCGCTCGTCACCAGCTGCTCCCGCATCTTCGCCTCCGACGGTGTCATGCGCACAGGACGCCGGCCGCCGCCGCTCTGTGACACCCGCCGGCGGTGGCTCACGTCACATCGGCTCCCCGTCACAGGGTTCGGGCCGTCGGCGTCTTGTGTTCGTCAGTGAGGCACCGAGAGTGAGGACGAGGTCATGGACTCCCGATTCAACCTGTTCGAGAACGAGTTCGGCAGCAGGTTCGCCAAGCGGTTCGCGGGCGCAGGCATGCTGGTCCACGAGTCGCCACTGCCGAAGTCCACGCAGGAGTTGGTGTCGCTGCGCGCCAGCCAGATCAACGGCTGCGGCCACTGCATCGACATGCACGTCAAGGAGGCCGCCGCCGCCGGGGAGAGCGCGGTCCGGCTCCACCTGGTCGCCGCCTGGCGCGAGTCCACCGTGTTCACCGAGGCCGAGCGGGCCGCGCTGGCACTCGCCGAGCAGGGCACCCGGCTCGCCGACGCCCACCAGGGCGTGTCCGACGAGACCTGGGCCCAGGTGCGCAAGCACTACGACGACGACCAGACCGCCGCGCTGGTCTCCCTGGTGGCGCTGATCAACGCGGCCAACCGGCTCGCCGTGATCACTCACCAGCGGGGCGGCTCGTACGAGGCGGGCATGTTCGCCGCCGCGTCGGGCTGACCGACGGACGCGCCCGACCCCGCGTCCGGGCACGGTACGGCCGACGACGCCGGCGGGCGGGCCCCGCACACCCGCGCCGGCGTCGTCCTACTGCCCCGCACTCGCGACGGTGAAGGGTCCGGCAGCGGGGACGACACACGCGGCGACGTCCGATTCCACGCCCGCCGCCAAGCCCCTCCCGCAGAGACGGCCGCCCTTCTCACGCAGGTCCAGGTAGAAGCGCGTGGTCCTGCCGTCCTGCTGGAGGCCGTGGATGCGTTCGTCGATGTAACCGAGGTCGTTCAGGGTCTTCCTGACCTTCGCGGGAGTGGGCTCCAGAACCCGCTGCAGCGCCTCGACGACACGCTGCTCGTGCTGGACACTCGCGCACCGGTCGCGGTCGTTCAACCCCTCCGCGGGACCCGTGGGGACACCGGGCTCGATCGGGTCGTCCGGAGGGGTCTCGCCGGGGGCGAGGCCCTCCTCCCCGTTCCCCGCAGGACCGGTCGGCCTCTCGTCGGCCGGGCGGGGCCCGGTGCCGGACCCGGTCTCCGCCACCGTCTCGCCGGCCGAAGAACACGGCTGTGCGACCTTGTCGAGCATCGCCGTGAACCCCGCCTGCTCAGGGCCAGGCGGGGTGGCACCCGCCTCGCCGGCGACGACGCCGCCACCCGGCTCGCTCCCGGACCCGCCGTCAGCCGGGCTCTCGCTCCCGCAGCCGGCAAGGACCAGGGCAGCGAGGGCGGTCGCCGTGAGCGCACGCCGGGAGCGGGCGAGCGTGCTGAGGGAAGCGCGGATCCGTGTCATGGACGCAGTCTCCGGTCGCTGCCGCGCGCTCCGCATGAGTAGGCGTACTCACGCACACCCCCACACACGCACCCGCCCGGATCCGGTCACGATTGGGTTTCGGCCGACTCCCGCCCCTTGCGCCCTCCCCGTGTAATCGTTTCCAATCCTCCGTGTAATCGATTCCACAAGGAGGTGGAACGGCGATGGCGAGCATCGGCATCAAGGACGTCGCCGCCGAGGCGGGCGTGTCCGTCGCGACGGTCTCACGCGTCCTCAACGGCCATCCGTCCGTCAGCCCGAGCGCGCGCACCCGTGTGCTGGCCGCCGTCGAGACGCTGGGCTACCGCCCCAACGCCGTCGCCCGGTCGCTGCGCACGGACCAGACCCGCACCCTCGGCCTGGTCATCAGCGACGTCATGAACCCGTACTTCACCGAGCTGGCCCGCTCCGTCGAGGAGGAGGCCCGCGCGCTCGGCTACAGCGTCATCATCGGCAACGCCGACGAGCGGCCCGACCTCCAGGACCACCACGTCACGACGCTGCTGGACCGGCGTATCGACGGGCTGCTCGTCTCCCCCACCGACGGCGGCTCGCCCCGGATGCTGGAGGCCGCGCGGGCCGGAACGCCGATGGTGTTCGTCGACCGCTGGATCCCCGGCGTCGACGTGCCCGTCGTGCGGTCGGACGGGCGGGCCGCCGTACGGGACCTCGTGGCCCACCTGCACGGGCTCGGGCACCGCCGGCTCGCGATCATCGCCGGGCCGGCCGCCACCACGACCGGACGCGAGCGCGTCGACGCCTTCCGCGAGGCGCTGGCCGCGTACGGGCTCCCCCTGCCCGACGCCTACATCGGCCAGGGCGACTTCCAGGCCGACAGCGGGCGCCGGGTCACCGAGGGCTTCCTCGACCTGCCCGAGCCGCCCGAGGTCGTCTTCGCCGCCGACAACCTGATGGCGCTCGGCGCGCTGGACGCCGTACGGGCGCGCGGGCTGCGGGTCCCCGAGGACATCGCGCTCGCCGCGTTCGACGACATCCGCTGGTTCGTGCACACCGATCCGCCCGTCACCGCGATCGCCCAGCCCACCGGCGACCTCGGGCGGGCCGCCGTGCGCGCGCTGGTCGACCGCATCGAGGGCCGGCCCGGCGAGTCCGTCACCCTCCCGGCGCGGCTGGTCGTCCGCCGCTCCTGCGGCGAGGCCGCCCCCCGGCAGACCCCGACCCCGACCCCCTCCCCCTCCCCCGTACGAAGGAGTACGCCGTGAGCAGCCGCAGTCCGGACGAGTTGCTGCGCATCGAGGGCATCCGCAAGACCTTCCCCGGAGTAGTCGCGCTCGACAGCGTCGACTTCGACCTGCGCCGGGGCGAGGTGCACGTGCTCCTCGGTGAGAACGGCGCGGGCAAGAGCACCCTCATCAAGATGCTCTCCGGCGCCTACACGCCCGACGCCGGGCGGATCCTGGCCGGTGGCGAGGAGGTGCGCATCCACGGTGCGCAGGACTCCGAGCGCCTCGGGATCGCCACCATCTACCAGGAGTTCAACCTCGTCCCCGATCTGACGGTCGCCGAGAACATCTTCCTGGGGCGCCAGCCGCGCCGCCTGGGGATGATCGACCGGAAGAAGATGAACGCGGACGCCGAGGTGCTCCTGAAGCGGGTCGGCGTGAACGTGTCCCCGCGGGCCCGGGTCCGTGAACTCGGCATCGCCCGGCTCCAGATGGTGGAGATCGCCAAGGCGCTCAGCCTGGACGCGCGCGTGCTCATCATGGACGAGCCGACCGCCGTACTGACCTCCGAGGAGGTCGAGAAGCTGTTCGCCATCGTGCGGAAGCTGCGCGAGGACGGTGTCGGCATCGTCTTCATCACCCACCACCTGGAGGAGATCGCCGCCCTCGGCGACCGGGTCACCGTCATCCGGGACGGGCGGAGCGTCGGGCAGGTGCCCGCCTCCACGCCCGAGGACGAGCTCGTACGGCTCATGGTCGGCCGGTCGATCGAGCAGCAGTACCCGCGCGAGCGCGCCGACACCGGCGAGGCACTGCTCAAGGTCGAGGGGCTGACCCGCGACGGCGTCTTCCACGACGTCGGTTTCGAGGTGCGCGCCGGTGAGGTCGTCGGCATCGCGGGCCTCGTCGGCGCCGGGCGGACGGAGGTCGTCCGTGCCGTGTTCGGCGCCGACCCCTACGACGCCGGGACCGTGCACGTCGCGGGCGACCGGCTCCGCCGCCACGACGTGAACGCCGCCATGGCGGCCGGTATCGGGCTCGTCCCCGAGGACCGCAAGGGGCAGGGGCTCGTCCTCGACGCCTCCGTCGAGGAGAACCTCGGTCTCGTCACCCTGCGCTCCACCTCCCGTGCGGGACTCGTCGACCTCAAGGGGCAGCACGAGGCGGCGGAGCGGATCGCCGGGCAGCTCGGCGTGCGGATGGCCGGTCTCGGTCAGCACGTGCGCACGCTCTCCGGCGGCAACCAGCAGAAGGTCGTCATCGGCAAGTGGCTGCTCGCCGACACCAAGGTGCTGATCCTCGACGAGCCGACGCGCGGCATCGACGTCGGCGCCAAGGTCGAGATCTACCAGCTGATCAACGAACTCACCGCGGCCGGCGCCGCCGTCCTGATGATCTCCAGCGACCTGCCCGAGGTGCTCGGCATGAGCGACCGGGTGCTGGTGATGGCGCAGGGCCGGATCGCGGGCGAACTCCCCGCCGACCGGGCGACCCAGGACGCCGTGATGGCCCTCGCCGTCAGCACGCCCCACGGCGACACCCCTCACGGTGACACCCCCGGCACCGACACCCCCGACAGCAACACGTCGCGCAGCGACACCCCCCACAGCGACGGAACGGAGGCCTCCCGTGGCCACTGACACGCTCAAGAGCAAGCCGGGCGCGCAGAGCGCCACGGGCGGCCTGCGCCGCCTGCTGCTCGACAACGGCGCGCTGACCGCGCTGATCGTCCTCGTCATCGCCATGTCGGCGCTGTCCGGGGACTTCCTGACCGCCGACAACCTGCTGAACGTCGGCGTCCAGGCCGCCGTCACGGCGATCCTCGCCTTCGGCGTCACCTTCGTCATCGTCTCCGCGGGCATCGACCTGTCGGTCGGCTCGGTCGCCGCGCTGTCGGCGACCGTACTGGCCTGGAGCGCGACCGAGGCCGGGATGCCCGTCGTGCTCGCGGTGCTGCTGTCCGTCGCGACGGGCATCGCCTGCGGCCTGGTGAACGGCTTCCTCATCTCGTACGGGAAGCTGCCGCCGTTCATCGCGACGCTCGCCATGCTGTCGGTCGGGCGCGGTCTGTCGCTCGTCATCTCGCAGGGCTCGCCCATCGCTTTCCCGGACTCCGTCTCCCACCTGGGCGACACGCTCGGCGGGTGGCTGCCGGTGCCGGTGCTCGTGATGATCGTGATGGGGCTGATCACCGCCTTCGTCCTCGGCCGGACCTACATCGGCCGCTCCATGTACGCCATCGGCGGCAACGAGGAGGCCGCGCGCCTGTCCGGGCTGCGCGTGAAGCGGCAGAAGCTCGCCATCTACGCCTTCTCCGGGCTGTTCGCCGCCGCCGCGGGCATCGTGCTCGCCTCCCGGCTCTCCTCCGCGCAGCCGCAGGCCGCGCAGGGCTACGAACTGGACGCCATCGCCGCCGTCGTCATCGGCGGCGCCTCGCTCGCGGGCGGCACCGGCAAGGCCTCCGGCACACTGATCGGCGCGCTGATCCTCGCGGTGCTTCGCAACGGCCTCAACCTGCTGTCCGTCTCCGCGTTCTGGCAGCAGGTCGTCATCGGTGTCGTCATCGCGCTCGCAGTGCTGCTGGACACGCTGCGCCGCAAGGCGGGGGCGACCGCTCCGGCGGCCGGGGCCGGCGGGGGCGGCAAGGGCAAGCAGGCACTGACGTACCTGATCGCGGCCGTCGTCGCGGTGGCCGTCGTCGGCGCGACCTCGCTGCTGCACAACGGCTCCTCGGACGGGAAGACGCGCAAGGTCGGCCTGTCGCTGTCCACGCTCAACAACCCGTTCTTCGTGCAGATCAGGGACGGCGCCGAGGAGCAGGCGAAGAAGGCGGGCGTGGATCTGACGGTCACCGACGCGCAGAACGACGCCTCCCAGCAGGCCAACCAGTTGCAGAACTTCACCAGCGAGGGCCTGTCCTCGATCATCGTCAACCCGGTGGACTCCGACGCGGCCGGTCCCGCGGTGCGCGGCGCGAACAAGGACGACATCCCCGTCATCGCCGTGGACCGCGGCGTCAACGACGCGAAGGCGGCCGCGCTGGTCGCCTCCGACAACGTCGAGGGCGGTGAGCTGGGCGCCAAGGCACTCGCCGAGAAGCTCGGCGGCGAGGGCACCATCGTCATCCTCCAGGGCCAGGCCGGCACGTCCGCCAGCCGGGAGCGCGGGGCGGGCTTCGCGGCCGGCCTGAAGGAGTACCCGGGCATCAAGGTCGTCGCCAAGCAGCCCGCGGACTTCGACCGCACCAAGGGCCTGGACGTGATGACCAACCTGCTGCAGGCGCACCCCGACATCGACGGCGTCTTCGCAGAGAACGACGAGATGGCGCTCGGCGCGATCAAGGCGCTGGGTTCCAAGGCCGGCAAGTCGGTCCAGGTCGTCGGCTTCGACGGCACCCCGGACGGACTGAAGGCGGTGCGGGAGGGCACGTTGTTCGCGTCCGTCGCGCAGCAGCCGAAGGAACTGGGCAGGATCGCCGTGCAGAACGCGCTGCGCGCGGCCGACGGCGAGAAGGTGGACACAATGGTGAAGGTGCCGGTGAAGGTGGTCACCAAGGAGAACGTGGCCGGCTTCGAGGGCTGACACGCAGCACCAGGGCGCGGGTCGGGGGGCGTACGGGCGGGCGGTCGCGTCGGCCGTACGCCCGCCCTCCTCACTCGAATTCATGCGGTACTCGGATTCATGCGGATCGGGGAGCGATTCATGTACGACTACGACCTCCTGGTCGTGGGATCGGCCAACGCCGACCTCGTGATCGGCGTCGAGCGGCGGCCGGGTGCCGGCGAGACGGTGCTCGGCACCGACCTGGCCGTCCACCCCGGCGGCAAGGGCGCGAACCAGGCGGTCGCCGCCGCCCGCCTCGGCGCCCGTACGGCGCTGCTGGCCCGGGTCGGCGACGACGACTACGGCCGGCTGCTGCTGGACTCGCAGCGGGCGGCCGGTGTCGACACGGTCGGCGTGCTGGTGGGCGGGGCGCCGACCGGCGTCGCGCTGATCACCGTCGACCCGTCCGGCGACAACAGCATCGTCGTCTCGCCGGGCGCGAACGGCCGGCTGGCGCCGGGGGACGTCCGCGCCGCCGCGAGCCTCTTCCACGCCTCCCGCGTGGTCTCCACGCAGTTGGAGATCCCGCTGGAGACGGTCGTGGAGGTGGTCCGGAGCCTGGCACCGGACAGCCGGTTCGTGCTGAACCCGTCACCGCCGCGCCCGCTCCCGCCGGAGGTGCTGGCGGCCTGCGACCCGCTGATCGTCAACGAGCACGAGGCGAAGGTCATCCTCGGCGACTCCTGCGTGAGCGAACGCCCCGAGGACTGGGCGCGCATCCTGCTGGCCAAGGGGCCGCGCTCGGTGGTGGTGACCCTGGGCGCCGAGGGCGCGCTGGTGGCGTCCTCGTCCGAGGGTGTCTCCCGCGTCCCCTCCGTGAAGGTGGACGCCGTGGACACGACGGGCGCGGGCGACGCGTTCACCGCGGCGCTGGCCTGGCGGCTCGGCACGGGCGAGTCGCTCACCGAGGCGGCGGCGTACGCGGCGCGGGTCGGCGCGGCGGCCGTCACCAAGGCGGGGGCGCAGGCTTCGTACCCGACGGCGGCGGAGGCGGAGGCGCTGTGAAGAAGGCCGGGATACTCAACCGCCACCTGTCCGGCGCCCTGGCCGAACTCGGCCACGGGGACGGGGTGCTGGTGTGCGACGTCGGCATGCCGATACCCGACGGGCCACGCGTGGTGGACCTGGCCTTCCGGGCCGGGGTGCCGTCCTTCGCGGAGGTGTTGGAGGGGCTGCTGGCCGAGCTGGTGGTGGAGGGCGCGACGGCGGCGACGGAGGTCCGGGAGGCCAACACCGAGGCCGCCGCGCTGCTCGACGGTCACTTCCCCGCCCTCGCCCTCGTCCCGCACGAGCGCCTGAAGGAACTCTCGGCCGGCGCGCGGCTGATCGTCCGCACCGGCGAGGCACGGCCCTACGCGAACGTACTGCTGCGCTGCGGGGTCTTCTTCTAGACCCCGGCGGCCACACAGCTACGGCCACGGAGCTTCGGAGCTTCGGACCTCGGGGCTTCGAGGGAGCCCAGTCGAAGACCGGGCCCCCTCGGGCTTCCCCTCCCCCTCAGAACCCCCACCGATCCCCCCGGATCCCCCCGGATCCCCCACCGGGGTGTCCTGATGCCAAGTACGACCCGCGGAGCGACGGAACGGTTGCGCGGGTCGCCGGCATTTGTTTTCCGGGCCTCGCGCCCGCCGCGTACTCGACGAACCGCGCCGCCGCCTCGGCCATCACCGCCTCCCGTCCCGGCCGCTTCCGACCACTCCGGAAGCCGCTACCTCACCTCCGAACGACCCCGAACTGACGTTCCGTGGCTGCCCGTAGAATCTGCCGACGATCAGTTCGAGCAGTTGCTGCAACGCAGTTGGACGGGACGGGGAAATGCGCCATGGGGATGACCGACCTACCAGCCGGCCAGGGCGCCAAGCCGGACCTGCGTGTGTCCGACGACGACCTGACCAAGCTCGCGGGCGACCTCGAAGACATGCAGGACCACCTGGACAAGCAGGTCACCCGGATGGACGGGGTGGTGGACCGGATAGAAGCCGGCTGGCGTGGTCCGGCCGCGTCTGCCTACCGCGGCTTCCACCGGGCAGCAGCCGAGGATGCCGTGCGCATCCGTGAAGTGATACGGCACCTCGAGCAGGCGGTGCGTCTGAGCAGAGACGGCTTCACCGAGCGGGAACTGGATGTACTCGCCCAACTCCAGCGCATTCAGGTCGACGTTGCCGGCGAGGTTGACAGGTTGTCCACACCGCATCCGGAGACCCATCCGGACGCTGCGTCGACTCGGCACCGCAGCAACCTGGACTCGTTCTGAGCAGATCGCCCCCAGGAATCCCTCATCCACACGCGCAGTCGTCGACGTACGGGGAAGACATGCCAGCCGAAAACCCTGCCGAGGACCACATAGCGGTCTCCTTCGACACGCTCCGTGAGCTCGCCCTCGATTTGGAGGACATCCTCAAGAAGCTGAACGAGAAACTGGATGACCTGTATGACCGCGTCGTCCCAGTCGTACTGTCCTGGGAAGGCGAGGCTCGTGAGGTCTTCGTCGACAAACTCGACGAATGGGACCGTTCGGCCCAGGATCTCCAGGCAGCCCAGAAGTGGCTGCACGACGTAGTGACGACCGGTCACATCAACTACACGACGGCGCACCAAGCCGTGCTTCGCGGTTGGGGCGCCGTCTGATGACTACGCCAACAGCCGCAGGTTCTCAGAGCGGCACGGTCGATGTCACGCCGTCCGTTCTCTACGGCGTCTCGACCGGGGTCGCCAACCAGCAAGACACCCTGCATCGAGGCCTGAAGGCCTTTCTGGTCGAGTTGGCGCGATACCCGGACGGCGGAGGCAGGGGGACCGCCGTCCAAAGCTTCACCAGCGCATACAAGGAAGTCGCCGAACGGTTCCTCGAAGTGTGGGCCAAGGCCGTGGTCAGCGTGGGTGGTGCGGCGGTCGGTTTCACCACCACCGGAAACAACTACGCTGCGGCCGATGCCGCGACCAACCCGTCTCCCACGGCGCAACCGCAGCACCAGCCGACTCCCGTCGTCATCGACACCCCGCCCTCCTACGGCCCCGTCACGGACTTCAAGTGGGGAGACATCGACGACAGCCAGGACTTCATACAGCGCGCGCTGGAAGGCGTGGAGGCCGTGGTCCTGACCGTGCTGCGCCCTCTCCTGGAAGACGCCTGCCGCTGGGGCAAGGCAGCAGAAATTCTTCCGCTACCCAATCATCACCGCGTCAACTCGGTTTCAGAGACCTGGCGTATGCCTCAGACGACCCTGTCGACCGTCGACGGAGAGTTGACGTATCTGATCGGCGGTATCACCCAGCAGTCCGACAGTGAATGGTACGGCGCCATGCGTACCTTCTGCAGCACACTGTGGGGCACTTCCGCCTGGGGTAAAGATCGACACGGCTACAAATGGAGAAACGACAGCGCCGGCAGCCCGGGGGCGACCCGCCCGGTTTTCGCCGTCCTCTTCGACACCTGTGAAATCATGGTAGATGCTGCCCTTCACTTCGCAAAGGCCGCCGAAGACGTCCGCGAAGACATCCACCGAATCTACCGTAAAGCAGTCATCGACACTTTGCCTCAGATCGACTTGAGCGATGGCGTAGATCTCAAGGACGTTAAAAACCTCGGCAAGGGACTGTTGGATTTCGGCAAGGGATTGGTCACCGACCTGTCGTCCGGAATCGTTCTAAATATGGACGAGCAGGCCATGAACAATGCGGTGACAGAATACAACAACCGGATCGATCGCCAGACGCGCCGCATCAATGACCTGATGGACGCCCTGGACGAGGCATTCAAAAGCGCTCCCTCCTTCAAAGCAGAGGAAGCGCGAGCCGAAGCATTCGGTGCGCGTGCACTGACAGATTTCAAGGGTGACCCGCTCTACACTGTTCCGGGAGATGACGAGTCGAAACACAAGTATCCTGTCGACTTGGCCAATCAGGAGGGCGTGGCGGGCGCTCATGTCATCGACAAACACGTAGGTAAGACGGACGAACAGTTGGAGCAGCGGCTTCGAGACCAGTCAAGGCTCTACCCGGACGGGGTCACCAGGCCCATTGCGGTGTCCTCCTTCAACAGCCTCGGTGAAGCACAGCGCTACACGCAGGCCGTCCTCGACGATCCCGACAACCAGCGAAAGATTGAAAGGTGGCTGAGCAGAAACCCGACGCAGCCCAACCAGACAAGAAACATCGGCCTCGATTTCAACCAACCCGTAGGCCGTTCTTGGGCACGCGGAGATACGCAGGCACACGACTCCGATAAAGTGTTGGTCACGCTTCGCCCCGTCCCCGGAGGGCACCCTCCGTATGTTGTACTCACCGCAATGCCCAGCGACACCCTCCCCAACTCATGAAAAGGAGCGCCATGCCACAGCAGGAACCCACTGTTGATGCCGACTCCTGGAAGTCAGCCGTGTTCGATCTTTTCGGCGGCGGTTGGACGTTTGCACGCGTAGGGGCCAGGCGTCACGACGACTGGCGGCATGACGTGACCACGGTCATGGCACTCAAGGTGACCGATCCACGGCACTGGGTTTCAGTCAATTACGCACCCGAAGTCGGCGAGGACCGCAGCGGGACGGACTCTCCCTTCCTCCCATGGAGTCCCAAGGATGCCGGAAATTCCCTGCACGAAGTCGGAATGAAATCGGCTGGCCAGCTACTGGTCGCACTGAAAGGCGACTCATACCAAGCCGCTGGAATTCCGGACTTCGACCAGCAGAAGGACAGATTGTTCCGAAGCTCTCAGGTAATCCTGTCGCGTTTCGGCGATCACGGCCGATTCTTCACGAATGCCGCTGACGCCCACAGAAACCCTGATGCCGACCTCCTGAACCCGGACACGGAGTGGGATTGCCTTTCCGTCTACACCACTGACTGCGGCCTTGTCGCCGTGTCCGAATCGGAAATCGGCGTCTTCTGGGCGTTCTGGGAAGACTGAAGGGACTCCGACCATGCGCACCCGCTCCGCCACCTACCCCGATCGCGACACTGCCCAGTGGGCAACCCAGCAGGTCGTCAATGCCAATGAGCAAGTCATCAATCGCTGGCTGGCCCAGTCCACGCGGTCGCGCCTGGCCATCGAGGCGTCCTGGCCCACTCGCCCCGAGCCAGTGGGACGCGTCCTGTTGCAGGCAATGATGTTGGCCGGACGAGAGCCCGTCGACGTACGTGCGGCCCGGGTGATTCTGCGACGCGATCCGGCCCGTCCCCACGGCTTCGCCGTCCACTCCACCTTCCCCGTCTATCTGTAGAAGCCCGGTCACCATGTCTCTGAGCCCTCTTGACCACGACCACCGCTACGGCGAGTTGGACCAAGTGATCCGTGCCTACGTCGGACAGGAGGCCGACGACACTCCAGCACAGGCCGGGCCCGCTCTGAACGCCTATCTCCGCCACACCTGGCACGCACGGCCGTGGGCCCTGGCCATCGCCGAGCGACAGCTCCGCGATTACGCCGACCACCCGCCCGGGAGGCTGCGGCTGAGGCTCGGCGAGTTCTACGCCATTCCCGACGTCGGCCTCGCCGACAACGAGGTCCAGCAGTGGCTTCGCTGCCTCGCCGATCACATCAGGCGCAGCATCGAGCAAGGCGACGTGCCACCTCCAGCCATCCCCGCCACCCACTGGGAGTGGCATGCACGATTCCCGGAGACCGGGCAATTCCTGAGCGGCTGGTTCTCGCAGGACATGCCGGATGAGTTCGCCGACCATGACGAAGCCGTCGAGGACTATCGTTCCTCCACCGATCCGCACCTCGTGGCCCGTCTCGTCGGTGAGCTGCACGAACTGTTGGCACTCGGTCTGGACGAGTTCGGCTGCGCCTTGGCCCTCGCCGAACTGGGCATGGAGGTCGACCCTCCCTCATCGCACGGTGCCGGCGGATGGTTGACGCTGGTGGCAGACCGCCTCGGCTCACCACGGGCCGAATACGGACCCGGCCCCGGAGGAGATACCTCCTCCTGACGCCGAGTCCGTAGCGGGCCGGTCACCTGCCGTGGGGCTGAACCACGTGCTCCGCGAAGCGGGCCGCCGTCTCGGCGAGCACCTCCCGTCCGTCCCGTGCCCACAGCCCCTCGTTGAACAGCTCGACCTCGATCGCGCCGGTGTAGCCGGCCGCCTCCACGTACCCCTTCCACTCCCGCATGTCGATCGCGCCGTCCCCGATCTGACCGCGGCCGTTGAGGACGCCCTCGGGCAGCGGCGTGGTCCAGTCGGCGAGCTGGAAGGTGTGGATCCGGCCGCCCGCCCCGGCCCGGGCGATCTGCTCGGGCGCCCGGTCGTCCCACCAGATGTGGTACGTGTCGACGGTGACGCCGACCTGGTGGGCCGGGAAGCGTTCCGCGAGGTCCAGGGCCTGGGTGAGGGTGGAGACCACGCAGCGGTCGGAGGCGTACATCGGGTGCAGGGGCTCGATGGCGAGGCGTACGCCGTGCCGCTCGGCGTACGGGGCCAGTTCCGCCAGGGCGTCGGCGATGCGTTCCCGGGCCGCGCCCAGGTCCTTGCTGCCCGCCGGGAGGCCGCCCGAGACGAGGACCAGGGTGTCGGTGCCGAGGGTGGCGGCCTCGTCGACGGCGCGGCGGTTGTCGGCCAGGGCCTTCGCGCGTTCGTCCGCGTCCGTCGCCGTGAGGAAGCCGCCGCGGCACAGGGTGGTGACGGTCAGGCCCGCGTCGCGGACCAGTTTCGCCGCCGCCTCGACGCCGTACGCCTGGACGGGTTCGCGCCACAGGCCGACGTTGCCGACGCCCAGTGCGCGGCAGGCGTCGGTCAGTTCGGGCAGCGTCAGCTGCTTGACCGTCATCTGGTTGATGCTGAAGCGCGTCAGGTCGGGTGCCGTGTCGCTCACTGGTTCACTCCGTACAGGTTCAGCAGGTTACGCATGCGCTCCTGGGCCAGCTTCGGGTCCGGGAACAGGCCGAGGCCGTCGGCGAGTTCGTAGGCGCGGGCGAGGTGCGGCAGGGAGCGGGCCGACTGGAGGCCGCCGACCATCGTGAAGTGGCTCTGGTGGCCGGCCAGCCAGGCCAGGAACACCACGCCCGTCTTGTAGAAGCGGGTGGGGGCCTGGAAGAGGTGGCGGGAGAGTTCGACGGTGGGGTCGAGGAGGGCGCGGAAGCCCTCCGTGTTCCCCGTGTCCAGGACGCGGACCGCCTCGGCCGCCAGCGGGCCCAGCGGGTCGAAGATGCCGAGCAGGGCGTGGCTGAAACCCTGCTCGTCGCCGGCGATCAGCTCGGGGTAGTTGAAGTCGTCGCCGGTGTAGCAGCGCACGCCCTGCGGGAGCCGGCGGCGCAGGTCGATCTCGCGCTGGGCGTCGAGGAGGGAGACCTTGATGCCGTCGACCTTGTCGGGGTGGGCGGCGATGACCTCCAGGAAGGTGTCGGTCGCCGCGTCGAGGTCTTCCGACCCCCAGTAGCCCTCCAGGGCCGGGTCGAACATCGGGCCGAGCCAGTGCAGGACGACCGGTTCGGCGGCCTGGCGCAGGAGGTGGCCGTAGACCTCCAGGTAGTCGTCCGGGCCCTGCGCCGTCGCGGCCAGCGCGCGGGAGGCCATCAGGATGGCCTGGGCGCCCGACTCCTCGACGACGGCGAGCTGTTCCTCGTAGGCCGCCCGGACCTCGGCGAGCGTGCCGGCGGTGAGCTGGTCGGTGCCGACGCCGCAGGCGATGCGGCCGCCGCACGTCTTCGCCTCGGCGGCGGACCGGCGGATGAGCTCGGCCGCGCCGGCCCAGTCCAGGCCCATGCCGCGCTGGGCGGTGTCCATCGCCTCGGCGACGCCGAGTCCGTGGGACCACAGGTGGCGGCGGAAGGCGAGGGTGGCGTCCCAGTCGACGGCGGCGGGGCCGTCGGGCGTGGTGTCCGCGTACGGGTCGGCGACGACGTGCGCCGCCGAGAACACCGTACGGGACGTGAAAGCGCTTCCCGGGGTGACGGTGAGGGGTTCGGCGCGGGGCTCGTAGGCGCGCGTGGTGCCGTTCGCGTCCGGCAGGTGCAGGGTCACAGCGAGACCTCCGGGACGTCGAGGCGGCGGCCCTCGGCCGACGACTTCAGGCCCAGCTCGGCGAGCTGGACGCCGCGGGCGCCGGCCAGCAGGTCCCAGTGGTAGGGGGCGTCGGCGTAGACGTGGCGCAGGAACAGCTCCCACTGGGCCTTGAAGCCGTTGTCGAAGTCGCCGTTGTCCGGGACCTCCTGCCACTGGTCGCGGAAGACCTCGGTGGCGGGGATGTCCGGGTTCCAGACCGGCTTGGGGGTGGCGGAGCGGTGCTGGACCCGGCAGTTGCGCAGGCCGGCCACCGCGGAGCCCTCGGTGCCGTCGACCTGGAACTCGACGAGCTCGTCCCGGTTGACGCGTACGGCCCAGGAGGAGTTGATCTGGGCGATCGCGCCGCCGTCGAGCTCGAAGACGCCGTAGGCGGCGTCGTCGGCGGTGGCGTCGTACGGCTTGCCGTTCTCGTCCCAGCGCTGCGGGATGTGGGTGGCGGTGAGGGCCTGGACGGACTTCACCCGGCCGAACAGCTCGTGCAGGACGTACTCCCAGTGCGGGAACATGTCGACGACGATGCCGCCGCCGTCCTCCGCGCGGTAGTTCCAGGAGGGGCGCTGGGCGTCCTGCCAGTCGCCCTCGAAGACCCAGTAACCGAACTCGCCGCGCACGGACAGGATGCGGCCGAAGAAGCCGCCGTCTATGAGGCGCTTGAGCTTGAGCAGGCCGGGGAGGAAGAGCTTGTCCTGGACGACGCCGTGCTTGATGCCGGCGTCGTTGGCCAGGCGGGCGAGTTCCAGGGCGCCGTCCAGGCCGGTGGCGGTGGGCTTCTCGGTGTAGATGTGCTTGCCCGCGGCGATCGCCTTCCTGATCGCCTCCTCGCGGGCCGAGGTCACCTGGGCGTCGAAGTAGATGTCGACGCTGTCGTCGGCGAGGACCGCGTCCACGTCCGTCGAGACGTGCTCCAGACCGTGCCGCTCGGCCAGCGCCCGCAGCGCGTGCTCGCGGCGGCCGACCAGGATCGGCTCCGGCCACAGCACGGTGCCGTCGCCGAGGTCGAGGCCGCCCTGGTCTCGGAGGGCCAGGATGGAGCGGACGAGGTGCTGGCGGTAGCCCATGCGCCCGGTCACACCGTTCATGGCGATACGCACCGTCTTGCGTGTCACGTCATTCCCTTCGTACGAGCCGTACAGCGAGCGAGAGCGATCGATACGGCCGGCGATGCGGCGAGCGGTACGGCAAGGCAGTACAGCAAGCGCTTTCTATGTATGAGGAAGCTAGCCTGTGGACGGTGGTCCGGACAAGACCGTGGTTCGGGCGAGTGGTTCGAGGGGGCGAACGGCGGCGGGCGGTGCCCGTAAGGTCACCTGGACGGCTGAGACGGCACACGGACGGCACACGGACGGCGCTCGGACCGCCGAGACTGTGTCCGGCACACGCGCGATGCGGAGGACGAGGACATGACGGTGACACTGGCGGACGTGGCGGCCCGCGCCCAGGTCTCCCCCGCGACGGTGTCGCGCGTGCTGAACGGGAACTATCCCGTGGCCGCCTCCACCCGGGAGCGGGTGCTGAAGGCGGTCGACGACCTGGACTACGTCCTCAACGGGCCCGCGAGCGCCCTGGCGGCGGCCACGTCCGACCTGGTGGGCATCCTGGTCAACGACATCGCCGACCCCTTCTTCGGCATCATGGCCGGCGCGGTCCAGTCCGAGATCGGCGGGCCGGGCGGCAGAGCGGGCGGCGAGAGACTCGCCGTGGTCTGCAACACCGGCGGCGCCCCGGAGCGCGAACTGACCTACCTCACGCTGCTGCAGCGGCAGCGGGCGGCGGCCGTCGTGCTGACCGGCGGGGCGATGGAGGACGCGGCGCACCAGGCGGCCGTGGCGGCGAAGCTGCGCAAGCTGGCGGAGGCCGGCACACGGGTGGTGCTGTGCGGGCGGCCGCCGGCTCCGGGCACGGGGGCGATCGCGCTGACCTTCGACAACCGCGGGGGCGGCCGGGAACTGACCGAGCACCTCATCGGGCTCGGGCACCGGCGGCTCGGCTACATCGCGGGCCCCGAGGAGCGCACCACGACCCGGCACCGGCTGGAGGGGCACCGTGCCGCGCTGGCCGCGCACGGCGTCGAGGAGGACCCCCGCTGGACGCTCCACGGCCGCTACGACCGGCAGTCCGGCTACGAGGCCACGCTGGAACTCCTGCGCAGGGATCCGGACCTGACGGCCGTCGTCGCCGCGAACGACTCCGTCGCGCTGGGCGCCTGCGCGGCGCTGCGCGACCTGGGGCTGCGGATCCCGGACGACGTGTCCGTGGCCGGCTTCGACGACCTGCCGTTCAGCATCGACGCGGTGCCCGCGCTGACGACCGTGCGGCTGCCGCTCGCGGAGGCGGGGGCGCGGGCCGGCCGCATCGCGATGGGGCGGGAGGAGGCGCCGCCCGGGGGGATCGCCACGGTGCGGGGGGAGTTGATGGTGCGGGGGTCCTCCGGAAGGCCGCGGGGGTAGGCGCCGTGGGTGCCGGGGCGTCCGGCGTCGGTGTGGGCCTCGCTGGGGGCTGCCGCCCCCAGGCCCCCGCTTCGGCCTGAACGGCCTCGTCCTCGAACGCCGGACGGGCTGGGTCGGCCTGCGCTGCGCCCCTCCGCGAGTGCTGGGACGAACGGGCTGGATCGGTCTCGGCCACGCCCCTCCGCCCGCACCCGGCGAACGAGGCGGCGCGGGGCAGCGCCCCAGCCCCTCCGCGAACACAGGACGAACGGGCTGGATCGGTCTCGGCGCACCTCTCCGCACACGCCCGACGAACGAGGCGGCGCGGGGTAGCGTCCGAGCCCTTGGCCGGCGCGGGGTGATCAAGGCAGGGCGGCCTGGGCGGCGTCGCCCGTCCGCCGGTGCCGGGGCTGCGACACCCGGCCGGTGGGAGGAGTGGCGGGGTCGGGGGCGGGTACGCTCCGTGGGCATGAAGCTGGCGTTCTCCACCCTCGGTGTCCCCGGCCTGCCCCTGACCGACGTCCTGGGGCTCGCGACCGCGCACGGCTATCACGGGGTCGAGTTGCGCGCCCACCCGGAGGAACCGGTCCACCCGGGCCTGACCCGCGCTGAACGGTCCGCGGTGGCCGAGGCGTTCAAGGCGGCGGGCGTGGAGCTGCTGGGGCTCGCGGGGTACGCGCGGGTCGCCGCCCCGGGCGACGACGACGCCGTGATCGCCGAGATCCGTACCCTGCTCGACCTGGCCCGTGATCTGGGCGCCCCGTTCGTCCGGGTCTTCCCGGGCGGCGGTACGGAGCAGAGCCCGGAGGAGGCCGACGCGACGGCCGCCCGGCGGCTGGGCACGGCCGCCGAGCACGCGGCCGGGCTGGGCGTGCGCATCCTCCTGGAGACCCACGACTCGCACCGCACCGGGGCCGACGCGATGCGCGTCCTGGGCCTGGTCGGGCACCGCCGGGTCGGCGCCCTGTGGGACGTCATGCACACCTGGCTGGGCGGCGAGCAGCCCGCGGAGAGCTATCTCGCCCTCGCCCCGCACCTCGGCTACGTCCAGGTCAAGGACATCGCCTCCCCCGACGACACCACGCCACTGCCGCTGGGCGCCGGTGTGCTGCCGCTCACCGAGGTGGTGGACGTGCTCTCCCGGCACGGCTGGGACGGCTGGCTGTGCTGGGAGTACGAGAAGCGGTGGTACGAGTCGGCCGCCCCGCTGCCCACCTTGCTGGACGCGGGCCGCGAACACCTCGCCCGGCTGCTCAGCGAGGCGGCGTGAGCGTGGCGGCGGAAGCGGACCCGGATGCCGCCGACCGCACCCGGTGCTCCAGCCGCTCCCGGCACCGCGGCCACTCCGCCGCCGTGACCGAGTAGACCGCGTCCCCGGCGCCCCCGCCGTCCCCTCAGCCCCACGGCTCCCGTGCGCACCGACTTGGAGAAACCCCTCCCGACCGGGAACCCCTCCCCGGTCCCGGTCGTCCAATCCGCACGCTGCCGGACGAGTCTTCGCGGTGCGGTGTCGGCCTCGCTGCTGGCTGCGATCGCTGACCACCCTCTCCAGCCGTACCGCGGCCGGCGGCCCGCCGCCGTCGGCGCGCCCCCCTCCCTGGCGCCGACGGCGGCCCCACCAGCTCGGTCTTCGCCGCTTCGGCCGACTCCTGTGCGCTCCCTTGACTGGCAGAAACTTCCCGGATATTGGTGACTCCTTGGAAGTTTCCTTCAGCAGCTCTCCAGCGATTCCCCAGCGGATCACTCCGGAAGGAGCGCACGTGCACCACAGCAGCACGGCCGGCCCGGGAAGCACCGCACACCCCTCCAGACGTACCGTCCTCACCGCCACCGCGGTCGTCGGCGCGACGCTCGCGGCCGGCGGCGGCACCGCGTTCGCCGACGCCGCCCGCGGGCCCGACGACGACAAGCTCCGCGCCCTCATCTCGCGCATGACGCTGGAGGAGAAGGTCGGCCAGCTCTTCGTCATGCGGGTCTACGGCCACTCCGCCACCGACCCGGACCAGGCCGACATCGACGCCAACCTGAAGGAGATCGGCGTCCGCACCGCGGCCGAGCTGGTCGCCGAGTACCGGGTCGGCGGCATCATCTACTTCGCCTGGGCGCACAACACCCGCGACCCGCACCAGATCGCCGAGCTGTCCAACGGCATCCAGAAGGCGTCGCTGGAGCTGCCGCGCGGCCTGCCCGTGCTCATCTCCACCGACCAGGAGTACGGGATCGTGGCTCGCGTGGGCGAGCCGGCGACCCTCTTCCCGGGCGCGATGGCCGTCGGTGCCGGCGGTTCGCGGTCCGACGCCCGCACCCTCGGGCGGATCGCGGGTGCCGAGCTGCACGCCATGGGCATCCGCCAGGACTACTCCCCCGTCGCCGACGTGAACGTCAACCCGGCCAACCCGGTGATCGGCGTACGGTCCTTCGGCGCCGATCCCCGCGCGGTGTCGGACATGGTGGCCGCCGAGGTGACGGGATACCAGCGGTCCGGGGTCGCGGCGTGCGCCAAGCACTTCCCGGGACACGGCGACACGGCCACCGACAGCCACACCGGCCTGCCGGTCATCACGCACAGCCGCGAGCAGTGGGAGGAGCTGGACGCGCCGCCCTTCCGCGCCGCCATCGAGGCGGGCATCGACGCGATCATGACCGCCCACCTGGTGGTCCCGGCGCTCGACGGCTCCGGCGACCCGGCCACCCTCTCCCGCCCCATCCTCACCGGCATACTGCGCGAGGAACTGGGCTACGACGGGGTCGTGGTCACCGACTCCCTCGGCATGCAGGGCGTACGCACGAAGTACGGCGACGAACGGGTGCCGGTGCTGGCGCTGAAGGCCGGCGTCGACCAGCTGCTCAACCCGCCGAACCTGCCGCTCGCCTGGAACGCCGTCCTGACGGCCGTGCGCGAGGGCGAACTCACCGAGGCGCGGCTCGACGAATCGATCCTGCGGGTGCTGCGGCTGAAGGCGAAGCTGGGGCTGTTCCGGGACGCCTACACCAGCCGCCGGGACGTCGACCGCACCGTCGGCACCCGCGGCCACCTGGAGGCGGCGGACCGGATCGCCGAGCGGTCCACCACGCTGCTGGTCAACGAGGGGCGGCTGCTGCCCCTGTCGCGCCGGGAGCACCGCCGGCTGCTCGTCGTCGGCGCCGACCCCGCGTCCCCCTCCGGCACGACCGGGCCGCCCACCGGTGTCCTCGCGGGCGCGCTGACCGAGCTGGGCTTCGCCGCCACCGCCCTGTCGACCGGGACGGCACCGTCCGCCGCCGTCATCGACCGGGCGGTCGCGGCGGCCGGGGACGCCGACGCGGTGGTGGTCGCCACGTACAACGTCACGGCGCGCAGCAGTCAGCGCACGCTGGTCGCGCGGCTGCTGGAGACCGGGAGGCCGGTCGTCGCGGTCGCGGTCCGCAATCCGTACGACGTGGCCCACCTCCCGGACGTCCCCGCCCACCTCGCCGCCTACTCCTGGACCGACGTCGAGGTGCGGGCGGCGGCCCGGGTGATCGCCGGGCGGGTACGGCCGCGCGGGAAGCTGCCGGTTCCGGTGGTGCGGGCGGACGACCCGGCGGCGGTGCTGTTCCCCCTCGGGCACGGGCTGTCGTACCGGTCGTAGGACGTAGCGCGGCCTACGCCACGCGCCGGGGGCGCTCCCGTCACCCGTGCGCAATGCACCCCGCGCGTCTGGCGTGCCCCGCCGCGGCCGGGCACGCTGGACCGGGGGTCCGGGGGGTTGACGATGCGTGAGAGATGGTCCGCGGGGGTGTTCTGCACGCTGTCGATGCTGTGCGCCGTTCTGCTGACGGGCTGTCAGAGCCCGGCGGGCCCGGCGGGCGAGGACGACGGCGCGGGCGGAGACGCGAACGGGGACGCCCGGATCGGCGGGGAGGCCGCCCCGGGTTCGGCCCCGGCCGCCGTCCGGCCGTCCGGGTACGGCGCGGTGTTCCTGGCGATCGACGAGTGCAGCTCGTTCGGGACGGTCAGCTTCACCGAGGTGCCGTGCGGCAGTGAGCGGGCGGCGGCGCGGGTCGTGGCGCGGGAGGACGGCCGTGCGGACGACGGTCCGCCGTGCCCCGCCACCACCGACTTCGTCCTGCACATCAGCGAGCAGCGCCCTTCCGCCGACGAGGACGGCGACGGGGCCGTGCCGCAGGGTTACGCCTGCATGCGCAAGCTCCAGCCGCCGCACCCCGGTGATCCGGGCGGCGGGGGCGGCCCGCGCACCATCGTCGGCGACTGTGTCTACGACGCCGGGAGCGGCCAGGTCCGCGAGACCGCGTGCGACGGCAAGGGTGAGAGGAAACCGCAGTTCAAGGTGGTCGAGGCGGTCGCGGCCCGGGGGGACTGCCCTGCCTCGACCGGTCTCTACGTCCGTCTCGGCGGCGAACGGCCGGTGGGCTGCGCCCGGCCGCTGTGACCGGCCGCGAGCCTCAGGGGCTCGCGGTCCCAGCGGTACCGGACGCAGTCACCGTCCTACGGGCGCAGCATCGGTTCGCGCTGCACGTCCCGCTTGTCCAGCTCGGTGTCGAACGTCGCCAGCGGCCTGGCCGCCGACGGGTTCTCCTGGACCTCGGTGGAGGCGACGCCCGCCCAGTCGAGGATGCGGGCCGTGGCGAGGGCCTTCTCCTCGGGCACCAGACCGGCGACGTTGGCGCCGTGGTTCATGCCGGGCGCGGTGAGGACGTAGGAGTCACGCGCGCCGTGCCCGAGGCGGAAGGGCTCGGCACCCCACGGGTCGTTCTCGCCGTACACGAACAGCATCTGGTCGGCGTTGTGCCGCACCCAGCGGTCGACGTCCCGCATCACCCACGGTTCGAACCGCATCGGGATCGACCGGGGCACGAAGTTGCGCGGCGGCTGGTAGCCGTAGCGGATGTACTTCTTCTCGATGTGCGGGAAGTGGATCGTCGGCGCGCCGAGCTGGGTGCCCGCCTGGTAGTAGTACGGCGTGTAGGGGGCGAGGCCCTGGTCCGTGTAGAAGGAGAAGCCGGAGATGGTGTTCACCGACTCCCAGATCGCCTCGTCGGTGGCGTTCTCGGCGTCGGCCGGGATGCCGGCGCAGTCCTTCACGGTGCTGTACTGCCAGAAGCCCCAGACGTAGTCGAGGACGACGGCCTCGTAGGCGCGGTCCAGGCTGCCGATGGTGTCGAAGGTGTAGCCGTTCTCGGCCGCGTACGCCTCGTACTTCTCCTTGAGCGGCGCCCGGCGTACCAGTGCCTCGCGCTGCACGCCGTTCAGCCGGTCGCGGCACTCTTCGGTGCCGACGCGGGCGAAGAAGCGGTCGTAGGCGGAGTCCTCGCGGTTCACCACGTCGTTGGGGGCGACGTAGGCGACGACGCCGTCCATGTCGTGCGGGTAGAAGCGCTCGTAGTAGGTGGCGGTCATGCCGCCCTTGGAGCCGCCGGTGGAGATCCAGTTCTCGGAGTAGACCGGCTTCAGTGCCTTGAAGATGCGGTGCTGGTCGCTGGCGGCCTGCCAGATGTCCAGCTTGGACCAGTCGGCGGGCTCGGGCCGGGACGGGGTGAAGTAGCGGTACTCCATGGAGACCTGGTTGCCGTCGACGATCTGGGTCGGCTCGCGGCGGCTGGGGTTCGTGGAGACGCTGTAGCCGCCGGTGTAGAAGACCGTCGGGCGGGCCGTGTCCTTGTGCAGCACGGTGATCCGCTGCTGGAACGTGCCCTTGGACGGGCGCCGGTGGTCGACCGGCTGGGTGTAGTTGAGGACGAAGAAGCGGTAGCCGGTGTACGGCTTCTCCTCGATCAGGCTCATGCCCGGTACGGACAGCAGCCGGTCCTTGATGTCGACGGCCTTCGGCTCGGCGGCGGTGGCCGCGCCCGCCGTGCTGACGGTGCCTATGAGCACCGCGAGCGCCAGCAGCCATCTGAGCGCCTTGCGCATGCACCCTCCCTGTGAAACGGATGTGCGCCGGAAGCTATCGGAGCAAGTCGTCCGCACACCAGGGGAGATGGCGAATTGGCAGCCGAGGGCCCTTCAGCACAGGATCCAGCCGGAGCTGACCGAGCCCCGGGACACCTTGCCCCTCACCCACACGCAGCGCTTCCCGACGTGCACGGTCACCGGCCCCGCCCGGTAGGCGAACCGCCCCGCGTCCACGACCGGCCGGCCGCCGCGCGCCTGCACGCTGACGGACATCTGGCGCTTGGTGCCGGGGTTCCTGGGGACGGTGACGGCGCAGACGTAGCTGCCCCGCTTGTGGACGAGGACGGAGCCGGTGGAGAACTGCAGCGTGCGCACCTTGCGGCCCGGGCACACCGCGGCGGCCTGTGCCTCCTGCGGTACCGCGACGGCGAGCAGCCCGGCCGCGGTCAGCAGGGCCGTGCCGTGCGCCAGCCACCGTCGTATTCCAGCCCCGCCCTGGCCCACCGCGGTCCCCTCCGCCTCCGTCGTACGGCGATCACCGACGTACGGATGTACGGACGCACGGCATCCGTCGAATGGTTGCCC
The DNA here is from genome assembly GCF_049974565.1 of Streptomyces sp. WG5. NCBI lineage: Bacteria > Bacillati > Actinomycetota > Actinomycetes > Kitasatosporales > Streptomycetaceae > Streptomyces > Streptomyces sp. WG5. The sequence goes on along the minus strand of NZ_JBNGGC010000001.1, from coordinate 276,948 downwards.
GGGTGTCAGCGCAGTGCGCCGACCGGCTCCTCCGGCTCGGCCGCGCCGACGAAGGTCCGCCACAGTCGCGCGTACCGTCCGTCGAGCGCCAGCAGCTCGTCGTGCGTGCCGTCCTCGGCGACCCGTCCGCCGTCCATGACGACGACGCGGTCCGCGCGGGCGGCGGTGGTGAGCCGGTGGGCGACGACCAGTGTCGTACGGCGGCCCGCGACACGGTCGGTGGCCTGGTTGACCTGCGCCTCCGTGGCCAGGTCCAGGGCCGCGGTGGCCTCGTCGAGGAGCAGTACGTCGGGGTCGACCAGCTCGGCGCGGGCGAGCGCGATCAGCTGCCGCTGTCCGGCGGAGAGGTTGCGGCCCCGCTCGGCGACCTCGTGGAGGTAGCCGCCCTCCAGCGTGGCGATCATCTCGTGGGCGCCGACCGCCCGCGCCGCCGCCTCCACCTCGGCGTCGGTGGCGTCCGGGCGGCCGTAGGCGATGGCGTCCCGGACGGTGCCGGGGAAGAGGTACGCCTCCTGCGGGACGACTCCCAGCCGGTGCCGGTAGGAGGTGAGGTCGAGGGCGCGCAGGTCCTGCCCGTCGACGGTCACCCGTCCGCCCGTCGGGTCGTAGAACCGGGCGACCAGCTTGACCAGGGTCGACTTGCCCGCGCCGGTCTCGCCGACGAAGGCGACGGTCTGGCCGGCGGGGATGCGCAGGTCGATGCCGGTGAGGGCCGCGTCCTCGTCGTCGGCGCCCGCGTACCGGAAGTGGACGTCCTCGAAGGCGATGTCGCCGCGCAGGGGTCCGACGCCGAGCGGCTTGTCGGGGGCCTTCGTCGACGTCGGTTCCCGCAGCAGTTCCTGGATGCGGCCGAGGGAGACGGACGCCTGCTGGTAGCCGTCGAAGACCTGGGAGAGCTGCTGGACGGGCGCGAAGAACAGGTCGATGTACAGCAGGTACGCCACCAGCGCGCCGGTCGTCAGCGTCGCGTCGTCGATCCGCGCGCCGCCGACGATCAGTACGGCGGCGACCGCGGCCGAGGACAGCAGCTGCACGAACGGGAAGTAGACCGAGATCAGCCACTGGCCCCGGATGCGTGCCTGCCGGTAGCTGTCGCTGTGTTCGGCGAACCGCCGGCCGCCGTCGTGCTCGCGCCGGAAGGCCTGCACGATCCTCAGCCCGGCCACCGATTCCTGGAGGTCGGCGTTGACCGAGGAGACCCGCTCCCGGGCCAGTTCGTACGCCTTCACGCTGGCCCTGCGGAAGAAGTACGTGGCGATGATCAGCGGCGGCAGGGTCGCGAAGACGACCAGCGCGAGTTCCACGTCGATGACCAGCAGGGCGACCATGATGCCGAAGAAGGTGACGACCGAGACGAAGGCGGTGACGAGTCCCGTCTGCAGGAACGTCGACAGCGCGTCCACGTCCGTCGTCATCCGGGTCATGATCCGCCCGGTCAGTTCGCGCTCGTAGTAGTCGAGGCCGAGCCGCTGGAGCTGGGCGAAGATCTTCAGCCGGAGCGAGTAGAGGATCCGCTCCCCCGTCCGGCCGGTCATGCGGATCTCACCGGTCTGCGCCGTCCACTGGGCGAGCACGGCGAGCAGCCCCAGCAGCGAGGCCGCCCAGACCGCGCCGAGGGCGGCCTGGGTGACGCCCTCGTCGATGCCGTGCCGGATCAGCACGGGCAGCAGCAGGCCCATGCCGGCGTCCACGGTGACCAGGGCGAGGCTGATCAGCAGCGGCGCGCGGAAGCCGCGCAGCAGGCGGCGCAGGCCGTAGGACTCCTCCGGTTCGACGGCCCGCGCCTCGTCGATGTCCGGGGTTCCGTCGGCGGGGGGCAGCGCGTCGACCTGGGCGAGCAGTTCCGGGGTGGCGGGGGTGCCGGCGAGGGCGGTGTCCTTCGGTACGCGGTCGCCGGTCCACAGCCGTGGGGTGAGGCCGCGCTCGGCGTCGAACTCGGCGTCCAGCTCGTCGCGGACGGAGGTGTCCTCGGCGGGCGCGGCGGGCCGCGCGTGCCCCGGTGACACCCCGCCCAGCTCGTCGGGGTCGGTGAGCAGGCGCCGGTAGAGGGCGGAGCGCTCCTGGAGTTCCTCGTGGGTGCCGAGGTCGGCGAGGCGGCCGTGGTCGAGGACGGCGATGCGGTCGGCGAGGCCGAGGGTGGAACGGCGGTGGGCGATGAGGAGCGTGGTGCGGCCCCGCATGACCTGCTTCAGCGCGTCGTGGATCTCGTGCTCGACACGGGCGTCCACGGCGGACGTGGCGTCGTCGAGGACCAGCAGCCGGGGGTCGGTGAGGATCGCTCGGGCGAGGGCGACGCGCTGGCGCTGGCCGCCGGAGAGGGTCAGGCCGTGCTCGCCGACGGTGGTGTCGTAGCCGTCGGGCAGTTCGGTGATGAACCGGTGGGCCTGCGCGGCCCGGGCGGCGGCCTCTATCTCCTCGTCGGTGGCGTCCGGACGGCCGTAGGCGATGTTGGCGCGCACGGTGTCCGAGAAGAGGAAGGAGTCCTCGGGCACCAGCCCGATGGCGGCCCGCAGCGAGTCCAGGGTCAGCTCGCGCACGTCGTGGCCGCCGATGAGGACGGCGCCGCGCGTCACGTCGTAGAAGCGCGGCAGGAGCAGCGAGAGTGTGGACTTGCCGGAACCGGAGGAGCCGACCACGGCGAGGGTCTCGCCCGCGCGGATCTCGAAGGAGAGACCGTCGAGGACGGGCCTGCTCTCTCCGGAATCCGTGGCGTAACCGAAGGCGACGTCGTCGAACTCGACGGTCGCGGGCGCGTCGGCGGGCAGGGTCCCGGTGCCGTCCTCGATCACGGGCTCGGTGTCGATCAGCTCCAGGACGCGTTCGGTGCCGGCGCGGGCCTGCTGGCCGACGGTGAGGACCATGGCGAGCATGCGGACCGGGCCGACGAGCTGGGCGAGGTAGGTGGAGAAGGCGACGAAGGTGCCGAGCGTGATGTTCCCGCGTACGGCGAGCCAGCCGCCGAGGGCGAGCATGGCGACCTGGCCGAGGGCGGGGACGGCCTGGAGGGCGGGGGTGTAGGTGGCGTTCAGTCTGATCGTCCGCAGCCGCCCGGCGAAGAGCCTGCGCCCGACCTCCCTGAGCTTCCCGGTCTCCTGCTCCTCCTGTCCGAAGCCCTTCACCACGCGTACGCCGCTCACCGAGCCGTCGACCACGCCGGCGACGGCGGCGGCCTGGGCCTGGGCGTACCAGGTGGCGGGGTGCAGGCGGGTGCGGCTGCGGCGGGCGATGAACCACAGCGCGGGGGCGACGGCGAGGGCGACGAGCGTGAGCGGCGGGGACAGCCACGCCATGATGACGAGGGAGATCAGGAAGAGCAGGACGTTCCCGATGGTCATCGGGAGCATGAACAGCAGGCTCTGGATCAGCTGGAGGTCACTGGTCGCCCGTCCGACGACCTGTCCCGTGGACAGCTCGTCCTGACGCTGCCCGTCGAGCCGGGTGATCGTCCCGTACATGTCGGTGCGCAGGTCGTGCTGGACGTCGAGGGCGAGCCGGCCGCCGTAGTAGCGGCGGATGTAGGTGAGGACGTAGACGACGACCGCGGCGCCGATGAGGAGACCCGCCCAGAGCGCCATGTCCCTGGTCTTGTCGCCGATCACGTCGTCGATGATGACCTTGGTGATCAGCGGGACCAGGGCCATGACGGCCATGCCGCCCAGCGAGGCGCCGAGGGCGAGGACGACGTCCTTGGGATAGCGCCAGGCGTAGCCCGCCAGTCGTCGTGCCCATCCCCGTTGCGCGTCCACGCCGTGCCCTCCGGTCATTCGTCGGTCGTCCTGCTCACCTGATCTACCGGAAGGCACCAACACGGGCGAGCGGGGATTTCATCCCGCGGCAGCGATTCAGGCGCGGACCCGGAGCCTGAGGAAGCGGGTCGTCTGTGCGGCGTTCTGGTTGTCGTCGCTGACGAGCAGGACCTCCAGGCGGCCCCTGCTCCGGCCGGTGACGGTCATCCCCTCGAAGTTGTCGAGGAGCGGGTTGGGCTGGGGCTGCCCGGCGGTGGCGCCGAGGGAGGGGCAGTCGGCGAGGTCGGCGAGGAGGGTCTTCTCGAGGGTGGTGCCGCGCCGGTCGGCCAGGTAGAGGCGGACGGTGTTGCCGACGCCGGAGGTGAAGCCGCGCTCCAGGACGAGGAGGCGCCCGCCGGGGGTCGCGGTGGTCTCGGAGACGCCGAGGCCGGTGTCGGTCCGGTAGGTGTACTGGGCGCCGAGCCGGAAGTGTCCGTGCCCCGTCCGCTGCCAGGTCTGGAAGCGGACCAGGTCGGCGGGGTCACCGGCGAGCGGGTACTCCATGGAGGCGATCAGGGTCCGGCCGCCGGGGAGGGCCGTGAGCCCCTCGAAGCTGCCGTTGGTCCGGGCGCGGCCCTCGGGGGCGGTGCGGAGGGCGTCCGGCACGGGGAGGCGGTCGAGGATCCGCCCGGTGCGGGAGTAGCGGCGGACGGACGGCTCGGTCTCGGAGGAGACGAGGTACGTGCCGTCGCGGGAGACGACCAGTCCTTCGGCGTCGAGGGCCCCGCCGTTCTCGTCGGCGAGCGGGACGACGTCCTGCGGCTCCAGGGTGCGCGCGTCCAGCCGGAAGAGGGAGGAGCGGTCGGCCAGGGCGGCGAGGGAGCCGCCCCGGTCGCGGGAGAGGGCGGAGAGGTTGCCGACGTAGGTGCCGTCGTGGGTGGTCTTGTCGAGGGCGTCGGAGAAGCCGGTGAGGGAGACGGAGGGCGAGCAGTCGTTCCTCGGCGGCCTCTCGTGCGCGGCGGCGGGTCCGGCGGCGGTCAGGCAGCCGGCCGCCGCGAGACCTGCGGTGAGGATGGCGAGGGCGGTACGGAGGGTTCTCGGGCGCATGACCGTCACCGTAGGGCGCAGGGGTGGCCGGAAGTTGGCCGCTTTTCGAAGGGCGGGGTGCGGGAGGGCGTTCCGACGGCAAGTAATGAGACATGGCAGAGCAGAGGGAGAGCGGTCAGAGGCTGGCCGGGCGGCTGTACGCGACGCTGCGGGTACTGAAGTTCCTCGTCGACTCCGGCGCGCCCAAGCCGGCGGTCCGCGACAAGTTCGAGGGGAAGGACAGTCCGCGCCGGCGGATCCAGGACCTGGAGCTGGATCTCTTCGACGACCTGGTGACCGCTGTCCAGCGGGAACGGCACGCGAAGGCGGTGGGCGAGGTGTTCGGCGCGATAGCCGCCCTGGTGCCCACGCAGGCCGTCGCCCTCGACAAGAACCTGGGCCTGCCGGAACTGGCCGATTTCAACGCCGGACATCGCGCTCAGCTCGCCGCGCTCAAAGAGGAGTTCCCCGAACTGGTCGAGTGACGGGCCGCGGTCGGCGTCACCGCGTGCCCCGGCTCACCGCGATGCGGTGCACGTCCGTCAGCACCTCGCCCGTCCGGGCCAGGAGGAAGCGGAGCTGCTCGGGTGCCGGCCGCGCTTCGACGAGCAGGTCGGCGGCGTGTTCCAGCAGGTCCTCGGCCATGTCGAGCTGGGTGGTCTCGATGACATCGGCGATCCGTGACCCCGTCACCCGCCCCCTGATCCACACCGAGTGCCCCCGTCACGGGATTCACAGCCCACCCCCAGTCGAAGCACAGCCCGTGCCCATCGGACGCGGACACGGTGGTGTGGTGACATCTGCCACCGCTCCACCGCACGCGGCCACCGAGCCGCCCGTACCGTCCCCCACCCCCGGCACGCCACGATGGTCGCTGCCGGTCCTGTCGGCGATCCTCGTCCTGGCGGCGGTCCTGTACTCCTGGAACCTGTCCGGGGCCGGCCTGAACAGCTTCTACAGTGCCGCCGTGCTCAGCGGCACCGAGAGCTGGAAGGCGTGGTTCTTCGGCTCACTGGACGCGGGGAACTTCCTCACCGTGGACAAGCCGCCCCTCGCCCTGATGGTCATGGGCCTGTCCTGCCGCCTCCTCGGATACGGCACCTGGCAGATGATGCTGCCGCTGATCGTGGCCGCGCTGGCGACGATCTGGATCCTGCACTCCTCCGTGAAGCGGGTCTGGGGGCACGGCGCGGCGGCGGTCGCCGCGCTGGTGCTGGCGCTCACCCCGATCACGGTCGCCATCAACCGGGACAACAACCCCGACACGCTGCTGGTGTTCCTGATGGTGGCCGGGGCGGCCCTCGGCCTGCGCGCGGTCCGGGGCGGCCGGCTGCTGCCCCTGCTGGGCGCGGCGGCCTGCTTCGGGCTCGCGTTCCACACGAAGATGCTCCAGGGCTACATCGCACTGCCGGCGGTCTTCGCCGTGTACGCGTACGCGACGGACCTCGGCTGGACCAAACGGATCAGGAACCTGGTGCTCGCCGCCGTCACCCTGGCCGCCTCCAGCTTCTGGTGGGCGGCGGCGGTGTCCCTGGTGCCCGCCTCCCAGCGGCCGTACATCGGCGGTTCGACGGACGGCACGGCCTGGGACCTGATCACGGGCTACAACGGGTTCGGCCGGATCTTCGGCGGCGACGGCAACATGGGCGGCGGAGGCGGCGGCGGCTTCTCGGGTGCGGCGGGCATCGGCAGGATGTTCAACGACGTCCTCGGCGGCCAGATCTCCTGGCTGCTCCCCTTCGCGGGCATCGCACTCGTCGGCGGCCTGGCGCTGTGCGGCAGGGCGCCCCGCACCGACCCCACGCGCGCCGCGCTGGTGCTCTGGGGCGGCTGGACGGTCCTGCACTACCTGACCTTCGCCATGGCCGAGGGCACCATGCACCCGTACTACACGACCGCGCTCGCGCCCGGCATCGCGGCGCTGTGCGGGGGCGGCGGCGTCATGCTGCTGCGCGCCTTCCGGGCCGACCGGCGGTGGGCGTGGGTGCTGCCGCTCGCCCTCGGTGTCACCGGGGTCTGGGCGATCGTGCTGCTGCGCCGCGCCTCCGGCTGGAACACCTGGCTGTGGCCGACGGTCGCGGTGGTGATGGCACTGGCCATCACGGGGCTGCTCGTGTTCCGTTCGGGGCGCCGGGTGCGGCTGCTGGCCGTCTCCGTGGCCGCGGCCGTCGTCGCCGGGGTCGCGGGTCCGGCGGCGTACGCGTGGTCGGTGCCGACCGGTTCGGGCGGCGGCATGGGCGGCACCAACCCGACCGCGGGTCCCTCGACGGGCGGCGGAATGGGCGGCGGCCCGGGCGGCGGAGGTGGCGGCCGGGGCGGATTCCCCGGTGGCGGGTCCGGCGAGGGACCCGGCGGTCAGCCGGGCGGTCAGCCGCAGGGCGGCCAGGACACCCCGGCCGGCGGCACCGCCCCGGGCGGCGGCGAGCTGCCCGACGGCGGCGGGAACGGCCCGGCTCCCGGCGACGCCGGCGGCACACCCCCGAACGGCACTCCCCCGGGCAGCGGGACGACCACGGATGACAGCACTGACGCCGGCACGGGCGCGGACGGCAACACGGGCACGGGCAGCCGGCCGAACGGTGCCGGTGGCGGCGGCATGGGCGGCGGTGCGGGCGGCGCGAGCAGTGAGCTGATCGCCTACCTGAAGAAGCACCAGGACGGCGCCAAGTGGCTGCTGGCGGTGTCGAGTTCGCAGAGCGCCGCCCAGCTCATCCTCAGCAGCGGCGAGCCGGTCATCTCCATGTGGGGCTGGTCCGGCAGCGACAACGCGATGACCCTCGCCCGGCTCAAGGAGCTCGTGAGGAAGGGCGAGTTGCACTACATCCAGGTCGGCGGCGGCATGGGTGGCGGCATGGGCCGCGGCTCCGGGGTCAGCACCCAGGTGACCCAGTGGGTCCAGGAGCACGGCACGGCCGTGGCGGAGAGCGACTACGCCGCCACCTCCACCGAGAAGTCCGCCTCGCAGGCGGAAAACACGTCGGCCGTATACCGGTTGGACCCCTCGGACGTCACCTGACACCCGGCACACCCGGCACATCCGGCACAGCGGCCCCCGACCACCACGGTCGGGGGCCGCCGTCACGCAATCGCCACTCTCCGTACACCCCACCTCCTACATGTCCATGCCACGCTCGTCGTACCGCTCCAGTCAACCCGCGTAGATCGGACACCCCATGCTCGCTATACGCATACGCCCCCGGAAAGCGGTGGCCCTCGCCACGGCCGCCGTCCTCGCCGCCCTCGCCGCCCCGTCGCTGACCGTCACCCCGGCCACGGCCACGACAGCCGCGCCGGCGACGACGGCCTCGGACTACGACTCGACGTACTACAGGAACGCGGTCGGCAAGACGGGCGACAGCCTCAAGTCCTCGCTCCACACGATCATCAGCGACCAGACGAAGCTCTCGTACTCGGCGGTCTGGAACGCGTTGAAGTCCACCGACCAGGACCCGGCCGACAGCGGCAACGTGATCCTGCTCTACTCCGGCATCTCCCGCAGCAAGTCGCTGAACGGCGGCGACACCGGCGACTGGAACCGCGAGCACGTGTGGGCCAAGTCCCACGGCGACTTCGGCACCTCGACCGGACCCGGCACGGACCTGCACCACCTGCGTCCCGAGGACGTCCGGGTCAACAGCATCCGGGGCAACAAGGACTTCGACAACGGTGGCAGCGGCTTCACCGACAGCGGCGGCAGCCTCACCGACTCCGACTCCTTCGAGCCCCGCGACGCCGTCAAGGGCGACGTGGCCCGCATGATCTTCTACATGGCGGTCCGGTACGAGGGCGGCGACGGCTGGGCCGACCTGGAGGTCAACGGCAGCGTCGACAACGGCAGCAGCCCGTACATCGGCAAGCTCTCCGTACTGAAGGCGTGGAACGACGAGGACCCGCCGGACGCCTTCGAGGAGCGCCGCAACCAGGTCATCTACGACTCCTACCAGCACAACCGCAACCCGTTCGTCGACCACCCGGAGTGGGTCGAGGCGATCTGGTAGGCGGTCAGCCCGCGAGGTCGGCGTAGACGATGATGTCGTCCGGGCGGTGGCCGTCGGTGATCTCGCCGCCGCAGGTGATCAGGCGCAAATCGGGGCGGTCGGTCCTGCCGTAGACCTTCTCGGTGGGGAACGCGTCCTTGTCGACCTGTTCCAGCGCGGTGACGGCGAAGACCGCCCGGGTGCCGTCCTCGCGGGTGACGTCGATCGTGTCGCCGGGCGTGATCCTGTCGACGTTCCTCATGACCGCCGGGCCGTTCACCGTGTCGAAGTGGCCGACGAGGACGGCCGGCCCGGTCTCGCCGGGCGTGACGCCGTTCCCGTACCAGCCGGGCCCTGCCCGTCGCAGCAGTGCCCTGCGGTGCCGCCGGGTGCCGTCGGGCGCGCCGCCGTCAGTCCGGGTGCGTCGGCGCGAACCCCCGCAGGACGGCGGGGAGGACGACCACCGACGGACCCGGCGAGGCGAGGGCCTTCGCCAGGTCCGCCTCCAGGGTCCGCGGAGAGGTGCGTACGCCCGGCACACCGAAGGACTTCGCCAGCGCCACGTAGTCGGGACGGGTCGGCTCCGTCGCCGTCGGCTGCCCGGAGGCGTCCGTCGTGTACTCGCGCGGGACGCCCTCGCCGCCGTCGTCGACGATCAGCCAGGTGACGTTCAGGTCGTACCGGCGGGCCGTGGCGAGTTCGGCGACGGAGTACAGCGCGCTGTCGTCGCCGGACACCGCCAGCACCGGGTGGGTGGGATCGGCGACTGCGGCTCCCAGCGCCGCCGGGAAGCCGTAGCCGAGGCCGCCCGCGCCCTGGGCCGAGTGCATCGTGTTGGGGGCCTTGGCGTCGAAGGCCGACCACGCCCAGGAGGTGAGGACGGTCATGTCCCAGAAGGACGGGGCGCCGGCCGGAAGGGCCCCGCGGACCGCCGCCAGTACGTCCTGCTCCAGGGTGAGCCCCTGGGACGCGATGCGCTCGCGGACCCTGCCCAGTACCTCCCGCACACGCTCCCGGGCGGTGGGATCGGGGCGCTCCTCCACCGTCTCCAGGAGCGCCTGGAGGGCGAGGCGGGCGTCGGCGTGGATGCCGAGGGCCGGGTGGTTGGACTCCAGTGTGCCGAGGTCGGCCTCGATCTGGATCACCCGGCCGCGCGGCCGGAACGTGTGGTGGTTCGAGGAGAGCCCGCCGAGGCCCGAGCCGACCACCAGGAGTACGTCGGCGTCCTCCAGGAAGTCCGTCGTGTGGCGGTCCTCCAGCCAGGACTGGAGGGAGAGGGGGTGCGTCCACGGGAACGCGCCCTTGCCGCCGAAGGTCGTGACGACGGGGGCCTGGAGGCGCTCCGCCAACTGCCGCAGCTTCTTCGACGCGTCCGCCCGTACGACTCCCCCGCCCGCGATGACGGCCGGACGTTCCGCGCGCGACAGCAGGTCGGCGGCGACCGCCGTCAGTTCGGGGCGCGGCGGCAGTTCCTCGGGGAAGGTGTCGCCGCCCGTCACCACCGGGATCGACGTCCGCGCCAGGAGGACGTCCTGCGGGATCTCCACCCACACCGGGCCGTGCGGCACGGTCAGCGCCGACGTCCACGCCTCCGCGATCGCGGACGGGATCTGGGACTGGGTGCGGGCCGTGTGGACGGACTTCACCACGCCGCGGAAGGACGCCGCCCGGTCCGGGAGTTCGTGCGGGTGGCCTCGGCGCCCGCCGCCCGGGCCCGCCGTCGGGACCTGGCCGCCGATCGCCAGCACGGGCGCGGAAGCCGCCCGCGCCTCCTGGAGCGCGGCCAGCGCGGTGAGCCCGCCCGGGCAGGCCGACAGCAGCAGCGGGGCCGCCTCACCGGTGATCCGGCCGTACGCGTCCGCCGCGAAACCGGCGTTGTTCTCCATCCGCAGGCCGATGTGGCGCAGGTCGGAGCGGCGCAGCGCGTCGAACACGCCGAGGGCGGGCCGGCCGGGCAGGCCGAAGACGGTGGTCGCGCCGAGCCCGGCCAGGGTCTCCACGACCAGGTCTCCGCCGGTGCGGCCGGGGGGAGGGTTCAGTGCGGCCTCCGTCTGCGCGGCGGTCGGGCGGAGCACCAGGTCGTGGTCGTGGGTCACTTGTTCTCGGTCTCCTGGTCCGTCGCGCGCGCCCGGGCGATCTGGCGGCTCATGATGGTGGTCAGTTCGTACGCGGTGTGGGACGCGGCCACCGACGTGATCTCCGCGTGGTCGTACGCGGGGGCCACCTCGACGACGTCGGCCGACACCAGGTTGCAGGATGCCAGGCCGCGCAGGATCTCCAGCAGCTCGCGGGAGGTCATGCCGCCGGCCTCGGGGGTGCCGGTACCGGGGGCGTGCGCGGGGTCCAGGCAGTCGATGTCGATGGAGATGTAGAGGGGGCGGTCGCCGATGCGCTGGCGGAGCTGGTCGGCGACCTCGTCGGCGCCGCGGCGGTAGACGTCGGCGGAGGTGACGATGCCGAAGCCCATCTTCTCGTCGTCGGTGAGGTCCTGCTTGCCGTACAGGGGGCCGCGGGTGCCCACGTGGGAGAGGGCCGACGTGTCGAGGATGCCCTCCTCCACCGCGCGCCGGAACGGCGTGCCGTGCGTGTACTCGGCGCCGAAGTAGGTGTCCCAGGTGTCCAGGTGGGCGTCGAAGTGGAGCAGGGCGACCGGGCCGTGCTTCCTGGCCACCGAGCGGAGCAGCGGGAGGGCGATGGTGTGGTCGCCGCCCAGGGTCATCAGGCGGGCGCCGGTGCCGAGGAGGTCGTCGGCGGCGGCCTCGACGGTCTCGACGGCCTCGTTGATGTGGAAGGGGTTGACGGCGATGTCGCCGCCGTCGGCGACCTGGGCGAGGGCGAACGGAGAGGCGTCCTGGGCCGGGTTGTAGGGGCGCAGCAGACGGGAGGCCTCACGGATCGCGTTGCCGCCGAAGCGGGCGCCCGGCCGGTACGAGACACCCGAGTCGAACGGCACGCCGACGACGGCGACATCGGCGGTACCGACCTCGTCCAGGCGGGGCAGCCGGGCGAAGGTCGCCGGACCCGCGTACCTCGGCACGCGGGAGGAGTCGACCGGTCCGCGGGGCGTCTCGTTGCTGCTCATGTACTGCCTTCCTTCTTACGCTTCGTCGCGTATGTACTGCCGCTGCCCGACTCTACCGGTGAGCCGGAAATGCCGGTTCGGACCGGATTTCGGGGTCGTCCGCGCGTGCCCGGGGCTGCCGGTCGGGTTCCGGTGCGCATTACGGTCCGCGTCCGGTCCGCGTCCGGTCCGCGTCCGGTCCGCATCCGGTCCGCATCCGGTCCGCTTTCGGTCCGCTTTCGGTCCGGAATGACACTAGGTGGCTGAAAAGCGGATGCGAAGTGTACGTTTCATCCACTCGGACTCGCTTCGACGGAGGAAACGTCCACCATGCAGGAACCGGCCGTTCCGCCCGCGCCTCCCGGACCCTCCGGATCTTCCGGACCTTCCGGACCTTCCGGACCTCCCACGCCTCCCACGCCCCCGGTGCCGCTCGCGGCCCTGCTGGCCCGCGACGACCTGGCCCTGCGGCAGCTCGCCGGGCCGCCGGCCGCGGACGTCACGGTCCGCTGGGCGCACGCCTCGGAGATGTCCGACCCCTTTCCGTACCTGCTGGGCGGCGAGCTGCTGCTGACGGCGGGCGTGCACGTCCCGGAGGGGGCCGGCTCGGGGCCGTACTTCGACGGCTACGTGTCCCGGATCGTGGCGGCGGGCGGTGCCGCGCTCGGCTTCGGGGTGGCACCCGTGCACGACACCGTGCCGGGGGCGCTGGTCGCGGCCTGCGAGGCGTACGGGCTGCCGCTGGTGGAGGTGCCGCCGCGGACGACGTTCTCGAGCGTGGCCCGCTCGGTGTGGCAGCTGATGGCGCAGGCCCGGCTGGCCGAGCTGCGCCGGGTCTCCGAAGCCCAGCGGGGCCTGGCCGCCGCGGCCTCCCGTCCGGACCCGGTGCCGTCGGTACTGCGCCGACTGGCCGGCCGGCTCGACGGGCGGGCGGTGCTGTACGGGCCGGAGGGCACGGAGATCGCGGCGGCGGGACGGGAGCCCGGGGCCGAGGTGCGGCGGGCGCTCGCGGAGCTCGCCCGGTTCGTCACCGGCCACGCCCCCACCACCGCCACGGACACCGTCGCCGGCACCCGCCTCGCCGCGTACGCCCTCGGCACCGGGCGGGGCTTCGTCCTCGCGGTCGCCGCCCCGCACCGGGAACCCGGGGACCACACCATCGCCTCGGTCGCCGCCGTCCTGCTCTCCCTCCTCACCGGCGAACACCGGAGCGGCACGGGCGCGGCCCGCTCCTCCGCGCTCGTACGGCTGCTGCTGGGCGCCCACCCCGAGGAGGTCGCCCCGCTGCTCGGCGGCGGGGACGGCGACGGTGCCGCCCGCTGGCACGTCGTCCACGCCCACCCCCACGCCGGCACTCCCGACCCGGTCTCCGCCTCGGCGCTGGGCGCGGCCCTGGGCTCGCCCCTGGTCGACGCGGCCGGGGACGTCGTGCGGGTACTGGTTCCGGCCGGGCCGGAAGCCGGCTCCGACCGGGCGGCCACCACCGGCCCTCCGGACCCCACCGACCAGCAGAGCCCGGCGGCCACCACCGGCCCGCAGGTCTCCACCGGCCCGCAGGTCTCCACCGGCCCGCAGGTCTCCACCGGCCCGCAGGTCTCCACCGGCCCGCACGGCCCCGGCGACCGGCAGGGCTCCGCCGCCGTCCCCGGCCCCGCCGCTCAGCCCGGCTGGACCCTCGGCGTCAGCGCCCCCGTCGCCCCCGCCGAGTGGCCGGCCGCCGATGCCCAGGCGGCCCGCGCGCTGGCCCGGGCCAGGGCCACCCGGGTGCCGCTGGTCCGGCACGGCGCGCGGCCCGCGTTCGCCGACCTCGTGCCGGACGGCGAGGCCGAGGCGCACGCGCGGGCACTGCTCGCGCCGGTCGCGGCCGTCCCCGCGCTCACCGAGACGCTGCGCACCTGGCTCTCCCTGCACGGCAGCTGGGACCGCACCGCCGTCGCCCTGTCCGTGCACCGCAACACCGTCCGGCAGCGCGTCGCCCGCTGCGCGGCCCTGCTGGGCACCGACCTCGACGACCCGGACGTACGGATGGAGTTGTGGTTCGCGCTGCGAAGGTGACCCGCGTCGCAGCGTGCGGCATGCCGAAGACGCCGAGCGGCGGCTGCCCCACAATGGAGCCATGCCGATATCCGGGACACCCAGCCGCGCCGAACTCGCCGAACACCTCGTCAGAACCCGTATCGCGGGCGACGTCGCCACGCCCCGCGAGAACAACCTCTCCCACTACCGCAAGCTGGCCAACGGCGACCGGGGCTTCTGGCTCGGCCTGGAGCTGGGGGACCGCTGGCGTGACGAGCAGGACGTGCTCGCGGTGATGGCCGAGCGGGTCGGCGTCAACGACGACCCCGAATACCGGTACGGCCAGGACACCATCGACCCGGAACTGACCGTGGCCGCGCTGGAACGCATGGCCGGCCGGCTGCGCAAGGCGGCGGACGGCGGTCAGCGGGTGCTGTTCGCCACCGGCCACCCGGGCGGCCTGCTCGACGTGCACCGCGCCACGGCCGACGCGCTGCGCACCGCCGGATGCGAGATCGTCGTGATCCCCGAGGGGCTGACGACGGAGGAGGGATACGTCCAGCAGTTCGCCGACGTGGCGGTGCTGGAGCACGGCGCCACGCTGTGGCACACCCATTCCGGTGAACCGATGAAGGCCATCCTCACCGGCCTGGAGCGTGCCGGCCGTCCGCTGCCCGACCTGGTCGTCGCCGACCACGGCTGGGCGGGTTACGCCGGTCAGCACGGCGTCGACTCCGTCGGCTACGCGGACTGCAACGACCCGGCGCTCTTCCTCGCCGAGTCCGAGGGCACCCTCCAGGTCGCGGTGCCGCTGGACGACCACGTGGTCAGCCCGCGCTCCTACGACCCGATGACCGCGTACCTGCTGACGGAGGCCGGGCTGAAGTAGCCCCACCGTCCGCCCTCCGCCCCGACGGCCCGGTCACGGCCAGGGGTTGAGCCCCTCCGAGCGGCGCTGCGCGAACCCGGGCGTCGGGTCCAGGTAGACCCGGCGCACCACGGGGAACTCCTCCCGCAGCCGCTGCTCGGCCCGTTCGCACGCCCACTCGATCTGCGCCGCCGTCGCGACGTCCCGGAAGTCGACCTTGGCGGCGACCAGCGCCTCCCGCGGGCCCTGCACGAGGGTGGTCAGTTCCAGTACGGCGTCGATGTGCTCGACGGCCACCAGCTCCGCCCTGATCCGGTCCCGCACGGTGCGGGGCAGCGGGCGGCCGATGAGGAACTCGGCGTTGGAACGGCCGAGCACCCAGGCGACGTACAGCAGCAGGGCGCCGATGCCGAGCGAGGCGGCGCCGTCCCAGACGTGGGAACCGGTGAGCTGACCGCCGAGCAGGCCGCCCGCGGCCAGCAGCAGCCCGACGAGGGCGGCGGAGTCCTCCATGACGACCGCCTTCACCGCGGTGTCGGGGGTGCGGCGCAGATAGCGGCCGAACGGCACCTTGTAGTGGCGGGCCTCGCCGTGCGCCTGTCTCAGGCCGGTGCGCAGGGAGTAGCCCTCCAGGAGGAAGGCGAGGGCCAGGACGATGTACGCCAGCAGCGGGTCGCCGGGTTCCTCGGCGTGGGTGAGGGCGTGGAAGCCGTCGTAGAGGGCGAAGACCGCGCCGCCCACGAAGGTGGCGACGGCGGCGAGCAGCGCCCAGATGTAGCGCTCGGGGCCGTGCCCGAGGGGGTGGTCCTCGTCGGCGGGGCGGGCGCTGCGTTTGAGGGAGGTCAGCAGCAGCACCTCGGTGACGGTGTCGGCGACCGAGTGCGCGGCCTCCGACAGCATCGCGCTGGACCCGCTCAGCACGCCGGCCACCGCCTTGGCGAGGGCGATGCCCAGATTGGCGAGGGCGGCGACGAGCACCGTGAAGGTGCTGTCGCCGCCGCCGTTCGTCTCGTGCCGCTCGCGCCCGGGTTCCGCCATGCCCCTCAGTGTTCCCGAGGAACGCGGACCACGCCTTCCTGGATGACCGAGAGGGCCAGCCGCCCGTCCTGGGTGTAGATGCGGGCCTGGCCGAGGCCGCGGCCACCGGACGCGGACGGGGATTCCTGGTCGTACAGCAGCCACTCGTCGGCGCGGAAGGGCCGGTGGAACCACATCGCGTGGTCCAGCGAGGCCCCGACGACGTCACCGACGGCCCAGCCGCCACGGCCGTGCGCGAGCAGCACCGAGTCGAGGAGGGTCATGTCGGAGACGTAGGTGGCGAGGACGACGTGCAGGAGGGGTTCGTCGACGGCGCCGCCGAGTTTGCCGTTGGTGCGGAACCACACCTGGGAGTGCGGCTCGCGCGGGGTGCCGAAGTCACCGAAGGGCGGCTCGTCGACGTAGCGGAGGTCGACGGCCGCGCGGGCCTCCAGGAAGCGTTCCACCGTCTCGGCGGGCAGGTGCGGGTAGCCCCGCAGCCGCTGCTCGCCGGTGGGGAGCGTCGCCGGGTCCGGGGCGGGCGGCATCGGGGCCTGGTGGTCGAGGCCCTCCTCGTACGTCTGGAAGGACGCCGACAGGCCGAAGATCGGCTTGCCGTGCTGGACGGCGACCACACGGCGGGTGGTGAAGGAGCGGCCGTCGCGCAGGCGGTCGACGTTGTAGACGATGGGAGCGTCGGGGTCCCCGGGGCGCAGGAAGTACGCGTGCAGGGAGTGCGCGTGCCGGTCGGCGGGGACCGTGCGCCCGGCGGCGACCAGCGCCTGGGCGGCCACCTGCCCGCCGAAGACCCGGGGGACGACGGCGGAGCGGGAGTGGCCGCGGTAGATGTCCTCCTCGATCCGCTCGAGGTCGAGCAGATCGAGGAGGGACCGGAGTGCTTCGCTCATGCCCTGAGGGTCACAGGCCCATGTTCTTCGCGATGATCATCTTCATGACCTCGCTGGTACCGCCGTAGATGCGGTTGACCCGGTTGTCCGCGTACAGGCGGGCGATCGGGTACTCGTTCATGTAGCCGTAGCCGCCGTGCAGCTGGAGGCAGCGGTCGATGACGCGGTGGGCGACCTCGGTGCAGAACAGCTTGGCGCTGGCGGCCTCGGCGGGGGTGAGCTCACCGGCGTCCAGGGCCTCGGTCGCGCGGTCGGCGACGGCCTCGGCGGCGTCCACCTCGGCCTGGCAGGCGGCCAGCTCGAACTTGGTGTTCTGGAAGTGGGCGACCGGCTTGCCGAAGACGGTGCGCTCCTGCACGTACTGCGTGGCGAACCGGACGGCGGCCTTGGCCTGCGCGTACGCGCCGTAGGCGATGCCCCAGCGCTCGGACGCCAGGTTGTGGCCGAGGTAGGAGAAGCCCTTGTTCTCCTCGCCGAGGAGGTCCTCGACGGGCACCTTGACGTCGACGAAGGCCAGCTCGGCGGTGTCGGAGGTGCGCAGGCCCAGCTTGTCCAGCTTGCGGCCCACCGAGTAGCCCTCGGACTTGGTGTCCACGGCGAACAGGGAGATGCCGTGGCGGCGGTCCTCGGCCGTGGGGGCGGCGGTGCGGGCGCAGACGATCACCTTGTCGGCGTGCACGCCGCCGGTGATGAAGGTCTTGGCGCCGTTGAGGACGTAGTGCGTGCCGTCCTCGGAGAGCTTGGCGGTGGACTTCATGCCCGCGAGGTCGGAACCGGTGCCCGGCTCCGTCATCGCGATGGCCCACATCTCCTCGCCGGTGACGAACTTCGGCAGGTAGCGCTTCTTCTGCTCGTCGGTGGCGAGCATGTTGATGTAGGGCAGGGCGAGCAGCACGTGCACGCCGGAGCCGCCGAACTGGACGCCCGCGCGGGCGGTCTCCTCGTAGAGGACGGCCTCGAACTTGTGGCTGTCCATACCCGCGCCGCCGAACTCCTCGGGCACGTTGATGCCGAATATGCCCAGCTCACCGAGCTTGTAGTAGAAGTCGCGCGGCGCCTGGCCCGCGGCGAACCACTCGTCGTAGACGGGGACGACCTCGGCCTCGATGAAGGCGCGGAGGGTCTCCCGGAACGCCTCGTGGTCCTCGTTGAACACCGTACGGCGCACCGCGCCACCTCCAGGGTACGTATCTAAGCGCTTGCTCAGACACCGTACCGGCGGGTAGGGAGAGGCGTCCAGAGCGGGACGCGGGTAACCCTCGTCACTCCCCCGCCCCGTCGGGCGTCAGCCCTCCCCCACCGCCGCGAACGCCCCCCGTGCCATCCGGTGCAGCAGCGCCGCCGTCACCGCGCGGCCCGGCAGGGAACCCGGGCGGCCCAGGTGCGGGGTGGAGTTCAGGAGGCCGAAGACCGAGTGGACCGCGGAGCGGGCGGCGGGCTCGGCGACCGCCGGGTAGACCTCGCGGAGCACGCCGACCCACAGCTCGACGTACTGCCGCTGCAACTGCCGCACCAGCTTGCGGTCGGTGTCCCGGAGGCGGTCCAGCTCGCGGTCGTGCAGGGTGATGAGCGGGCGGTCGTCGAGCGCGAAGTCGATGTGACCCTCGATGAGCGAGTCGAGG
The DNA here is from genome assembly GCF_049974565.1 of Streptomyces sp. WG5. Taxonomy (NCBI): domain Bacteria; kingdom Bacillati; phylum Actinomycetota; class Actinomycetes; order Kitasatosporales; family Streptomycetaceae; genus Streptomyces; species Streptomyces sp. WG5. The sequence goes on along the minus strand of NZ_JBNGGC010000001.1, from coordinate 258,668 downwards.
ACCGCCTCGGGACCCGCCCCGACACCGGAACCGGCCCCGGCCCCAGGGCCGGAACCGGCCCTGGGGCCCGCGCCGGAGCCGGTCACCCCCTCGGCCTCCGCCAGCCGCCGCTTCGCCCCGGTCAGCAGCGAGTCGCTGATCCCGACCAGCAGCTCGGCGAGCATCGCGTCCTTGCCGGCGAAGTGCCGGTAGAGGCCGGGGCCGCTGATACCGACCGCGGCCCCTATCTCGTCGACGCCGACCCCGTGGAAGCCGCGCTCGGCGAAGAGCCTGGCGGCCTCCCTGAGGATCTGCTCGCGGCGGGTGGGGGCGTCGGTTCTGGTGGCCATGGGATCAATTCTAGACAGGGCGGTTAGCGGTCGTTAACCTGAGGGAAATGCGTTAACGCTCATTAACCGATCGACCGATCGACCATCGGGTGAGGGGACCGCAGGATGCACGAGGCACCGGAGCTGACGACGGCGGCAGATCCCGCGTCGGAGGCCTTTCGGGCCAACGAGGAGGCGCACCGCGTCCTCGTGGAGGAGCTGCGCGCCAAGCTCGCGGCGGCCCGGCTCGGCGGCGGCGAGCGGGCACGGGCCCGGCACACCGCGCGCGGCAAACTGCTGCCGCGCGACCGCGTGGACACGCTGCTCGATCCGGGCTCGCCGTTCCTGGAGCTGGCGCCGCTCGCGGCCGACGGGCTCTACGACGGGCAGGCCCCGGCCGCCGGCGTGATCGCCGGGATCGGCCGGGTCAGCGGCCGGGAGTGCGTGATCGTCGCCAACGACGCCACCGTCAAGGGCGGCACGTACTACCCGATGACCGTGAAGAAGCACCTGCGGGCGCAGGAGGTGGCGCTGGAGAACCGGCTGCCGTGCCTGTATCTCGTGGACTCCGGGGGCGCCTTCCTGCCGATGCAGGACGAGGTCTTCCCGGACCGCGAGCACTTCGGGCGGATCTTCTACAACCAGGCCCGGATGTCCGGCGCCGGCATCCCGCAGATCGCGGCCGTCCTCGGCTCCTGCACGGCGGGCGGCGCGTACGTCCCGGCGATGAGCGACGAGGCGGTGATCGTCCGCGATCAGGGCACGATCTTCCTGGGCGGCCCGCCGCTGGTGAAGGCGGCCACCGGCGAGGTGGTCACCGCGGAGGAGCTGGGCGGCGGCGAGGTCCACTCGCGGGTGTCCGGCGTGACCGACCACCTGGCGGAGGACGACGCGCACGCGCTGCGGATCGTGCGGCAGATCGTCTCCACGCTGCCCCCGCGCGGCCCGCTCCCCTGGGGCGTGGAGCCCGCCGTGGAGCCGAAGGCCGACCCGCAGGGCATGTCCGGCGCGGTCCCGGTCGACTCCCGCACCCCCTACGACGTGCGCGAGATCATCGCGCGGGTGGTGGACGGCTCCCGGTTCGCCGAGTTCAAGTCCGAGTACGGGCAGACCCTGGTCACCGGCTTCGCCCGCGTCCACGGCCACCCGGTCGGCATCGTCGCCAACAACGGCATCCTGTTCTCCGAATCCGCCCAGAAGGGCGCCCACTTCATCGAGCTGTGCGACCAGCGCGGCATCCCGCTGGTGTTCCTGCAGAACATCTCCGGGTTCATGGTGGGCAAGGACTACGAGGCCGGCGGCATCGCCAAGCACGGCGCCAAGATGGTGACGGCGGTGGCGTGCACCCGCGTACCGAAGCTGACGGTCGTCGTCGGCGGGTCGTACGGCGCGGGGAACTACTCGATGTGCGGGCGGGCGTACTCGCCGCGCTTCCTGTGGATGTGGCCCAACGCCAAGATCTCGGTGATGGGCGGCGAGCAGGCCGCGTCCGTGCTGGCCACGGTCAAGCGGGACCAGCTGGAGGCGCGCGGGGAGGAGTGGCCGGCCGAGGAGGAGGAGTCCTTCAAGGCGCCGGTCCGTGCGCAGTACGAGCACCAGGGGAACGCCTACTACGCGACCGCCCGCCTGTGGGACGACGGGGTGATCGAGCCCGCCGACACCCGGCAGGTGCTGGGCCTGGCCCTGACCGCGTGTGCCAACGCGCCGCTGGGCGAGCCCCGGTTCGGCGTCTTCCGGATGTGAGGAGGGGACTTCGATGGGAAGCGCGATGGGGAGCTTGATGTTCGACACGGTGCTGGTGGCCAACCGCGGTGAGATCGCGGTGCGGGTCGTCCGGACGCTGCGCTCGATGGGCGTGCGCTCGGTGGCGGTCTTCTCCGACGCCGACGCGGACGCCCGGCACGTGCGGGAGGCCGACGAGGCGGTACGGATCGGCCCGGCACCGGCGGCGGAGAGCTATCTCTCCGTCGAGCGCCTGCTGGAGGCCGCCGCCCGCACCGGCGCGCAGGCCGTCCACCCGGGGTACGGCTTCCTCGCCGAGAACGCCGGTTTCGCGCGGGCCTGCGAGGAGGCGGGGCTGGTCTTCATCGGGCCGTCCGCCGACGCCATCGCCCTGATGGGCGACAAGATCCGTGCCAAGGAGACGGTGAAGGCGGCCGGGGTGCCGGTGGTACCGGGCTCCAGCGGCAGCGGCCTGACGGACGCGCAGCTCGCGGAGGCCGCCCGCGGGATCGGCACGCCGGTGCTGCTGAAGCCGTCGGCCGGTGGCGGCGGCAAGGGCATGCGGCTGGTACGGGACGCCGCCGTGCTCGCCGACGAGATCGCCGCCGCCCGCCGCGAGGCCCGCGCCTCCTTCGGCGACGACACGCTGCTGGTGGAGCGGTGGATCGACCGGCCCCGGCACATCGAGATCCAGGTCCTGGCCGACGGCCACGGGAACGTCGTGCACCTGGGCGAACGCGAGTGCTCGCTGCAACGCCGGCACCAGAAGATCATCGAGGAGGCGCCGAGCGTGCTCCTCGACGAGGCGACCCGCGCCGCGATGGGAGAGGCGGCCGTGCAGGCGGCCCGCTCCTGCGGCTACCGGGGCGCCGGCACGGTGGAGTTCATCGTGCCGGGCGAGGACCCCTCGCAGTACTACTTCATGGAGATGAACACCCGCCTCCAGGTGGAGCACCCGGTGACCGAGCTGGTCACGGGCCTGGACCTGGTGGAGTGGCAACTGCGGGTGGCGGCGGGCGAGGAGCTGGGCTTCGCCCAGCAGGACGTGCGGCTGACCGGGCACGCGGTCGAGGCCCGCCTGTGCGCGGAGGACCCCGCACGCGGCTTCCTCCCCTCCGGCGGCACGGTGCTGCGGCTGCACGAGCCCGAGGGCGACGGGGTGCGCACCGACTCCGGGCTCAGTGAGGGCGGCGAGGTCGGCAGCCTCTACGACCCGATGCTGTCCAAGGTCATCGCGTACGGCCCCGACCGCGCCACCGCCCTGCGCAAGCTCCGGGCGGCCCTCGCCCGGACGGTGACGCTGGGCGTGCAGACCAACGCCGGGTTCCTGCGCCGGCTGCTCGCCCACCCGGCGGTGGTGGCGGGCGAGCTGGACACCGGGCTGGTGGAGCGGGAGGTCGATTCCCTGGTCGCCACGGACGTGCCGGAGGAGGTGTACGAGGCGGCGGCGGCCGTACGGCTGGACGCGCTGCGTCCGCGCGGGGACGGCTGGACGGACCCGTTCTCGGTGCCGAACGGGTGGCGCATGGGCGGCGAGCCGAAGCCGGTCACCTTCCACCTGCGGGTCACCGACCCGGTGGAGCACACCCCGCGCGGCACCCACACCGTCACCGAGGACCGGGTGTCGGTGACGCTGGACGGTGTCCGGCACACCTTCCACCGCGCCGCCGACTGGCTGGGCCGCGACGGCGACGCCTGGCAGGTGCGCGACCACGACCCGGTCGCCGCCTCCCTCACCGGTGCCGCCCACGCGGGCGCCGACTCGCTGACCGCGCCGATGCCGGGCACGGTGACGGTGGTGAAGGTCGCCGTCGGCGACGAGGTGAGCGCGGGGCAGAGCCTGCTGGTGGTGGAGGCGATGAAGATGGAGCACGTCATCTCCGCCCCGCACGCCGGCACCGTCGCCGAACTGGACGTGGCACCCGGCACGACCGTCGCCATGGACCAGGTACTCGCGGTCATCACCCCGGCAGAAGAGGAGACGGCGTGAACACCCCCGCACTGGGCCTGCCCATGCCCGTACCGGCCGAAGGACTGCCCGCCCGCGTCCGCATCCACGAGGTCGGCGCCCGCGACGGCCTGCAGAACGAGAAGGCGACCGTCCCGGCGGAGGTGAAGGCGGAGTTCATCCGCCGCCTGGCCGGCACGGGGCTGACCACCATCGAGGCGACGAGCTTCGTGCACCCGAAGTGGGTGCCCCAACTGGCGGACGCGGAGCAGCTCTTCCCGGCGGTCGCCGGCCTGCCCGTCGAGCTGCCCGTCCTGGTGCCGAACGAACGCGGCCTCGACCGGGCCCTCGCGCTCGGCGCCCGCCGCGTCGCGGTCTTCGCCAGTGCCACGGAGTCCTTCGCCCAGGCCAACCTCAACCGCACGGTGGACGAGGCGCTGGCCATGTTCGAGCCGGTGGTGGCGCGGGCGAAGGGGTCGGACGTCCACGTCCGGGGCTACCTGTCGATGTGCTTCGGCGACCCGTGGGAGGGCGCGGTCCCCGTCCAGCAGGTGGTGAAGGTCTGCCGGGCCCTGCTGGACATGGGCTGCGACGAGCTGAGCCTCGGCGACACGATCGGGGTGGCGACCCCGGGCCACGTGAGCGCCCTTCTCACCTCCCTCACCGACGCCGGCGTTCCGGTGGACGCGCTCGGCGTGCACTTCCACGACACGTACGGCCAGGCCCTGGCCAACACCTACGCCGCCCTCCGGCACGGCGTGACGACCGTGGACGCCTCCGCCGGCGGCCTGGGCGGCTGCCCGTACGCCAAGTCCGCCACCGGCAACCTCGCCACCGAAGACCTCGTGTGGATGCTGCGCGGCCTCGGCATCGACACCGGGGTCGACCTCGGCTCTCTCGTCGCCACCAGCGTCTGGATGGCCGCCCGCCTGGGCCGACCCAGCCCGTCCCGCACCGTCCGGGCCCTCGCGGGCCCGGGCGACGACTCCGACCAGGAGAAGTGACAGCCATGGACCACAAGCTCTCGCCCGAACTCGAGGAACTCCGCCGCACGGTGGAGGAGTTCGCCCACGACGTCGTGGCACCCAAGATCGGCGACTTCTACGAGCGGCACGAGTTCCCGTACGAGATCGTCCGGGAGATGGGCCGCATGGGCCTGTTCGGCCTGCCGTTCCCGGAGGAGTACGGCGGCATGGGCGGCGACTACCTGGCGCTCGGCATCGCCCTGGAGGAGCTGGCCCGGGTCGACTCGTCGGTGGCGATCACGCTGGAGGCGGGCGTCTCGCTGGGCGCGATGCCGATCCACCTGTTCGGCACCGAGGAGCAGAAGCGCGAGTGGCTGCCCCGGCTGTGCTCCGGCGAGATCCTCGGCGCCTTCGGCCTGACCGAGCCGGACGGCGGCAGCGACGCGGGCGCGACGCGGACCACGGCCCGCCTCGACGAGGCGACGAACGAGTGGGTGATCAACGGCACCAAGTGCTTCATCACCAACTCCGGCACCGACATCACCGGTCTGGTGACGGTCACCGCGGTCACCGGCCGCAAGCCGGACGGCCGGCCCCTGATCTCGGCGGTCATCGTGCCGTCCGGCACCCCGGGCTTCACGGTGGCCGCCCCGTACTCGAAGGTCGGCTGGAACGCGTCGGACACCCGTGAGCTGTCCTTCGCCGACGTCCGGGTCCCGGCGGCGAACCTGCTGGGCGAGGAGGGCCGCGGTTACGCGCAGTTCCTGCGCATCCTCGACGAGGGCCGGATCGCCATCGCCGCGCTGGGCACGGGGCTGGCGCAGGGCTGCGTGGACGAGTCGGTGGCGTACGCGAAGGAGCGGCACGCCTTCGGCAGGCCCATCGGCGCCAACCAGGCCATCCAGTTCAAGATCGCCGACATGGAGATGAAGGCCCACACGGCCCGGCTCGCCTGGCGCGACGCGGCCTCCCGGCTGGTGACGGGCGATCCGTTCAAGAAGGAGGCGGCGCTGGCGAAGCTGTACTCGTCGACGGTGGCGGTGGACAACGCCCGGGACGCGACGCAGATCCACGGCGGCTACGGCTTCATGAACGAGTACCCGGTGGCCCGTATGTGGCGGGACGCGAAGATCCTGGAGATCGGCGAGGGCACGAGCGAGGTCCAGCGGATGCTGATCGCCCGGGAGTTGGGGCTGGCCGGCTAGGTCCATTTCCGGCGGCCGGCGGTCCGGGCGGGGCAGGTCACGGCCCCGCCCTCTGGACAAGATCTGAGGTTAGGCTAACCTACCTTCGACTTGTCCCGCGGAGGCTCCGCACCGTTCGAAAGCAGCCACACCATGCCCAACGCCAGAGCTACCCACCTGACCCGCCGTGGAATCCTCGCCGCGGGCGGCGCACTCGGTCTCGGTGCCGCGCTCACGGCCTGCGGCGGCGACGACGCGAAAAACGGTGGCTCGGACGACGGGACGGCCGCCGCCAAGTCCGGCCCCTGGTCCTTCAAGGACGACCGCGGCACGACCGTGAAGCTGGACAAGGTCCCGACGAACATCGTCGCCTTCACCGGCGTCGCCGCCGCCCTCTGGGACTACGGCATCCAGGTCAAGGGCGTGTTCGGGCCCACCACCACCAAGGACGGCAAGCCCGACGTCCAGGCCGGCGACATCGACGTCGACAAGGTCACCGTGCTCGGCAACGAGTGGGGCAAGCTCAACATCGAGAAGTACGCCACCCTCGCCCCCGAGGTGCTCGTCACCACGACGTTCGACACCGCGGGCACCCTCTGGTCCGTCCCGGAGGACTCCAAGGACAAGATCGCCAAGCTCGCCCCGAGCGTCGCGGTCTCCGTGTTCGACCGCCAGCTCACCCAGCCGCTCCAGCGCATGTGGGAGCTGGCCGAGTCGCTCGGCGCGGACATGAAGGCGAAGAAGGTCACCGACGCCAAGGCCGCCTTCGAGAAGGCCGCGGCCCGGCTGCGCGCCGCCGCCAAGGCCAAGCCGGAGATCAGGGTGCTGGCCGGCTCCGCGAGCGCCGAGCTCTTCTACGTCTCCGGCACCAACCTCTCCGTCGACCTGGAGTACTTCAAGGCCCTCGGCGTGAACTTCGTCGAGCCCTCGGAGGAGGCGAAGAAGGCGACCGGCGGCTGGTTCGAGTCCCTGAGCTGGGAGAACGTCGACAAGTACCCGGCCGACGTCATCATCATGGACGACCGCGCCTCCACCATCCAGCCCGCCGACATCACCGAGGGCACCTGGAAGCAGCTCCCCGCGGTCAAGGCCGGCCAGGTCATCTCCCGCTCCCCCGAGCCGATCCTGTCCTACGACAAGTGCACGCCGCTCCTCGACAACCTGGCCGAGGCGATCGAGAACGCCAAGAAGGTCGGCTGACCTTCCCCCTTCTCCCCCGGAGCCCTCCATGACGACGGCCGTGGCCGCCCCGTTCCGTTTCTTCTCCCTCCAGGTCGTACGGACGAGGCGGCTCGGCCCGTCTCTGGCCCGGGTCACCTTCGCCGGCCCCGACCTGCACGCCTTCCACTCCGACGGACGGGACCAGTCCCTGTCGCTGTTCCTGCCGCACCCGGGACAGCCGGAGCCCGCCGTGCCGGTCGAGCTGGGCGACGGATGGTGGCAGGGATGGCGGGAACTGCCCGACGACGTACGCGCGGTGATGCGCTCGTACACGCTCCGGGCACTGCGCCGGGACGCCGACGGCCGCACCGCCGAGATCGACATCGACTTCGTCCTGCACGGCGTCGACCCGGACTCGCCGGTCCAGGCGGGCCCCGCCGCCCGCTGGGCCGCCGACGCCGCCCCCGGCGACCGCGTCGTCCTGCTCGGCCCGGCGGTCGCCGACAACCGGGCGATCCGCTTCCGCCCGCCCGAGGACACCGACCTGGTGGTGATCTGGGGCGATGAGACCGCCGTACCGGCCGCCTGCGCTGTCGTCGAGTCCCTGCCGCCCGGCACCCGCGCCCGGGTCTGGCTGGAGGTGCCGCACCCCGCGGACGTGCAGGACCTCCACACGGCGGCGAGGGCCGAGGTCACCTGGCTGGTCAAGGACGCCGCGGCCGGCCCGGAGGCCACCCTCGCCACCCTCCGCGCGGCCGGACTGCCGCCCGCCGCGCACCCGTACGTCTGGATCGCCGGCGAGTCCGGCCGCGTCAAGCAGCTGCGCCGGCACTTCGTCGGCGAACGCGGCATCGACCGCCGTCGCGTGACCTTCGTCGGCTACTGGCGCCAGGGCCTGACGGAGGAGCAGCTCCGCGAGCAGGGCTGACGCTCGGCGCTCCGACGGCACCCCAACTCACCCTCCGTGACGTACGGATGGGGCGAGAGTGACGGCAGTCACGTACTGGTGCACGTTTGATCGATCATAATTAGGTTAGGCTAACCTAAGTCGAAGCCCGGGCCCCGCCCTCTCCCGTCCCTCTCGGACCGTCCCCACCGGAGGACCCCCACATGCGCTCGCACCTGCTCAACGACACCACCGCGGAGCACTACCGCCGCTCCGTGACCGAAGGAGTCGAGCGGGTGGCCGCCAAACTCGCCACCACCGACCGCCCGTTCACCGGTGTCACGGTCGACGCCCTCTCCCCCCGCATCGACGAGATCGACCTCGACCAGCCGCTGCACGACACGGCCGCGGTCCTCGACGAGCTGGAGGACGTCTACCTCCGCGACGCCGTCTACTTCCACCACCCCCGCTACCTCGCCCACCTCAACTGCCCGGTCGTGATCCCGGCCGTGCTCGGCGAGGCGGTGCTCTCCGCGGTCAACTCGTCCCTGGACACCTGGGACCAGTCGGCCGGCGGCACGCTCATCGAGCGCAAGCTCATCGACTGGACCTGCGCCCGCATCGGCCTCGGCCCGGCGGCCGACGGCGTCTTCACCTCCGGCGGCACCCAGTCCAACCTCCAGGCGCTGCTGCTGGCCCGCGAGGAGGCGAAGACCGACAACTTCGCCGACCTGCGCGTCTTCGCCTCCGAGGTCAGCCACTTCAGCGTGAAGAAGTCGGCGAAACTGCTCGGCCTCGGCCCCGACGCCGTCGTGTCGATCCCCGTCGACCACGACAAGCGCATGCAGACCGTCGCCCTCGCCCGCGAGCTGGAGCGCTGCGCGGAGGACGGCCTGGTCCCCATGGCCGTCGTCGCCACCGGCGGCACCACCGACTTCGGCTCCATCGACCCGCTGCCGGAGATCGCCGGGCTGTGCGAGCAGTACGGCGTGTGGATGCACGTGGACGCGGCCTACGGCTGCGGACTGCTCGCCTCCCTGAAGTACCGGGACCGCCTGACCGGCATCGAGCGGGCCGACTCGGTCACCGTGGACTACCACAAGTCCTTCTTCCAGCCGGTGAGTTCGTCGGCCGTGCTGGTCCGGGACGTGGCCACCCTGCGCCACGCCACCTACCACGCGGAGTACCTCAACCCGCGCCGCATGGTGCAGGAACGTATCCCCAACCAGGTGGACAAGTCCCTCCAGACCACCCGCCGCTTCGACGCGCTCAAGCTCTGGATGACGCTGCGCGTGATGGGCGCCGACGGCATCGGAGAGCTCTTCGACGAGGTGTGCGACCTGGCCGCCGAGGGCTGGGAACTGCTCGCGGCCGACCCCCGCTTCGACGTGGTCGTCCAGCCGTCCCTGTCCACCCTGGTCTTCCGCTACGTACCGGCGGCCGTCACCGACCCCGCCGAGATCGACCGCGCCAACCTGTACGCCCGCAAGGCCCTGTTCGCCTCCGGCGACGCCGTGGTCGCGGGCACCAAGGTGGCCGGACGCCACTACCTGAAGTTCACCCTGCTCAACCCCGAGACGACCACGGCCGACATCGCCGCCGTCCTCGACCTGATCGCCGGCCACGCCGAGCAGTACCTGGGAGAGTCCCTTGACCGCGCTTCCTGAAGCCAGTGCCCCGTACGACTTCGTGGGGATCGGCCTCGGCCCCTTCAACCTCGGACTGGCCTGCCTGACCGAGCCCATCACCGAACTGAACGGCGTCTTCCTGGAGTCCAAGCCGGACTTCGAGTGGCACGCCGGGATGTTCCTGGACGGCGCCCACCTCCAGACCCCGTTCATGTCGGACCTGGTCACCCTCGCCGACCCGACGTCCCCGTACTCCTTCCTCAACTACCTGAAGGAGAAGGGCCGGCTGTACTCGTTCTACATCCGGGAGAACTTCTACCCGCTGCGCGTCGAGTACGACGACTACTGCCGCTGGGCCGCGAACAAGCTGAGCAGCGTCCGCTTCTCCACGACGGTCACCGAGGTGACGTACGACGAGACGGACGGGCTGTACGCCGTCGCCACCACCTCCGGCGACACCTACCGCGCCCGCCGCCTGGTCCTCGGCACCGGCACCCCGCCGCACATCCCCGACGCCTGCCGCGGCCTGGCCGGCGACTTCATCCACAACTCCCGCTACGTGCAGCACCGGGCGGAGCTGGTGAAGAAGAAGTCGATCACGCTGGTGGGCAGCGGCCAGTCCGCCGCCGAGATCTACTACGACCTGCTCGGCGAGATCGACGTCCACGGCTACCGGCTGAACTGGGTCACCCGCTCCCCCCGCTTCTTCCCCCTCGAGTACACCAAGCTCACGCTGGAGATGACCTCCCCGGAGTACGTGGACTACTACCGCGCGCTCCCGGAGGACACCCGCTACCGCCTCACGTCCGAGCAGAAGGGCCTGTTCAAGGGCATCGACGGCGACCTGATCAACGAGATCTTCGACCTGCTCTACCAGAAGAAGCTCGGCGGCCCGGTCCCCACCCGCCTGCTCACCAACTCGGCCCTGACCGGCGCCCGGTACACGGACGGCGCGTACACCCTCGGCTTCCGGCAGGAGGAGCAGGGCACGGACTTCGAGATCGAGACCGAGGGCCTCATCCTGGCCACCGGCTACAAGTACGCCGAGCCGGAGTTCCTCAAGCCCGTCCGCGACCGGCTGCGCTACGACTCCCGGGGCAACTTCGACGTGGCCCGCAACTACGCCGTCGACGTCACCGGCAACGGCGTGTTCCTGCAGAACGCGGGTGTCCACACGCACAGCATCACCAGCCCCGATCTGGGCATGGGTGCCTATCGCAACAGCTACATCGTCCGAGAGCTGCTCGGCACCGAGTACTACCCGGTCGAGAAGTCGATCGCGTTCCAGGAGTTCAGCGCATGAGCACCACCACCCCCACGGTCGCCGGCATCGGCGCCCTCACCCTCCGCCCCCTCGACCCGCTGAGGGACGCCGGCCTGCTGCACGGCTGGGTCACGCACCCGAAGTCGGCGTTCTGGATGATGCAGGACGCGAAGCTGGTGGACGTCGAGCGGGCGTACATGGAGATAGCCGCCGACGAGCACCACCACGCGTACATCGGCCTGCACGACGGCGTCCCCGCCTTCCTGATGGAGAAGTACGACCCGGCCCACCGCGAGCTGACCGGCCTGTACGAGCCGGAGCCGGGCGACGTCGGCATGCACTTCCTGGTCGCCCCCACCGACCGGCCCCTGCACGGCTTCACCCGCGCCGTGCTCACCGCCGTGATGACCGAGCTGTTCGCCGACCCGGCGACCGCCCGCGTCGTCGTCGAGCCGGACGTCGGCAACAAGGCCGTCCACGCCCTGAACGCAGCCGTCGGATTCGTGCCCGAGCGCGAGATCCAGAAGCCGGAGAAGAAGGCGTTGCTGAGCTTCTGCACCCGCGAGCAGTTCGAGAAGGCGGTGTCCGCATGAGCCTCGCCGACGCCGTCGCCCACCTGACCCCCGAGCACTGGGAGCAGGCCAACCGCCTGCTGATCCGCAAGGCGCTGGCCGAGTTCACGCACGAGCGGCTGATCACGCCGGAACCGTCCGCGGGTGACGCGTACGTCGTCCGCTCCGACGACGGCACGACCGCGTACCGCTTCACCGCCACCGTCCGCGCCCTGGACCACTGGCAGGTGGACGCCGCCTCGATCACCCGCCACCGCGACGGCACCGAGCTGCCGCTCGCGGCCCTGGACTTCTTCATCGAGCTGAAGGAGTCCCTGGGCCTGAGCGACGAGATCCTCCCCGTCTACCTGGAGGAGATCTCCTCCACCCTCTCCGGCACCTGCTACAAGCTCACCAAGCCGAAGGTCACCTCCGCCGAGCTGGCGAAGAGCGACTTCCAGGCCGTCGAGACCGGCATGACCGAGGGCCACCCCTGCTTCGTCGCCAACAACGGGCGGCTCGGCTTCGGCATCCACGAGTACCTGTCGTACGCCCCGGAGACCGCGAGCCCCGTCCGGCTGGTGTGGCTGGCCGCGCACCGCTCGCGGGCGGCGTTCACGGCCGGCGTCGGGATCGAGTACGAGTCCTTCGTGCGCGACGAGCTGGGCGAGGCGACCGTCGACCGGTTCCACGGCGTCCTGCGCGACCGCGGCCTCGACCCGGCCGACTACCTGTTCATCCCGGTCCACCCCTGGCAGTGGTGGAACAAGCTCACCGTCACCTTCGCCGCCGAGGTCGCCCGCGGGCACCTGGTCTGCCTCGGCGAGGGCGACGACGAGTACCTGGCCCAGCAGTCCATCCGCACCTTCTTCAACACCTCGCACCCCGAGAAGCACTACGTGAAGACGGCGCTGTCCGTCCTCAACATGGGCTTCATGCGCGGCCTGTCGGCGGCGTACATGGAGGCGACCCCGGCCATCAACGACTGGCTCGCCCAGCTCATCGAGAGCGACCCGGTGCTGAAGTCGACGGGCCTGACGATCATCCGGGAGCGGGCGGCCGTCGGCTACCGGCACCTGGAGTACGAGCAGGCCACCGACCGCTACTCGCCGTACCGCAAGATGCTGGCGGCGCTGTGGCGGGAGAGCCCCGTCCCGTCCCTCCAGGACGGCGAGACCCTGGCCACCATGGCCTCCCTCGTCCACGTCGACCACGAGGGCGCCTCCTTCGCGGGCGCGCTGATCGAGCGGTCGGGGCTGGCGCCCACCGAGTGGCTGCGGCACTACCTGCGGGCGTACTTCGTCCCGCTGCTGCACAGCTTCTACGCCTACGACCTGGTCTACATGCCGCACGGCGAGAACGTGATCCTGGTCCTGAAGGACGGGGTGGTGCAGCGGGCGGTCTACAAGGACATCGCCGAGGAGATCGCGGTGATGGACCCGGACGCGGTGCTGCCGCCGGAGGTCTCCCGCATCGCGGTGGACGTGCCCGAGGACAAGAAGCTCCTGTCGATCTTCACGGACGTCTTCGACTGCTTCTTCCGCTTCCTCGCCGCGCATCTCGCCGACGAGGGGATCGTGGAGGAGGACGCCTTCTGGCGGACCGTCGCGGAGGTCACCCGCGCGTACCAGGAGTCGGTGCCGGAGCTGGCCGAGAAGTTCGACCGGTACGACATGTTCGCGCCCGAGTTCGCGCTGTCCTGCCTCAACCGGCTCCAGCTGCGCGACAACAAGCAGATGGTGGACCTCGCCGACCCCTCCGGCGCGCTCCAGCTCATCGGCAACCTGAAGAACCCCATCGCGGGCCTGTAGGCCACGGCCCCGCACAGACGGACGGGCACCCCGGAGACGGTCCTCCGGGGTGCCCGTCGGGCGTCGGTGGAACAATCCCCGCATGGCGGAAATCATCCAGAAGGACGGAACGTGGGTCTTCGACGGCGACACCCTGCGGCTGACCCCCGGACGGGACAAGAACGTCAGCCTGCTCCGCAGGGAACTGGGTGAACTGCTCGTCCCCCTCGCGGCGTTGGCGGGCATATCGTTCGAGCAGGGCAAGAGGTCGGGGCGGCTGCGGCTGCGGCTGCGGGACGGCGCCGATCCGCTGCTGCACGCGACCGGCGGCCGGCTGGCCGAGCCGCACGACCCGTACCAGCTGACCGTGGAGTCCGACCGGTACGGCGTCGCCGAGTACGTCGTGGACGAGGTGCGCAACGCCCTGCTCCTCGACCAGGTCCCCTCCGGCCCGGTCGACTCCTACCTGCTGCCGGGCCCCGCCGTCCCGCTGTCGGTGTCCGCCGGGGACGGCGTCGCGAGCTTCGACGGCGAGCGGGTGCGGCTGGAGTGGAAGTGGCAGGCGGAGGAGGCCAAGTCGGCCGCCGGCCCGCGCACCCTGCCCCTGGCCGACATCGTCGCGGTGGAGTGGCAGCCGACGGTCGGCCTGGAGAACGGCCACCTCCGCTTCACCGTGCGGGGCGCGCCGACCAAGGCGCCGCCCAAGTACGACCCGAACGCCGTGGAGCTGTGGGGCTTCAAGAAGGACCCGCTGATGGCCCTCATCGCCGCGGCCGTGCAGGCCCGCCTCCCGCACCCGTCCGCACCGGCCGCCCACGCGACGCCGGAGGACGCCCGGCCGGCCGCGGCGGCGCCCGCCCCGCCCCCCGCCGCCGCCGAGGACGACCACGACGCGCTGCTGCGGCGGCTGCGGGAGCTGGGCGATCTGCACCGCTCCGGGGTGCTGACGGACGAGGAGTTCAGCCTCGCCAAGCAGGCGGTACTGAAGCGCATGTAGGCACAGCCACGCGGAACCTGCCCGAAATCGGGCAGGTTTCTTGCGAAACCTGCCCCCGTGCCCCAGGATCTACCGGGTGCACGACGAACTGGTTGATCATCTGACGCGGTCCACTCCCCTGAACCGGGGCGAGGCACTGCGTGTGATCCAGGACGTGCTCGCCTACTTCGACGAGACGACCGAGGAATACGTCCGTCGCCGCCACCGCGAGCTCCAGGCCCAGGGCCTGGTGAACGCGACGATCTTCGAACGGATCGAGGCGGAGCTGAAATACCGGGCGGTGGCACCACCGGAGCTGTCGCTCCGCCAGCTGCGCCGCATCGTCTACGGCTGAGAAGCCGAAGAGGGACACGAGGTTTACGTATACATGTGCGGAATCGTCGGATACATCGGCAAGCGTGACGTCGCGCCCCTGCTCCTTGAGGGCCTCCAGCGCCTGGAGTACCGCGGCTACGACTCGGCGGGCATCGTCGTCACGTCCCCGAAGGCGGCCGGCCTGAAGATGGTCAAGGCCAAGGGCCGGGTCCGCGACCTGGAGGCCAAGGTCCCGGCACGCTTCAAGGGCACCACCGGCATCGCACACACCCGCTGGGCCACCCACGGCGCCCCGTCCGACGCGAACGCCCACCCGCACATGTCGGCCGACGACAAGGTCGCCGTCGTGCACAACGGCATCATCGACAACGCCGCCGACCTGCGCCGCAAGCTGGAGGCGGACGGTGTCGAGTTCCTCTCCGAGACCGACACCGAGGTCCTCGTCCACCTCATCGCCCGTTCCGAGGCCGCCAAGCTCGAGGACAGGGTCCGCGAGACCCTGCGGGTCATCGAGGGCACGTACGGCATCGCCGTGATGCACGCCGACTTCCCCGAGCGCATCGTCGTCGCCCGCAACGGCTCGCCGGTCGTCCTCGGCATCGGCGAGAAGGAGATGTTCGTCGCCTCGGACATCGCCGCGCTGGTCACCCACACCCGCCAGATAGTCACCCTCGACGACGGCGAGATGGCCACCCTCAAGGCCGACGACTTCCGCACCTACACCACCGAGGGCACCCGCACCACCTCCGAGCCCACCACCGTGGAGTGGGAGGCCGCCTCCTACGACATGGGCGGCCACGACACGTACATGCACAAGGAGATCCACGAGCAGGCCGAGGCCGTGGACCGCGTCCTGCGCGGCCGGATCGACGACCGCTTCTCCACCGTGCACCTCGGCGGCCTCAACCTGGACGCCCGCGACGCGCGTGCCGTGCGCCGGGTGAAGATCCTCGGCTGCGGCACCTCGTACCACGCGGGCCAGATCGGCGCCCAGATGATCGAGGAGCTGGCCCGCATCCCCGCGGACGCCGAGCCCGCCTCCGAGTTCCGCTACCGCAACGCGGTCGTCGACCCCGACACCCTGTACATCGCCGTCTCCCAGTCCGGTGAGACGTACGACGTGCTGGCCGCCGTGCAGGAGCTGAAGCGCAAGGGCGGCCGTGTCCTCGGCATCGTCAACGTGGTCGGCTCGGCGATCGCCCGCGAGGCCGACGGCGGCATGTACGTGCACGCCGGCCCCGAGGTCTGCGTCGTCTCCACCAAGTGCTTCACCAACACCTGCGTCGCCTTCGCGCTGCTCGCCCTGCACCTGGGCCGCACCCGCGACCTCTCGGTCCGCGACGGCAAGCGGATCATCGAGGGACTGCGCAAGCTGCCCGCGCAGATCGCCGAGATG
Organism: Streptomyces sp. WG5; assembly: GCF_049974565.1. Lineage (NCBI taxonomy): Bacteria > Bacillati > Actinomycetota > Actinomycetes > Kitasatosporales > Streptomycetaceae > Streptomyces > Streptomyces sp. WG5. The sequence goes on along the minus strand of NZ_JBNGGC010000001.1, from coordinate 242,553 downwards.
CTGGAGCAGGAGGAGGACGTCAAGAAGCTGGCCGCGCAGTACGCCGACGCCCGCTCGATGCTCTTCATCGGCCGTGTCCGCGGCTACCCCGTCGCCCGCGAGGCCTCCCTGAAGCTGAAGGAGGTCTCCTACATCCACGCCGAGGCCTACCCGGCCTCCGAGCTCAAGCACGGGCCGCTCGCCCTGATCGAGCCGGCCCTGCCGACGGTCGCGATCGTGCCGGACGACGACCTGCTGGAGAAGAACCGTGCGGCCATGGAGGAGATCAAGGCCCGCAGCGGCCAGATCCTCGCCGTCGCCCACCAGGAGCAGGAGAAGGCCGACCACACCATCGTCGTCCCGAAGAACGAGGACGAGCTGGACCCCATCCTCATGGGCATCCCCCTCCAACTCCTCGCCTACCACACGGCCCTGGCCCTGGGCCGCGACATCGACAAGCCGCGCAACCTCGCCAAGTCGGTGACCGTGGAGTAGGACTCCTCAGCAGAATCCCGGCAGGGCTTCGGAACCCCGGCAGGGCTTCAGAAGGACGGGACGGCAGGGCTTCGGCGTCCGGAGCGGCCCCCCGTGTGCCACCGGCACGCGGGGGGCCGTCCGGCGTGTCAGGGGATGACCACCACGGGCCGCTTCGCCCGCTTGGCGAGCCGGCCGGCGACGGAGCCGAAGAGGCGGCCCACCAGGCCGTGGCTGGAGCCGACGACGATGGCGTCCGCCTCGTACTCCCGGCCCACCTCCTCGAGTTCGTGGCAGATGTCGCCGCCGCGCTCGACCAGGATCCAGGGCACTTCGGCGAGATAGTCCGCACACGCCAGCTCCAGACCCAGCACCTCGGTGCGGTGGTCCGGTACGTCGACGAAGACGGGGGGTTCGCAGCCGGCCCACACGGTGGTGGGCAGCCGGTTGGCGACGTGCACGATGACCAGGCCCGAGCCGAGCCGGCGTGCCATGCCGATGGCGTACGCGAGGGCACGCTCACTGGAGGTGGAGCCGTCGAAGCCGACGACGACACCGTGCTTGAAGGCTGGGTCGCACGACTGGCGTGGCTCTTCGGCCGCCAGGGGCTCGGCCGCCGTAGGTTCGGCGACGGGCCGCTTGCGGTCCGCGGGTTCGAAGAATTCGTGACCGGCCATGGCTGTCTCGGCGTTTTTATCCTCTGTGGGGGACAACAGTGTGCGGCGAAGCTGTGTGTCCGGGAATCATCTTCCCAAGCCCATACCCCCAAGGGTACGGCGCCACGCCTCCTTCGCCCAGATCCCGCACGGAGTCCGCCACGGGTTCCCCGGAGCATGCCCGAGGGGGCGCCCGTAACGCAATGGTTGCTGCGCTGTACAGGCGGTTTGCACGGGGTTCACCTGTCCGTGACCGTCGTGACCGACGCGTCGCACGGGCGTTGATCCCCATGCCGTCAGCCCCAGGGAGCACGCATGTCCGGACCGCACCACCCCGCCGATCCGCAGTCCGGCGCCCCCGACACGTCCGCCACCCCCGACGGCCCGGAACCGGCCGCGCCCCTGCGGGACGGCGTCACCGACCTCGTCCGCTGGGCGGCCTTCAGCTGCTTCCTCGTCCCGGTCGTGCTCCTCTGGTACGGCACCTCCTTCGCCGGCGCCGCCGGCACGGCCCTCGGCCTGGCCGCCGTCACGGGCGCCTGCCGCCTGCTGCTGCGCCGGTCCGAGCGCGTCGCGGCCCGGCCGCCCGGCGGCGATTCCGCGGGCCGGGCCGGCCGCCGGCACCGGGCCGGACGGCCGGTGCGCAGGGGCGGGCGGCACGCCGGGCACAAGACACCGGTCGACTGACCGGTTTCCGCGCACACGTCCGCTTCTTTTCAGCCAACTTCCATGGGTGGGGCGTTCCGGTCCCCCACCACCCCCCATATCCCGTTCCACCTGCACGGAAAGGGTCTCCAGGCCCATGCGCACCCTACGGGGATTGGCCACTGACACAAGGCGCACTTCCCTGTGGCGCCCCGGAGTGCAACGCTTCGTGATCGACAGCTTCACGCCAAGTTGCCATGTCGACAATGTCCCAAGTGCCGAACCGGCCACCTCGGCGCGACGGGACACAGTAGATTCGATCTTGACTGTCTACGGCGGGGGACTCGTGCAGGACCGAGGGGAAACGTGTTGGAGCGACAGACCCGAAAGGACCAGGGCGCCGCGACCACCGAGGGGGGCTTAGCGGTGATGAGCCACGACTCCACTGCCGCGCCGGAAACCGCGGCCCGGAAGCTCACCGGGCGACGCCGCAAGGAGATCGTCGCGGTGCTGCTGTTCAGCGGCGGCCCCATCTTCGAGAGTTCCATACCGCTGTCGGTGTTCGGGATCGACCGCCAGGACGCCGGCGTGCCGCGCTACCGACTGCTGGTGTGCGCCGGTGAGGAAGGCCCGCTGCGGACCACAGGGGGCCTGGAACTCACCGCACCACAGGGTCTGGAGGCGATCTCGCGGGCCGGCACCGTCGTGGTGCCCGCCTGGCGGTCGATCACCTCTCCGCCGCCGGCGGAGGCGCTCGACGCCCTGCGCAGAGCGCACGAGGAGGGTGCCCGCATAGTCGGGCTGTGCACCGGCGCCTTCGTGCTCGCCGCGGCCGGCCTGCTGGACGGCCGCCCCGCCACCACCCACTGGATGTACGCGCCGACGCTGGCCAAGCGCTATCCGTCGGTGCACGTCGATCCGCGCGAGCTCTTCGTGGACGACGGGGACGTGCTGACGTCGGCGGGCACGGCGGCCGGCATCGACCTGTGCCTGCACATCGTGCGCACGGACCACGGCAACGAGGCGGCCGGCGCGCTGGCCCGCCGGCTGGTGGTCCCGCCGCGCCGCTCGGGCGGCCAGGAGCGCTACCTCGACAGGTCTTTACCGGAGGAGATCGGCGCCGACCCGCTCGCCGAGGTCGTCGCCTGGGCGCTGGAACACCTCCACGAGCAGTTCGACGTGGAGACGCTGGCGGCCCGCGCCTACATGAGCCGCCGCACCTTCGACCGCCGCTTCCGCTCCCTGACCGGCAGCGCGCCGCTGCAGTGGCTGATCACCCAGCGGGTGCTCCAGGCGCAGCGCCTGCTGGAGACGTCCGACTACTCGGTGGACGAGGTCGCGGGCCGCTGCGGCTTCCGCTCGCCGGTGGCCCTGCGCGGCCACTTCCGCCGCCAGCTCGGTTCGTCCCCGGCCGCCTACCGGGCCGCCTACCGGGCCCGCCGCCCGCAGGGCGAGAGACCGGTGGACCCGGAGGCCGGCACCGCGGGAGCCCCCCGGCCCCCGGCCCCGCCCGAACCGGCCGCCCTGCCCCCCGGGAGCGCCGTCCCGTTCCAGACCCGCCGCACGGCGACACCGATGCCGACGGCGGCGAGCCTGCCGGGCCAGCGCAGCGCGCCGTGACCCCGTGAACGCCGGACGGGTACAGCGGCCCGTCCGGCGTTCGCCGTCAGGCGTCGGTGTCCCGGTTCCGGTGGCCGGCGTTCACCGTCCCCGGCATCAGGCATCGCGTCCGGCGGGCGCGGACGAGGCCGTCCGGGCCGGTGGCCGGGGCCGGAGGCGGCGGCCCCGGGCGACGCCCGCGCTGACGCCGGGTGACCCCGCGCATACGCTCACGCACAGGCCGGCCCAGTCCCGGGACGGGCACCGTAGGGTGTCCGCATGAACGATCGCATGGTGTGGATCGACTGCGAGATGACCGGCCTCTCGCTGTCCGACGACGCGCTCATCGAGGTTGCCGCCCTCGTCACCGACTCCGAGCTGAACATCCTCGGCGAGGGGATCGACATCGTCATCCGCCCGCCGGATCGGGCCCTGGAGACGATGCCGGAGGTGGTGCGTCAGATGCACACCGCGTCCGGCCTGCTCGCGGAGCTCGACGGCGGGACGACGCTGGCGGACGCCGAGGCGCAGGTCCTGGCGTATGTGAGGGAGCACGTGAAGGAGCCGGGCAAGGCCCCGCTGTGCGGCAACTCGGTCGGCACCGACCGCGGCTTCCTGCTGAGGGACATGGCGGCGCTGGAGAACTACCTCCACTACCGGATCGTCGACGTCTCCTCGATCAAGGAGCTGGCCCGCCGCTGGTACCCGCGGGCGTACTTCAACAGCCCCGAGAAGACCGGCAACCACCGCGCGCTCGCCGACATCCGCGAATCCATCGCCGAACTGCGCTACTACCGGGAAGCGGTCTTCGTCCCGCAGCCGGGCCCCGACAGCGACACCGCGAAGGCGATCGCCGCGAAGCACATCGTGTCCGCCGAGTAGGTGCCGGACGGCCGGAGAGCGGTGTCCCGAAAGCCTGGCGCGAGCACCCCTTCGGACCCTGTACACTTTTTCTCAGCCGGTCGGGGAACCCCGCCACGCGGGATTCGACTACCGGCCTTGGTGGGTGTAGCTCAGCTGGTAGAGCACCTGGTTGTGGTCCAGGATGCCGCGGGTTCAAGTCCCGTCACTCACCCTGAGTAATCAGCCGGTGGCCTTCTGGAGAAGGCCACCGGCTGATTCGCGTTTCCGGAGCGGATCGTACCGGCGGATCGTACCGGCGGAGCGAATCGGACCGGCGGGCCGGCGAAACGGTCGTATCGGCGGACCGGCGGACCGGCGGACGATCGAACAGTCGGGCGGTACGGCGGTCCGGCCACCGCACGGAGGATCACGCGCGGCCCCGCCGACGCGGCCTCACGACGACCTGCGCTCCACCAGCTCCGTCGCCAGCACCACCTGATGCCGCTCCAGCCCCCGCGAGACCGCCGGACGACGATCCGCGATCTCGGTCAGCAGCAGGTCTATCATCGCGCGGCCCATCTCCTCGATGGGCTGCCGCACACTGGTCAGCGGCGGCTCCATGTGGCGGGCGATGACCGAGTCGTCGTAGCCGACCAGCGCCACGTCGTCCGGAATGCGCCGGCCCACCTCCCGCAGGGCCTGACGGGCACCGGCCGCGGTGACGTCCGAGGCGGCGAAGACCGCGTCCACCTCGGGGCGACGGCGCAGCAGCTCCAGCATGGCGCGGCGCCCGCCCTCCTCGGAGAAGTCCCCCGCCTCGATCAGCTGCTCGTCCGCGGGATGGCCCGCGTCGCGCAGGGCCTCGCGGTAGCCGTCGACACGCCGCTGGGCACCGTAGACGTCGAGGCGGCCGGTGATGTGCGCGATGTGCCGCCGTCCGCGCGACAGCAGGTGCTCGACGGCCGAGCGGGCACCGCCGAAGTTGTCCGAGTCCACCGACGCCAGGGACTCCGCGGCCGAACGCGGGCCACTGATCACCGCGGGGATCTCCAGCTGGGACAGCAGGTCGGGCAGCGGGTCGTCGGCGTGCACCGAGACCAGCAGGACACCGTCCACGCGGTGCGCGGCCAGGTACTGGGCGAGTCGCTGCCGCTCCCGGTCGCTGCCCGCGAAGATCAGCAGCAACTGCATCTCGGTGTCGGACAGTTCCGAGCCGACACCCTTCAGCATGTCCGAGAAGTACGGTTCCGCGAAGAACCGGGTCTCCGGCTCGGGCACCACCAGCGCGATCGCGTCCGTGCGGTTGGCGGCCAGCGCGCGGGCCGCCGTGTTCGGTACGTAACCGAGTTCCGCGACCGCCGCCTCGACCGCCGCCCGGGTCGCGTCGCTGACCCGGGGAGAGCCGTTGATCACCCGGGAGACCGTGCCGCGGCCGACGCCCGCCCGTGCCGCCACCTCTTCGAGGGTGGGCCGGCCACCGCTCCGCCCACGCGCTCCGTGGCCTGCCATCGGCTCCGCCTCCCGTCGACACCCCGCACTATGCGGCTGGCCTGGAATTTAACAGGCCGGTCAGGTGTAATGACCGGCTCCGGGCCGCCGCCCGCCGCCCGGAGGTGTCTCCGCGCCGCCCGACACGTCCAGTTAACAGGCCGATAACTGAACGCGTTTCGCCGCGTCCGCTCCCTTGACACCCTCGCCCGGACCGACGACTCTTCAACACATCACTTGTGGGAGCGCTCCCACACTACCTGGCACATACACATCCCGCACGTTCCCCGCCCGAGCCGCAGCGACGAACGAACGACATGAAGCAGCGGGCCCAACCATGTAGTTGGCCGGGGGGTCGGCACGTCAGGGCAACAGGAGGACGCAATGCGAGCAGCACGTACACGATCCGCCCGCAAGGCGGTGGTCATCGCGGCCATCGCGTCGCTGGGCGCCGGGCTGCTGGCCGGCTGCGCCGACGACGGCAACGACGAGGACAGCTCGTCGTCGGGCGACAGCAGCGGCAAGACCACCATCACCCTCGGCCTGTTCGGCACCATGGGCTTCAAGGAGGCCGGGCTCTACGAGGAGTACGAGAAGCTCAACCCGGACATCAACATCGAGGAGACCGTCACCGAGCGGAACGAGAACTACTACCCCGCTCTGGTCAACCACCTCACCACCGAGAGCGGCCTGCAGGACATCCAGGCCATCGAGGTCGGCAACATCAACGAGGTCGTCGAGACCCAGGCCGACAAGTTCGTGGACATGTCCAAGGTCCAGGGCGTGCAGGCGAGCAGCTGGCTGGACTGGAAGTGGAAGCAGGGCACCACCAAGGACGGCAAGGCGGTCGGTCTCGGCACCGACGTCGGCCCGATGGCGATCTGCTACCGCAAGGACCTCTTCGAGAAGGCGGGCCTGCCGACCGACCGCGAGGAGGTCGGCGCGCTGTGGGCCGGCGACTGGAACAAGTTCGTCGAGGCCGGCGAGAAGTACAAGCAGGGCGCCGGCAAGGACACCTACTTCATGGACTCGCCCGGCGGTCTGATCAACGCCATCCTCAGCAGTGAGGAGGAGAAGTTCTACGACTCCTCCGGCAAGGTCATCTACAAGACCAACCCCGCCGTCAAGAAGGCCTTCGACCTGACCGCGGAGGCCGCCGAGAAGGGCCTGGTCCAGGCGCAGACCCAGTTCCAGCCGGCCTGGGAACAGACCATCTCCAACAACCTGTTCGCCACCGTCGCCTGCCCGCCGTGGATGCTCGGCACCATCAAGGCCAAGTCCCAGCCCGAGGCGGCCGGCAAGTGGGACGTGGCCGCGGCGCCGAAGGCCGGCAACTGGGGCGGCTCCTTCCTGGGTGTGCCCAAGAGCGGCAAGAACGTGAAGGAGTCGGAGAAGCTCGTGGCCTGGCTGACCGCACCGGAGCAGCAGGCCAAGCTGTTCGCCGTGCAGGGCAGCTTCCCGAGCGCGCCGGCCGCGTACAAGCTGCCGCAGGTGACCGACGCCAAGAACGAGATGACCGGTGACACGCCGCTCGGTGACATCTTCGCCAAGGCCGCCGACGCCATCCCGGCCCAGGTGATCGGCCCGAAGGACCAGATCATCCAGCAGGGCCTGACCGACAACGGCGTCATCCTCGTCACCCAGGGCAAGTCGCCCAAGGATGCCTGGGAGAACGCCACCAAGACCATCGACAACAACCTGGAGAAGTGACCGGAATGACCACCCGGCACGACACCGCCGCGCCCCCCTCGAAGGGGGGCGCGGCCCCGGGCCGACCGCCCGGTGACGCGGTCTCCCCCGAGGCGGCGAAGAAACGGGCCCGGCTCTCCCGCCGCTGGCAGCGGGACATGCGCTGGAGCCCGTACGCGTTCGTCTCCCCGTTCTTCCTGCTCTTCGCCGCGTTCGGCCTGTTCCCGCTGCTCTACACCGGCTGGGCCTCGCTGCACTCGGTGCAACTGACGGCGCCCACCGACATGGAGTGGGTGGGCCTGAAGAACTTCACCAGGCTCTTCGACGACGACTTCTTCTGGAACGCCGCGAAGAACACGCTGACCATCGGCATCATCTCCACGGTGCCGCAGCTCCTGATGGCGATGGGCCTGGCGCACATCCTCAACTACAAGCTGCGCGGCTCCACCTTCTACCGCGTCGTGATGCTGGCGCCGTACGCCACCTCGATCGCCGCCGCCTCGCTGGTCTTCATCCTGCTCTTCGGCCGCGACTACGGGATGATCAACTGGGCGCTCGACTCGGTCGGTCTGGGCAAGATCGACTGGCAGAACGACAAGTGGGCCTCCCAGATCGCCGTCTCCACGATCGTCGTCTGGCGCTGGACCGGCTACAACGCGCTGATCTACCTGGCGGCGATGCAGGCGATCCCGCAGGAGCTGTACGAGTCCGCGGCGCTGGACGGTGCCAGCCGTTGGCGGCAGTTCATCCACGTCACGCTGCCCCAGCTGCGTCCGACGATCCTCTTCACGGTCATCGTGTCGACCATCGGCGCCTCGCAGCTGTTCGGTGAGCCGCTGCTGTTCGACGCCAACCGGGGCGCGTCGGGCGGCTCCCAGCACCAGTTCCAGACGCTCGGCCTGTACATGTACGAGCAGGGCTGGATCAACCAGCACCTGGGCCGCGCCTCCGCGATCGCCTGGACGATGTTCCTGATCCTCATCGTGATCGGGCTCGTCAACTACGTCATCTCGCGCCGGCTGCGCGCCAGTAGTTAAGGAGAACCGGCCGTGACGACGACCCTGACGAAACCCCCGGCCGAGCCGGCATCCGAGCCGCCCAGGCGGCGCCTGCGGTCCAAGGCGTCCCGGGCCGGCGGGCAGCACCACGCCGGACCGATCGCGTACATCATCCTCGCCGTGTTCACCATCGGATCGCTGTTCCCGCTGGTGTGGACGGCGATCGCCGCCTCCCGCGACAACCAGCGCCTGGCCCAGACGCCACCGCCGTTCTGGTTCGGCGCCAACCTCTTCGACAAACTGGAGATCGCCTGGAAGGACGCCAACCTGGGCGAGGCGATCCTCAACACCACCATCGTGGCGGGCATCTCGTCGATCACCGTCGTCCTGCTGTCGACGGTCGCCGGTTTCGCCTTCGCCAAGCTGAAGTTCAAGGGCCGCAACGCCCTGATGCTGATCGTGGTCGGCACGATGACGGTGCCGCCGCAGCTCAGCGTCATCCCGCTGTACATGATGGTCGCCGAGCTCGACTGGACCGACCAGCTCCAGGCGGTGATCTTCCCGTCGCTGGTCAGCGCGTTCGGCGTGTTCTTCATGCGGCAGTACCTGCTCCAGGCGCTGCCGGACGAGATCATCGAGGCCGCCCGCGTGGACGGCGCCAGCAGCTGGCGGGTGATCTGGCACGTGGTGTTCCCGACGGCGCGGCCCGCGATGGCCGTGCTGGGCATGCTGATGTTCGTGCAGGTGTGGAACGACTTCCTGTGGCCGTTCCTGGTGCTGACACAGACCGGCAGCCCGACCGTGCAGGTCGCGGTGGCGGGTCTCGGCCGCGGCTTCACCCCCGACCAGGCCCTGATCATGGCCGGCGCGCTGCTCGGCACGCTGCCCCTGCTGCTGGTCTTCGCGATCTTCGGCAAGCAGATCGTGGGCGGCATCATGCAGGGCGCCGTCAAGGGCTGACGCCACGCCCGCGGGGGTCGGGTCACCGCCGCCCCGGCCCCGTCTTCCCCCCCTCGTCCTTCGTACCCGTCGGTCTTCCACGACCAGCCACGACCCGCTATGGGAGCGCTTCCATGCTTGAGTCCGCAACGCCGGTGACCCCGGTGACCTTCCCCCCTGCCTTCCTGTGGGGCGCCGCGACCTCGGCGTACCAGATCGAGGGCGCGGTGCGGGAGGACGGCCGTACCCCCTCGATCTGGGACACCTTCAGCCATACGCCGGGGAAGACGGCCGGCGGCGAGACCGGTGACATCGCTGTCGACCACTACCACCGCTACCGCGACGACGTGGCGCTGATGAAGGATCTGGGTCTCAGCGCCTACCGCTTCTCCGTCTCCTGGCCCCGGGTGCAGCCGACCGGCCGCGGCCCCGCCGTCCAGCGCGGCCTGGACTTCTACCGCCGCCTGGTGGACGAGCTGCTGGCCGCCGGGATCAAGCCGGCCGTCACGCTCTACCACTGGGACCTGCCGCAGGAGCTGGAGGACGCGGGCGGCTGGCCGGCGCGGGACACGGCGTACCGGTTCGCCGAGTACGCGCAGATCGTCGGCGAGGCGCTCGGTGACCGGGTGGAGCAGTGGATCACGCTCAACGAGCCGTGGTGCGCCGCCTTCCTGGGCTACGCCTCCGGGGTGCACGCCCCCGGCCGTACCGACCCGGCGGCCTCGCTGCGCGCCGCGCACCACCTGAACCTGGCGCACGGCCTGGGCACGGTGGCGCTGCGTTCGGTGATGCCGGCCCGCAACTCGGTGGCGATCAGCCTCAACACCTCCGTCGTCCGGCCGCTGTCGCAGCAGCCGGCGGACCTGGCGGCGGCGCGGAAGATCGACGACCTGTCCGGCGGCATCTTCCACGGGCCGATCCTGCACGGTGCCTATCCGCAGACCCTGCTGGAGGCGACGGAGTCCGTCACCGACTGGTCGCACGTCGAGGACGGCGACCTGGGCCTGATCCGCCAGCCGCTGGACGCGATCTGCCTCAACTACTACACGCCGACCGTGGTGTCGGCGGCGGACGCCGGCTCGCGCGTCCCCGGCGCCGACGGTCACGGCGCCAGCGACCACTCGCCGTGGCCCGCCGCGGACGACGTGACGTTCCACCAGCCGCCGGGCGAGCGCACGGAGATGGGCTGGAGCGTCGACCCGACCGGTCTGCACGAGCTGATCATGCGCTACAACCGTGAGGCTCCCGGACTGCCGCTGTACATCAGCGAGAACGGCGCCGCCTACGACGACAAGCCCGGCGCGGACGGCACGGTGCACGACCCCGAGCGGGTCGCCTACCTGGACGGCCACCTCAGGGCGGTCCACCGGGCCATCGCCGACGGCGCCGACGTCCGCGGCTACTACCTGTGGTCCCTGCTGGACAACTTCGAGTGGGCCTACGGCTACGAGAAGCGGTTCGGCGCGGTGTACGTCGACTACGTCACCCAGCAGCGCATTCCGAAGTCGAGCGCCCAGTGGTACGGGCGGGCGGCCCGGGCGGGCTCCCTGCCGCCGGTGGAGTCGGCCGAGTAGCCCACCGTCCCGGGGAGGCGGGGGCGCGGCGTTCCACGGGGGGTGCCGCGCCCCCGCTTGCGGGACGTCGAGTGCGACGGGTGGTCGCCTCGGGGACGACGTCGCTGACGCCGGCCCCGGCGCGACCGTGGGTGCGCTCAGCGGAGGGATCGGGTCCGGTCGGTGGCCGGTGCCGACCGGGGTTGCCGGCGACGGCGGACGGCCCCGCGGTGTCCGCGCCGTTGCGTGGCCGCCCGCCCGTTCAACTGGATCCAGATCCGCACCTCGGTGCCGCCCAGCACGGAGGAGCCGATCCTCACGTCACCGCCCGTCGACTCGGCGAGCCGGCGCACGATGTCCAGGCCGAGGCCGGTGGATCCGTGGTTGCCCGAGCCCCGGCCGCGGGCCATCGCCGCCTCGGGGTCGGCTATGCCGGGGCCCGCGTCCGAGACGAGCACGATCACCGCGTCCTCGCCGTTGTGCAGGTCGACGGCGAAGGCCGTGCCCTCGGGGGTGTGCCGGAAGACGTTGCCCAGCAGGGCGTCGAGGGAGGCGGCCAGGTCGGCGCGGGCCACGGGTATGCGCACCGGCCGGTCGGTGCCGGCCACCCGCCATGTGCGGCCCTCGTCCTCGGCGAGCGCGGACCAGAACTTCATCCGCTCCCGGACCACTTCGGCCGCGTCGCACCCGGCTCCGGGACCGGCCGCGGCCGTCTGCGGCTTGGCGTCCCGGGCGGTGCGGATGATCGTGTCGACCTCGCGTTCCAGCTGCTCGACGGCGGCCCGGGTCTGGTCGGCGGCCGGCCCGTCGCCGAGCGAGGCGGCGTTGAGCCGCAGCACGGTGAGCGGGGTACGGAGTCGGTGGGACAGGTCGGCGGCCAGTTCCCGCTCGTTGGCCAGGAGCTGGACGACCTGGTCGGCCATGGAGTTGAACGCGACCGCCGCGAGCCGCAGTTCGTTCGGCCCCTCCACGGGCACCCGTGCGCCCAGTTTCCCCTCCCCCAGTTCGTGCGCGCCCTCGACCAGGCGCCGCGCGGGCTGCACCATCCGTACGCCCAGCCGGTCGGCGACGGCGACCGAGCCGACGATCAGGGCGGCGCCGACCGCGGCGAGCACCGCCCAGGCCGTGCCGACGCCGTTGGTGACCTCGGACTCGGGGACGTACACCTCGACGACGGCGATCTCGCCGGAGCTGAGCGCGACCGGCTGGAGCAGTGTGGAACCGCCGGTGACCTCCGTGGTGGAGGCGCGCCCCATCCGGCGCACGGCGGCGATGTCCTCGTCGGTGGCGCGCTGCCGGCCGATGCCGGTGGCGCCGTTCCTCTCGCCGGAGGCCGGTATGTGCACGGCCATCCCGGCGTCCGAGCCGACGGAGGCGACGACGCGCTCCAGCTGGTCGCGGTCGGTGGTGATGGACAGCGCCGGGGCGACGGCGGCGGCCTCGCGCTCGGCGTTGCTGAGGGCCCGGTCGCGGGCCATCTCCCGGACGACCAGCCCCAGCGGCACCGCGAAGGCGACCACGACCATCGCGGTGACCGCCAGCGACACCTTGACCAGGGCCCACCTCATCGTGGCGGCTCCGCTCCGGGAGGCGCCGCCGGCCCCGTGGGCGGCCCCGTGGGCGGGTGCGTGGGCGGGTGCGTGGGCGGGTGCGTGGGCGGATGTGTGGGCGGCTCCAGTTTCACGCCGACACCGCGCAGGGTGTGCAGGTATCGCGGCCGGGCCGCGGTCTCGCCGAGTTTGCGCCGCAGCCAGGACAGGTGGACGTCGATGGTCTGGTCGTCGCCGTAGGACTGCTGCCAGACCTCGGCCAGCAGTTCCTTGCGGGGGACGACGACTCCCGGCCGGCCCGCCAGGAAGGCGAGCAGGTCGAACTCGCGGCGGGTCAGGTCGAGCCGGGTGCCGTCCAGTTCCGCCTGGCGGCGCAGCGGGTCGACGGTGAGGCCGCCGACCCGGATGACGGCCGGGGGTGCCGTCCGAGCGGCGCCGGTCCGGGCGCGGCGCAGTACGGCCGCCATCCGGGCCGACAGGTGCTCGACGGAGAACGGCTTGGTGAGGTAGTCGTCCGCGCCCGCGTTCAACAGCCGTACGACCTCCGCCTCGTCGTCCCGGGCGGTGGCGACGATCACCGGCACGTCGGTGATGCCGCGCAGCATCTTCAGCGCCTCGGAGCCGTCCAGGTCGGGCAGTCCGAGGTCGAGGATCACCACGTCGAAACGGAAGTGGGCGACCTCGCGCAGCGCCTCCAGCGCCGTCCCGACGCTGCGCACGGTGTGCGAGGCGTCGGTCAGCTGCCGGATGAGCGCCGACCGTACGAACTGGTCGTCCTCGACCACGAGCACACTTGCCATGGGCGGCACCGTACGCCATGCGGGCGAGCCCGGTGCGGGCCCTGTGGACAACTCCGGTGCGTTCCCGTTCCGGTCGGGTTCGGGCGACAGGCGCGTGACGCGTGCGGCAGTATGGCCGCGATGCGCAGAGGACTCGTACACGTGCTCGCCTGGCTGCTCGCCACCGGCGCGGCGGTCACGCTGTCGTGGTGGGGTGTCCACACGGTGTTGGCGGGCACGGCCTACGACCGTCCCCGCGCCCTGCCCATCACGGCGGCCGACGCGTCCGTGCGCGACTCGCGGGAACCGGACGCCGCGGGGGGCGCCGACGGCTCGGGGTCGTCGGCCTCCTCCACCAGGAGGCCGTCCCCGTCGGGCAGTCCGTCGCCGGCGCCGAGCACTCCGCCCCGCGAGCCGAGTCCCGCGCCGTCGCGGACGGCGACGGCCACGGCTCCCGCCGCCCCCGGTCCGGCCCCCACGGCTTCCGGCCGGGTCAGGAGTTACGACACCGACGGCGGCCGCGCGGTGTTCGACCTCGGTACCTCGTCCGCGTCCCTGGTGTCGGCCACGCCGGGAGCGGGCTGGTCGATGCAGGTGTGGAAGACGGAGTGGTGGATCCGGGTGGAGTTCACCTCGGGCGGGGACCGGGTGTCGGTGTTCTGCACCTGGCACGACGGGCCGCCGCGGGTGGAGATCGGAAGCTACTGAGTCACCGGGCCCGGCGGACCCGGCCGGCCCGGTCGGCTCAGTGACCTGTCGGGATCACCGGATCACCGGATCACCGGAAGACGGAGGCCGGAGGTGCCGGGGAGGCCACCGCCGCCGCGTCCGTCACGGGTGCGGCGCCGCCGGTGAAGTCGGTCAGCGCGCGGCCGTGTTCCACACGCGCCGGCTGCGGGTCGGAGGCGGCACGGCGGGTGAGTTCGGCGACCGGCAGCGGGTGGTCGGAGGCGACGAGGACCGCGTTGCCGAAGCGTTTGCCGCGCAGTACGGCCGGGTCGGCGACGACGGCGAGTTCGGGGAAGCGGTCGGCGGCGGTGGCGATCTGGCCGCGCAGGTGGGCGAGCGGCGGGCCGTCGGCGAGGTTGGCGGCGAAGACACCGCCGGGCGCGAGCGCGCGCCGGACCTCGTCGAGGAACTCGGTGGACGTCAGATGGGCCGGGGTGCGGGCCCCGCTGAACACGTCCGCGATGACCAGCTGTGCCCAGCCGTCGGGAACCTTGGCCAGCCCGGCGCGGGCGTCGGTGGAGCGCACCCGGATCCTGAGGCCGGGGTCCAGGGGGAGCTCCCGGCGGACCAGTTGGACGAGGCCCGCGTCCTTCTCGACGACCTGCTGGGTGGAGCGGGGCCGGGTGGCGGCGACGTAGCGGGCGAGGGTGAAGGCGCCACCGCCGAGGTGCACGGCCTGGACGGGCCGGCCCGCCGGGGCGGCCAGGTCGATGACGTGCCCGAGGCGGCGCTGGTACTCGAAGGACAGGTACGCCGGGTCGTCGAGGTCCACGTGCGACTGCGGGGCGCCGTCGATCAGCAGCGTCCAGGCCCGCGTCCGTTCCCGGTCGGGGACCAGCTCGGCGAGCCCGCCGTCGACGTTCTCGGTGACGGTTTCGACGGCAGCGCGCCCGCGGCGGGCGTTCCTGGACTTTCCCATCGGTCCATTATCGGCGCACGGGAACGCCACCGACTGCCGTGCCGGTGTCTGGGGGTGTGGCTCAGCGGCAGCTGTCCGCGGCCTCGATCAGCCGGGCCGCCTCGCCCAGCGCGGCGCGCAGCACGGCGGGGTCGGTCGCCGGGTCGGCCTCACCGGGCGGCAGCAGCCAGTCCGAGCCGTCCACGGGGGGCTCGGGGGCCGGGTCGAGGTGCAGTCCTCGGCCGTCCGCCCCCGTGCAGGTGCTGCCGGGCACGTCCCAGGCGGCGGCCGTGCCCGGGGGCACCAGGAACCCCAGGGTGTCGCAACCGTCGTCGTGGATCACCGGGCCCACCCCCTCACCGGCACCGCGCCTGATGATGTCGACCGCTTCCAGGCCCTGCCGGGCCGGCACGGTGACCACGTCGCAGACATCACGGGGGGGATCACCGATCCGCCTGGTATCCATCCCGGCCTCCACCACGGAACTCCTCCTCCAACGAGCGGGTCGGGAGTCGGGAGCCTCCCGGCCCACAGGGTTCAACGCGTGGGAGCGTCAACGGCTACGGCACGAGTCGGCCGTAAAGGATGGCAGTTCATGGCAGATCACGGACGGGATATCCGGTTTGTAGCCGAACACCGTGTGATCGCTCGGTCACAGCCGGTACGTTCTTGCTCGCCGGAAACAGGGCTGACAAAGGGAGAAGTCCTCACCCGTCCCTGTCCCGGCATGGTTCGACGGTTCGCACGAGAGGACCCGGCCATGGCGTCGACGACAGTGCCCTCCGCCCAGCCCGAACGGCCGCCTCGGCCGAACCTCGCCTTCCGGCGGTTGCGCGGAAAGCGCTCGCCGGCCGAGTTCGCCGCGGCGGTGCGCCGGGCCGCGCGCGAGATCGGCGAGCGGGTCAGCTGCGACGCGCGCTACGTCGGGCGGGTCGAGGCGGGCGAGATCCGCTGCCCCAACTACGCGTACGAGCGGGTGTTCCTCCACATGTTCCCCGGCCGCACGCTCACCGACCTGGGGTTCGCGCCCCGCTCGTCGGTACGCGGGCGCCGGGCGCACACCGTCGAGGACGCGTTCCCGGCGCACTCCGAACGGTCACCGCGCGCCGCGATGGAGACGCGGGGGCCCGACGCGGCGTATGAGACGCGGACCCCTCAGAACACGAACGGCACACAAGGCAGGCATGACACACACGACACCCATGACCATCCGCACGACAGGCATGCCCCGCACGACCCGCACGACCCGCACGACCCGCATGACCCGCATGACCCGCATGACCCGCATGACCCGCACGACAACAATGAGGAGAGCGACGTGCTGCGTCGCGCATTCATGACGAGCGGTGCCACGGCGGCCGCCGCCTCGCTGGGCCCCCTGGGGCTCGCCCTCGACGCCGCGGCGGTCGAACGCCCCGTGCGCCGGGCCGGGGCGGGCGACGCGGGCGCCCTCGAAGAAGCCGTCCGCCGGATCCGGCTGCTCGACGACCGGCACGGCGCGGACGGTCTCTACCGGCGCGCGGCGGCCCCGCTGCGTACCGCGTACGCACTGCTGGACGCCGGCGCGACCCGGCAGGCGACGGCGGACCGGCTCTACTCGGGCGCGGGTGAGCTGGCGATCTCCGTGGGATGGCTGGCGCACGACTCGGGACGCTTCGACGACGCGCGCTCCCACTACGCCGAGGCCCTCGCCACCGCCCGGATGACCGGCGACCCGGCTCTGGAGGCGCACGCCTTCTGCAACATGGCGTTCCTGGCCCGCGACGCCGGCCGGCCGCGCGAGGCGGTTCGGGCGGCCCAGGCCGCTCAGCGCGCCGCCCGACCGCTGGGCTCCGGCCGGCTGATGTCCCTGCTGGCGCTGCGCGAGGCGGGCGGCTGGGCGGGGCTCGCCGACCGCGTCGGCTGCGAGCAGGCGCTGGCCCGCGCGCAGGCCTTCTACGAGCGGGGCGCCTCGGACGCCGACCCCGAGTGGATGAGCTTCTACGGCGAGGCCGAGCTGGAGGGGCTGGAGGCGCAGTGCTGGTCCACCCTGGGCGACTGGCCGCGGGCGGCCCGGCACGCACGACGGGCGGCCGGTCTGCAGGACCCGCACTTCGCCCGGAACCTCGCGCTGTACTCGGCGGAACTGGCGGACGACCTGGCCCGCGGCGGACACCCCGACGAGGCGGCGGGGGCGGGTATGCGGGTCCTGGACCTCCTGGGCGAGGTCCAGTCGTCCCGCATCCGTACGATGCTGGCCGGCACAGCCCGGGTGCTCCTCCCCCACCGGCGGACCTCGGGGGTGGCGTCCTTCCTGGACCGCCACGCGTCCCTGCCGCGGACGGCGTGAGATCCGTCACCGCCGGGCGGTCGTGGACGGTCGTTCCGCGCGGGGCGGCACGGTGGGCGACGGGGAGGCACCCCGCGGCGCCGGGCGGCGCGCCCCCCGCCCGCACCGGCGCCGGGCCGGGGCAGGCCGGAGTCAAGCCGGGCCGGGCCGGAGTCAAGCCGGAGCAGGCCGGAGCCGGGCCGGGGCAGGCCGGAGTCGGGGCAAGCCGGAGCCGGACCGGAGCCGGACCGGAGCAGGCCGGAGCCGGGCCGGGGCCGGACGAGGTCAGCCGGCCAGGTGTCCCAGGTCGTTCCAGCTCTCCAGTGCCGGCTCCCCGTACGCCCACCCCAGCACCGACAGCGACGTCGGATTCAGTCGTATCCGCGCCGCGAAGTCCAGCGGAAGCCCCAGCCACCGCGCGCCGATCGACCGGAGGATGTGGCCGTGGGCGAAGACGAGGACGTCGCGGTCCGCCTCACGCGCCCACGCCACGACCTCGTCGGCCCGCGCGGTGACGTCCGCCAGGCTCTCCCCCTCCGGAACCCCGTCCCGCCAGATCAGCCAGCCGGGCCGGACGGCCTGGATCTCGTCGGGGGTCATGCCCTCGTACGCCCCGTAGTCCCACTCCATCAGCGTGTCCCACGCCTGGGCGCGCTCGCCGAAGCCGGCGAGTTCGCAGGTCTCCCGCGCGCGGACCAGGGGGCTGGTGCGCACCTCGACCCCGGGCAGCCCCTCCAGCGGCGCCCGGTGCAGCCGCTCGCCGAGCAGTTTGGCGCCGCGCCGGCCCTCTTCCAGAAGCGGCACGTCGGTCCTGCCGGTGTGTCTGCCGGACAGCGACCACTCCGTCTGTCCGTGCCGTGCCAGCAGGATGCGCGGTGCCATGAAGGGGGCCTTTCCGGGAGGGTGTCGGAGGGGACGCCTCCATCATCGCGCACGCCGCGCACGGGCAACCCGGCGGGCGATGTGGGCGTCTATCAGGGCCGAGGGTGCTCCGTGAACCGGGCGCACGAAGGCCGTAGAGTGGCACGCCCGTGTCCGTCCGAGGCGCGCGAGAACGAAGGGGGAGGGCGATCGGATTGCCGCACACCGAGACACCGGGCACCGAGGCGATCCCGAAACCCCGGCCGCGCTGGTGGACCGAGCTGCCGCTCATCGTCCTCGTGTACGCCTGCTACTCCGCGGGCCGCCTCCTCGTCCGGGGCGACGTCTCCGACGCCGTCGATCACGGTCTGGCCATCCTGCGCATAGAGAAGGTGCTGTTCCTCAACGCGGAGCACCCGCTCAACCGCCTCTTCACCCGCGAGCCGTGGATCGGCATACCGGCCGACTTCTGGTACGCGTCACTGCACTACCTGGTCACCCCCGCGATCCTCATCTGGATCTTCCGCTCACGCACCGTGCGCTACCGGGCCGCCCGCACCTGGCTGATGACGTCCACGTTCATCGGTCTCATCGGCTTCACCCTGCTGCCGACCTGCCCGCCCCGGCTGCTGGACGCGAGCCACGGCTTCGTCGACACGATGGCCCAGTACAGCACGTACGGCTGGTGGGGCGGCGAGGCGAGCGCGCCGCGCGGCCTGGGCGGGATGACCAACCAGTACGCGGCCATGCCCAGCCTGCACGTGGGCTGGTCCCTGTGGTGCGGTGTGATGCTGTGGCGCTACGGCGGCACGCGCACGGCGAAGGCGGCGGGCGTCGTCTACCCGCTGGTGACCACGATCGTGGTGATGGGTACCGCGAACCACTATTTCCTCGACGCCGTGGCGGGCGCGGCCGTGATGGGCGCGGGGCTGCTGCTGACGCCGTTCGTGCTGCGGAGCGCGGACCGGGTGCGGGTGCGGTTCGCGACCCGCGCCACCCCGGCCGCACAGGCCCCGGCCGGCGTGAGTTCCGCGATTGTCAGTGGTGGATGCCAGACTTCCGCGGGTGAGCGATTTCCACGGCAGCGCGAGCAGCGGTTCGGAGCGGGAGCCGAGCCGGACCCCTCCCCCGCGGACGCGGGGGACGAGACTCCGGCACCGGCTCGCTGAGCTGCGCGGTCCCGACGTACCGGCCAAGGCGCTGGACGCGCGCGCCCTGGCCGCACTCGCCGCCAACCCCGGGTGCCGCCGTCGCGCGATCCTCGACGGCGCCGGGGTGGACAAGGCGTCGCTCGCGAGCGCACTGGGCTCGCCGTCGGTCTTCGGGCAGTCGCAGTTCGCCTTCGTGCGGGGCAACGCCTTCGAGGCGCGGGTCAAGGCGGACGGCGGCGCCGAGCTGCTGCGGCTCGTGCACGAGAAGCTGGACCGGGGCGCCGAGCCGCCCTCCGGCGCGCACGTACCGGACCTGTCCGCGGCGGGCCCCGAGGGCCGCGCGGCCCGGACGTCGCTGGCGCTGCGGGAGGCCACCGGCACACCCGGGGCCTCGAGTGCGCCAGCAACGTCCGGTGCACCCGGTGCTCCTGGCTCGTGGACGCTGCTCGACCACCCGATGCTCGCCCTCGACGTCGCCGGTTCCCCCGCCTTCCTGGAGCCGGACGCCGTGGTGGTGCATCCGGACGGCAGCTGGACGGTGGTCGAGATCAAGTCCTTCCCCATGCTGGACGGCTCCGCCGACCCGGCGAAGGTCGGCGCCGCCGCCCGGCAGGCGGCGGTGTACGTGCTGGCCCTGGAGCGGGTCGCCGCCCGGCTGGATCCCGCCCCGCGCGTGCGCCACCGGGTGCTCCTCGTGTGCCCCGAGGACTTCTCCAACCTGCCCACCGCCTCCGCCGTCGACGTGCGCAAGCAGCGCGCGGTCACCGACCGCCAGCTGGCCCGCCTGACCCGCATCGAGGACATCGCCGACGCGCTCCCCGAGGGCGTCTGCTTCTCCCCCGCGCTGCCGGCCGAGGAGCTGACGGCCGCGGTCGAGGCGGTCCCGGCGACGTACGCGCCCGAGTGCCTGTCCGCCTGCGAGCTGGCCTTCCACTGCCGCGGCCGGTCCCTCGAGGCCGGCGCGGTGACCGCGCTGGGCCGCCCGGTACGGGCCGAGCTCGGGGGGCTGTCGACGGTGGAGGACGTGCTGGCGGCGGCCCGGGGGGAGGCCGGCGATCCGGACGACCCTGCGGTGGCCGCGCTGCGCAGGGCGGCCCGGCTGCGTGCGGAGGCCCTCGCGACGGCCGGCAGCGGGGTCGGCGGACACGGCGTCGGCGGACACGGGGCCGGCGGGAGCGGGATGACCGGGCACGGGGTCGGCGGGAGCGGGGTGGCCGGGTGTCACTGATCACCACGCTCGCCCGTCTGGAGGCCCTGCGCACCGGCCGCGCCCAGCCCGCCGCCACCGTCCGGCACCGGCACCTGTCCGACCGTCCGCTGGTCTTCGTGCCGCTGATCACCGCCGGTGAGGCCGGTGCCCCGCTCGGTGCCCTGATCGGCACCGACCGGGACGCCCCGCATCTGCTGGTCGTCCCGCAGCCCCGCGACCGCGACCTGCGGTTCGCGTTCCTGGCCGAGCTGGCCGGCATCGTGCTGCCGCACATCGAGGCGTACGCCGACAGTGTCGAGACCGCCGAGCGCACCGAGACCGACCCGGAGACGGGCAAGCGCGTCAAGGTGGAGGTCGACCTGTGCGCGGACGCCGCGCAGATGGTCGTGCCGAGCCGCGCGGGCATCGACTTCGTCCGGCTGCTGGGCCGGTCGATGCGGTTCCGGCGTACGGCGGAGGAGGACCCGGACACGCCGCATCCCGCGCCGCCGAGGGTGCCGTTGCTCGGCCGGTGGCTGACCCACTACGGCGAGCGGGCCCGGGTCCCCGGCTCCTCCCTTCTCCTGGCCATGACCGATCTGCTGGGCCGGCAGTGGGCGACCGGTCAGTCCTCGTTGGAGGACCAGCACCTGGGGGCGCTGCTGGCCTGGATCGACCCGGAGGCCGACGCCGCCGGACTGACCGGCGCGCAGGCCGCGCGACGCGCCGAACTCGCGCGTGACGCCGACGGCCAGTTGCTGTGCCCGCCCGCGGGCCCGGCGACCGACCCGGCCTTCGACAACAAGCTGCTCGCCCCCGCCATCGAGCGCTACGACCGCGCCCGCACCGCGCTCGCCGCCGCCGAGGACGGCCTGGAGGCCGACGACCGGCTCGGCGCCCTCACCACGGCCGAGCGGGAGATCCGCGCCCTGGTCGAGAGCCGTACCCGCCCCACCTGGGACAGGGTGTGGCGGGGTCTCGACCTGCTGCGGGAGCTGCCCGCCGGCGCGCATGTCGAGGAACGCTGGACCCGCGACCGCTGGTCGTTCACCTCCCACCGCGATCGCGTGCTGTCCGGCGAGCCCCCGCAGCCGCGCCGCGACGACGCGGTGACCGCGGCGAACAAGCTCGCCACGCGCGAGCGCGAACAGGCCCGGCTGGAGGCCCAGGAGGCGCTGGACGATCCGCTGGTGATGGCCGGGCGGCGGCTGTCCGGCGAGGCGTTCGCCGGTGAGGTCACCGACGTGGTGATGGCGTACAGCGAGAGCAGGCGGCCCAGTCCGCGCCCGCTGGTCACGGTCCGCACGGACGACCGCCCGCACCTGGGCGAGCGCGTGAAGGTCTACCGGTCGCTGAACGGCAAGCCGCAGGCGGCGGAGTACGTCGGGCCGGCCGACGCGGACGGGGACGGGGACGGGGTCGGGGGCGGACTGGTCCTGCGGATCGTCGACAGGATGGGCCGCGGCAAGGAGCCCGAGGCCGGATCGGTGCCCGAGAAGGGGGACCTGGTCTGCTTCACCCTCTTCGAGCACGAGCAGCGGGGCGGCGCGAAGCTGCCCGACCCGGAGCGGACCCCGTGGACGCACGGCGGACCGCCCGGCGAGACGGCGGCCGTACCGGAGGCCGCGGACGCCCAGACGGAGGAGGACATCCTGTGACCGCCGAGGCCACCGCCGTTCCCGTCGGGGCCGGGTTCGACCCGGGCGCCGAGGCCGCCCGCGCCACCGCGGCGATCCTCCACGACACCCTGCACGGCACCGAGCGCGGTGTCGTCGTCGACTCCCCGCCCGGCGCCGGCAAGTCCACGCTCGTCGTCCGGGCGGCGCTGGAGCTGGCCGAGGCCGGCCGCCCCCTGATGGTGGTGGCGCAGACCAACGCCCAGGTCGACGACCTGGTCCTGCGTCTCGCCGAGAAGAACCCCGACCTGCCGGTGGGCCGCCTGCACAGCAGCGACGCCGACCCGTACGACAAGGCACTCGACGACCTCGCGAACGTACGCAAGTCGGCGAAGGCCGCCGACCTCGCCGGGCAGGCCGTCGTCCTGTCCACGGCCGCGAAGTGGGCGCACGTCACGGTGGACGAGCCGTGGCGGCACGCGATCGTCGACGAGGCGTACCAGATGCGCTCCGACGCCCTGCTGGCGGTCGCCGGTCTCTTCGAACGGGCGCTGTTCGTGGGCGACCCGGGCCAGCTGGACCCGTTCGCGACCGTGGGCAGCGAGCAGTGGGCGGGCCTGTCGTACGACCCGTCGGGCTCCGCGGTGACGACACTCCTCGCGCACAATCCGGGCCTGCCGCAGCACCGGCTGCCGGTGTCGTGGCGGCTCCCGGCGTCGGCGGCGCGGCTCGTCTCCGACGCGTTCTACCCGTACACGCCGTTCCGCAGTGGCACGGACCACGGCGACCGGAGTCTGGCCTTCGCGGTGGCGTCGGACGGCTCGGGCCCCGACCAGGTGATCGACGAGGCCGCCCGCTCGGGCTGGGGCCTGCTGGAGCTGCCCCCGCGGCACACCCCGCGCACCGACCCGGAGGCGGTGCGGGCGGTGGCGGCGGTGGTCCGGCGGCTCCTCGACCGGGAGGGCGCGGCGACCTCCGAACGCTCCCCCGACCCCGCCCCGCTGACCGCCGGCCGTATCGCCGTCGGCACGGCGCACCGGGACCAGGCGGCGGCGGTACGGGCCGCGCTGGCCGACCTCGGGGTGAGCGGCGTGACCGTAGACACGGCGAACCGGCTCCAAGGCCGCGAGTACGACGTCACCGTCGTCCTGCATCCGCTCTCCGGCCGCCCCGACGCCACCGCCTTCCACCTGGAGACGGGCCGCCTGTGCGTCCTGGCCTCCCGGCACCGGCACGCGTGCATCGTGGTCTGCCGGGAAGGGGTGGGCGAGCTGCTGGACGACTATCCGTCCACGGAGCCGGTCCAGCTGGGCACGCTGGTGAAATTCCCCGACGGCTGGGAGGCGAACCACGCCGTCCTCGCCCACCTGGCGGAGCACCGGGTGGCCTGGCGGCCCTGACGTGGGCGCCACGCGCCACCGGTCCGCGCCACGGGTCCGCGCAACTGGCCCGGGGTGGCGAACGCGGAGGGGCTGGGGGGTCTCCGCGGTGAGGACGATCTGATGGTTTTGTATCGGGGCTCATTGCCCCACTCGTTCCTCGACCTCTCGGAGTTGGAGCATCACGCCTCCCTCCGCCGGGACGTCGATTTCCTACACGTCCCCGGGCTCCTCCAGACCGAGGATTACGCCCGCGCGCTCTTCCACTACGTGAACCCCCAGTTCTCGGAGGAGGAGGTGGAGCGCTGGGTGGAGCACCGTATGAAGCGACGGGGCATCATCGAACAGCCGCAAGCGGTTCCGTACGAGGCGGTCGTCCACGAAGCCGCCCTGCGCATCAAGGTCGGCGACAGTGCCGCGATGAGGGCTCAGCTCGACCATGTCCTGGACTTCGCCACTTCCGGCCACGTCACCGTGCGCGTCATCCCCTTCACGGTGGGAGGCTTCGCCGGCGCCGGGAGCGCCATGGTGTACGCGGGCGGCCCCGTCCCCCAGTTGGACACTGTCGTTCGCGACACCCCTCACGGCACCGTCTTCGTCGACGCCGAAGCTCAGCTGAGCCACTTTCGAACACTGTTCCATAAGGTGAGAGAAGCCGCGTTCGAGCCCGAGCGTTCGCGTGACTTCATCCACAGGCTGGCAAAGGAACTGTGAGGCATCCGGTGACCACCCCCGAGAACTGGCGGAAGTCTTCCTACTCCGGCAGCGGCGACGGCAACGCCTGCGTAGAGGTCGCCCGCCGCCACCCCCACATAGCCGTCCGCGACTCCAAGGCTCCCGCCCGCGCCGTGCTCACCTTCCCCGCCCCCGCCTTCACCGCCTTCCTCGCCGCCCTCAAGACCCCCACCGGGGAATAACCGGAGACCGCCTCCTGTTACGTCGCGCAGCGAACCGCGAACGTCCCACCACACAGGAGGCACCCCACGATGGCCGCAGACGCCGCAGAGGAGATCCGGGGCCCGGTCCACGGCACCGCACCCGTTCCCCTCTCCGTACTGGACCTGGTGACCGTCGGCGCCGGTCGCACCGCCACCGACGCCCTGCGGACCAGCGTGGACATCGCACGCCTCGCCGAGGCCCGCGGCTTCCACCGGTACTGGGTCGCCGAGCACCACTCCATGCCCGGCGTCGCCTCCTCCTCACCCGCGGTGATCCTGGCCCACCTGGCGGCCCACACCGACCGCATCCGGCTCGGCTCGGGCGGCGTGATGCTGCCGAACCACGCCCCGCTGGTGATCGCGGAGCAGTTCGGCACCCTCGAAGCGATGGCCCCGGGCCGCGTCGACCTCGGTCTCGGCCGCGCCCCCGGCACCGACGGGGCCACCGCCGCCGCCCTGCGCCGCACCGACCGCCTGAACGAGGGCGCCGACGACTTCCCGCAGCAGCTCGCGGAGCTGCTGCGGTTCCTGGACGACGATTTCCCCGACGGGCACCCCTACCGCCGTATCCACGCCGTGCCCGGTCCCGTGCAGGCGACCTCCCCCGGCGGTGTCCAGTCCCCGCACCGGCCGCCGGTCTGGCTGCTCGGCTCCTCCGGCTTCAGCGCGCGGCTGGCCGGCACCCTCGGGCTGCCCTTCGCCTTCGCGCACCACTTCTCGGCGCAGAACACCGTCCCGGCGCTGGACCTGTACCGGGAGTCCTTCCGGCCGTCCGCCGTCCTCGACGCGCCCTACGCGCTCATCGGCGTCTCCGCGCTGGCGACGGACGACGAGAAGGAGGCCCGCCGGCAGGTGCTGGCCGCCGCGCTGAACATGGTCCGGCTGCGCTCCGGGCGCCCCGGGCTCGTACCGACGCCGGAGGAGGCCGAGGCGTACGACTTCAGCCCGATGGAGCAGGAGTTCGTGGCGTCCTGGAACTCCAACGTCATCCACGGCACCCCGGACGAGGTCCGGTCCGGCCTCGACGACCTCCAGAAGCGCACCGGAGCCGACGAGCTGATGCTCACCGCCAACGCCCACGGCGGCGACGTACGGCTGCGCTCCTACGAGCTGATCGCCGACGCCTACGGGTTGCCGACACCGGCCTGAACCCCGGCGGCCCCGGCGGTGCCGGCCGCCCCGTGCCCGCCGGAACCGAGCAGTGCGGAGATACGATCCGGCGCCACCGGTCGGGAGTACAGCCAGCCCTGACCGGTGTCGCAGCCGATGCGGCGCAGACGGGTCGCCTGGTCGGAGGTCTCCACGCACTCGGCGGTGACGGTCAGCCCGAGCCGGTGGGCGAGCTGGACCATCGCCTCGACGATGACCTCGTCGGCCGGGTTGGCCGAGGCCGCGTCGGCCGCCGGGTCGGCGTCGGTGTCCTCCCCGGCGCCCTGGATCCCGCCGTCCCGCGCCCCGTCGTACTGGAACCCCCGGACGAACGCACCGTCCAGCTTCAGGACCGAGACGGGCAGCCGGCTCAGGTACGCGAGGTTCGAGTACCCCGTGCCGAAGTCGTCGATGGCGATGTGGACACCCATGTCGCTGAGCGCCTTGAGGGCCTGGAGCGGGCGGCCCGCCGAGCCCATCACGGCCGACTCCGTCAGTTCCAGCTGGAGCAGGTGCGGGGCCAGGCCCGTCTCCTCCAGGGTCGCCGCCACGTCTGCCACCAGGTCGGAGTCCCAGACCTGGCGGACCGCCACGTTGACGCTGACGAAGATCGGCGGGTCGTCCGGGTGGGCCAGCTGCCAGCGGCGGGCCTGGTGGCAGGCGGTGCGCAGGATCCAGCGGCCCAGGGGAACGATCGAACCGTCCTCTTCCGCCAGTGCGATGAACCGATTCGGCGCCAATACGCCGAACTGAGGATGATTCCAGCGGATGAGCGCCTCCACGCCCCGCACCCGGCCGTCCTCCATGCCGACCAGCGGCTGGTACTCCAGGGCGAACTCGCCGCGCTCGATGGCGGGGCGGAGCGTGGCGGCGAGGGCCTGGCGGGTCATGCGGTTCGCGTTGCGCTCGGGGTCGAAGAGCGTCCAGCGGGCCCGGCCGTCGGCCTTGGCCCAGTACAGGGTCGTGTCGGCGGCCTGCATCAGGGCGGTGGGGGTGGTGCCGACGGTGTGGCGTTCGACGACACCGACCGACGCGGTGACCGACAGGCGGCGGTCGGCGAGCTCGAAGGGCGCCTGGAGGGCCGTCAGGACCGATTCGGCCAGTTCGGCGAGCTGGTCGGTACCCGTGGAGTCCTCCACGAGCAGGGCGAACTCGTCGCCGCCGAGCCGGGCGACCAGCGGGGCGCCGGACCGGGCGTGGGCGGCGTCCTCCGCGCACCGGGTGAGGCGTTCGGCGACGGCGGCCAGCAGCCGGTCGCCGACACGGTGGCCGAGGGTGTCGTTGATGGCCTTGAAGCCGTCCAGGTCCAGGTAGCACACGCCGATCCGGCCGGTGCCCCCGTGCTCGTGCGACTCCGCCTCCAGCGCGGCCGTCAGGCGCTCGAAGAACAGCGCGCGGTTGGGCAGCCGGGTCACCGGGTCGTGCATCTGGAGGTGGCGCAGCCGGGCCTGGAGCTCGCGCCGGGCACTGATGTCGGCCACCGACAGCAGCAGCCCCTCCTGCGCGTCCCCGGACTCGGCCAGGGGAGCGACCGTCACCTGCACCCACAGGGAGTGCCCGTCGGCCCGCTTCAGCCGCCGGGTGCAGCGCAGCCGGGGCTGCCGGCCCCGCAGCACCTCGCGGTACGCGTGCCAGGTGCCGGCGTCGGAGGCGAGGTCGACGAGGTCGGCCGCCGGGCTGCCGGCCAGCGCGGCCGGGTCGGTGCCGAGCAGGGCGCCCAGCGATGCGTTGGCGCCGACGACCAGGCCCTCGGTGTCGACGACGGCCATGGCCAGGGGGGCGGCCGTGAACGCCGACCGGTAGGCCGGGGACCCCGTACACGGAGTACGAGACGCCAGATGGTTGTCACTGTCCGTGACGGCCGACCGGTCGAGGTCTGCCGCGGGCGCCGGCCCTTCGGAGGTTCCGTTCACCGCTCGCTCCCGCAGTGCCTCGATCTCTGTTCGTGCTCTGTTCGTGCAGGAAAGTGTGCCGATCATAGAGGCTGCCAACGGGCCCTTCCACCCGCCGTTCCGCGTTCGGGACCAAGTGATCTCTCCGACAGATCGTTTCTGCTCACACCTGGACGGGTTTCACGCACCCCCGACCAGTTGTGACGTTCTGTGAGTGACCCGAAGGTGCCGGCCAGGAGTCCTCCGGCGAAATTCCGGGCGGCTCACCCATCCGGTGCAGGCGAACAGGGCGCAGTACGACAAACATGCACAAGCTGAGTGCGGTGTCCCGTCAACCGCACCCGGAGGTCCATGTGCCGCGCCAGCTCCCCCTGAGGCGACTCCCCCGGGAAGCCCTCAAGAGGCTCGGCGCGGACCGGCGGACCGCGGGGGCGGTCCGGCCCAGGCTGCGCAGCACGACGGCGGTGTGCACCACGATGTCGGCCCTCGCCGCGACCTCCCTGGTCACCGCCCCCTCGGTCGCGGAGCCCTTCTCCCCCGAGCCCTGCGCGCTCCGGCGCACCGACGTGCACCACTCCGAGGGCCTGGACACCTGGAACGCCGCCTATCCGCGGCCCGTCCGCGCCCTGGACGCGGTGATGGTGTTCCTGTCCTTCCCCGACTCCCAGCCGCTGACCGCGCCGGCCGAACTGGCCGCCGACCACTTCCCGGCCACCACCCGCTTCTTCCGGCGCGCCTCGTACGGCACGTTCACGCTCCGCCCGCACCCGCTGCGCACCTGGATCTCCATGCCCCGGCCCTCGACCTGGTACGACATACGGCGCGACTGGAGCCCCCGGCACCGGGCCGCGTACCTGCGGGACGCGCTCGACGCCGCCGACCGGCACGTCGACTTCTCCCGCTACGACGTCGTCTACTTCGTCGCCGACCCGGACGCGCCCGGCGTGGACTCCGACGCCACGAAGGTCGTCAACCTGGACACCCCGATGCGGGCCGACGGCACCGACATCCGGCGGGTCGTCACGGTCTTCGAGAACCATCCGCCGGACCGGCTGGTCCTGGCCCACGAGACCGGGCACGTCTTCGACCTGCCCGACCTGTACCAGCGGCCCGTCGACGGCAAGGGCGACTGGGACACCCACGTCGGCGACTGGGACCTCATGGGCAGCCAGTTCGGACTGGCCCCCGACCTGTTCGGCTGGCACAAGTGGAAGCTGGGCTGGCTGCAGCCCCGGCAGGTGGCGTGCGTGCGGGGCAGCGGCCCCACCCGGCTGACGCTGGAGCCGCTGGGGGCGGGGCCGGGGGTGGTGGTGACGGGCGCGGCCGGGGCGCCGGCCTTCGGTCTCGGCCGGGGCACCAAGCTCGCGGTGGTGCGCACCGGGGCGGACAGCGTGCTCGCCTTCGAGGCACGGGGGCCGGTCGGCAACGACGCGGCCGCCTGCCGGGCGGGGGTGCTGGTGTACCGGGTGCGCAGCGGGGCGGAGTCCGGGGGCGGGCCGGTCGAGGTGGTCGACGCCCACCCGGACACCGAGGCCTGCTGGGAGGACTCGGTCTACCCGCCGCTCGCCGACGCCCCGGTGAGCCTGGGCGAGAGCTTCACGGTGCCGGGCGAGGGCGTACGCGTGGAGGTGGCGGGGCGGACGGTGTCGGGGGCGTGGACCGTGCAGGTCACGCCGGGGTGAGCCACCTGCCCGAGGTCACGCCGGCCGAGGGGGTGCGGGCGGGCGGAGCCCCCGCCAGGCACGGCGAAGCCGCGCGGGAACAACGATGGCGAGACCGGTCCGCGTTTCCGCGAACCCGCCTCGCCATCGACAACGTGCGCCGCCAGGGACTCGAACCCCGGACCCGCTGATTAAGAGTCAGCTGCTCTAACCAACTGAGCTAGCGGCGCCTGCTGACGTCGTAGACCTTAGCATCCTGGTCGGCGGAGGGAAAAATCGAAATACGGACGGCGGCGCGGGCCGCCCGCACGGCCGCCCACAGCAGGATCTCCGGGCCCGGCAGCCACGGCCGGCGCGTGTCCGGAGCCACCAGCCAGCGGGAACCGGAACGGGCGGGCTCATCCGCCGGGGCCTGCCGGACCGCCGCACCCACCCGGGCCGGCACGGTCACCGCGTCCACCGGGACCCGCCCGGCCGCCTCCTCCACCGGGACCCGCCCGGGCACCTCCTCCACCGGGACCCGCCCGGCCGCCTCCTCCACCAGGCCCCGCCCGGCCACCGCGTCCACCGGGGCCGGCACGGTCACCGCGTCGCCGGCGCCGTGGCACAGCAGCGGCGGCACCGCGCCCGCACGGCCGTCCTCCCGGCCCCGCGCGCCCCACTCCTCCCACTCCAGCAGCGACGGCAGCCGCTGGGCCGTGCCCGGCGCGGCGAACAGCAGCATGCGGCCCCGGAACTCGGCCACCGGCCCCGAACCCGGCCCCTCCTCCCACATCCGGTCCAGCATCCGGCGCCCGAAGATCGCTGGAGCGCTCACCACGTCGAAGACGGAACCGCAGGGCAGGACGACCGGGGCCCCGGGGCGCTCCTCCCAGAGCGTGAGCGCGCTGCGCGGGTACGGGTCCGCCGAGGCCAGCCAGGCAGCGCCGTCCGAGGTGACGTCCGAGGTGCGGGGGGCGGATTCGAGGGCGACTTCACGCATGCTGCTCATGCCGCATACATGTACCGGGCGTGAGGGGCCGACTCCGAGGAGTTGCGGGAAACCGGGACAGGAGGGAGGGGGACGGAGTATCTTGCCCACCCGCCTGGCATATGCGAGAGGACCGGCCGGGGGCGCGGGGGCCCGTCAGGGCGCGGACCGACCGGGGTGCGAGCCGCCCTCGCCGCCGCGCATCAGGTCCCGGCCGAACTCCACCATCTTCTTGGCGTAGTCCTCGGTCCACTCGGCCCGCCCGGCGATGTCCGCGGCCGTCAGCCGGTCGAACCGCCGGGGGTCGGCCAGCTGCGCCGCCGCCATCGCCTGGAACTCCATCGCCCGGTCCGCCGCCGCCCGGAAGGCGTGCGTCAGCTCCGTCGCCCGGTCCAGCAGCGCACGGGGGTCGTCGATCGACTCGAGGTCGAAGAAGTGCTCCGGGTCGGCGGCCGCCTCCGCCGGCTCGAAGAGCAGGGGCGCGGGGCGTAGCCGCGGTTCGTTCCGACGCGGCGTGGGCTCCGCCATGTCTTCTCCTCCTCGTGCGCACGACGGCCCTCCCCGTGGACCGGGGCACTCCGGGTGGAGCGGGCCACCGTCCATTGTCCCGCGCCCGTGCAAGAGGGCGAGGCGTGCCGGTACGCGCGTACCGGGCACCCCTCGCCCACTCCCGCGGGACCACGCCGCTCGCTAGCCGGCGTAGGTCTCGAACTCGGCGACCTTCGGTGTGCCGCCGGAGCCGGTGATCTGGAAGGTGATCTTCTTCAGCGAGGTCCGGTCGAAGCCGATGACGCCCGCTCCGCTGCCGGAGGCCAGTACGGAGCCCGTGTCGTGGTTGATGACCCGCCAGGTTCCGATGCGGCCCTCGGAGCCCGCCGCCTCCCGGATGTTGATCTTGGAGACCGTGGTGGCGGTCCCCCACTTGACGGAGACGGAACCGGTGGAGCCGGACGGGGACCAGTAGGTGCTCATGTCGCCGTCACGGACGTTGCCGTAGCTCGTTCCGTCGGCCTTGGAGGACCCGTCGGAGCCGGCCCCGATGCTGAGGTTGGTCCCGGTGGGCGGGTCGGTGGGGTCGGGCTCGGTCGGGTCCGGGTCCGGGTCGGTGGGGCCGGGGTCGGTCGGGCCCGGATCGGTCGGGTCCGGGTTCTGCGGCGTGCAGCTGCCGTCCGACACCTTCAGGCCCTTGTCGGCGCCCGCCGTCTGGCTCACGACGCCCGGCACGCAGTCGGCCGCGTCGAGGTCGTAGGAGTACGGGATGCTGACGCTGGTGTTGGACTGCGGGTCGGGGCCGGCGGGGTTGGTGTCGCCCTCGCGCTCGGACCAGGTCACGTTGTCGAAGATGTTGCCGCTGACCTGCCAGTAGCCGGCCTGGTCCGTGTAGAAGGTGCCGAGGACGTCCTTGGAGTCCTCGAAGTAGTTGTTGTCGACCTTGGCCTTCGCGCCGGCCCGGGAGTTGATGCCGGACTCGTTGAGGCTCACGTAGTGGTTGTTGTAGATGTGGGCGATGCCGCCGCGCAGCAGGGGCGCGCGGGAGTCGATGTTCTCGTACTTGTTGTGGTGGAAGGTGACGTAGCCGTTGGAGCGGTCGCTCTCGCTGGAGCCGATCAGTCCGCCGCGGCCGGAGTTGCGCAGGACGCTGTACGACAGGGTCACGTACTTGGTGTCGTCCTTCATGTCGAAGAGGCCGTCGTAGCCCTCCGACTCCCCGCCCGACGCCTCGAGGGTGGTGTGGTCGACCCAGACGTTGCGGACGCCGCTCTCCATGCCGATGGCGTCGCCGCCGTTGGAGGTGGGCGAGCCCGACTTCTTGACGTTCCGGACCGTCACGTTCTGGATGATGATGTTGCTGGACTCCCGGATGTGGATGCCCAGCTGGTCGAAGACGGCGCCGCCGCCGACGCCGACGATCGTGACGTTGCTGATCTGCTTGAGTTCGATCTTGTCCGCGGCGGTGCTGCAGCTGTCACCCGACACCTTGGTGGTGTTGCCGTGGTTGATGGTGCCCTCGACCTCGATGGTGATCGGGGTGCTGCTGCTGGCCCGGCCGCAGAGGGCCTGGTGGATCGCGGTCCCGGTGGTGGCCCGGACCGTCTGTCCGCCCGCACCGCCGGTCGTACCGCCGTTCTGGGTGGCGTAGCCGGTGACGCCACCGGCCGCTGCCGCCGCCTCGGGCATCGACAGCACCACACCGGTCGCGGCGGCCACGGCCAAGGTGGCCAGCGCCGCGTTGAGTCGCAGCGCGACAGGTCGTCTCATCCTCGGTCTCCCCACTCGTCTTCACATGCCGGAACGGCATGCTTGTCGCGATCATGTCAATCTCATCGCGGAAAGCGCTTTCTCGGCGTGAGAATAGGGGCGCCCCCGAAGGCTGGCAAGGGATTGAGCACGTTCAGAATGAAGGCCGTTGTACATGTGCGTGAACAGTGAGTGAGTTCTCGTACCTCCTCGTCCCCGCCGCACCGAGCCGATGTGCACCCGGGGCGGAGCTGCGATACGATCATCCTGCCAGCTCGCGGGGGCCAACCCCCGGCGAACGGCAGTGCGTTGGTGGTCCAAGGAAAGACGCCCCACTTCCCGTGGGGAAATGCAGGTGCAAGGCCTGCCCAGCGCTCGACGAGAACCCCGGCCCCGCTCCAGCGGGACCGGGGTTCTTTCCTGTGGTCCGGGCCACGCCGTCTGCCCGCCGGTGACGGCGGGCCGGCCGCCCGCACGGCTCGCACCGCGGTCCCGACGCCCCGGCCGACGCGATCCGCTTCCCGACCGTGGTCCGCTTCCCGACCGGGATCCACGTCCCGACCGGCATCCGCGCTCCCGACCGGGAACCGCGCCTCAGGCCTGCACCACCGGCTCCCGGGTGAACAGCGCGCCCAGCTCCGGTGCGTTGACCCGGCGGTCGGCCAGGCGCAGGCCCTCCCAGACGGTGACCTGGTTCGCGGTGAGGACCGGCTTGCCCAGTTCCTTCTCCAGGGCCGGGATGTGGGCCGCCGTGTGCAGGGCCGTGTCCGGGAGGAGGACGGCCTCCGCGTCCGGGCGGTCGGCGGCGCGGGCCAGGGCCAGCACCTGCGACGCGGTCCAGGTGCCGACCTCCGCCGCCGTGACGATGCCGGAGCTGACGACGCCGGCCGCCCCGAGGCCGGCGGCGGCGAGGAAGTCCGCGAAGAGCCGCGCCACGTCGTCCGGGTAGGTCGCGCCGATCGCGACCCGCCGCGCCCCGATCTCCTTCGCCGCGCGCACGAAGGCGAAGGAGGTGGAGGAGGCCGGGAGGCCCGCCGCCCGGGCGAGGGCGCGCACCTGCTCCTGCGCGCCCTCCCAGCCGTGCACGAAGCTTCCGCTGGTGCAGGCCCACACCACGGCGTCGGCGCCGGCCAGGCGCAGCTCCTCGATGCCCGCAGCGAGCCGCCGCGGTGAGCCCATCTCGCGCAGCGCGTCCACCCGGTGCGCGTCCTCGCCGATGTCCGTGTGCACCAGGTCCACCCGGATGTCGCTGCCCAGGAGCTGCTCGATGCGTGGATAGTCGTCCTCGCCGGAGTGGCCCGGGTACAGGAATCCCAGTGCTGTCATGTCCACCCTTCCTGCTGCTGTTCCGTGTCCGGGGCGTCACCGACGCCCGGCAGGTCCGCCACCGCGGGACCGACCGGGCCCGCCACCGCGGGACCGACGGGCCCCGGCACCGCGGGGCCGATGCGCGCGGCCGGATCGGTCAGCGCCTGGTACGGCCCCACGGCAGGGGTACCCAGTCGGCGCAGCGCTGCCCACATCGTCACTTGGTTGGCCGAGATCACCGGGATCCGCAGCTCGGCCTCCAGCTGCGGGATGACGTCGTAGGTGGGGAGATTGGTGCAGGAGATGAACAGGGCGTCCGCCGTCCCCGGGCGCGGTACCGCCCGGCGTGCCATGTCGGCCACGTCGCGGTACGGCACCTGCCAGATGTGCCGGGTCAGCCCCATGAAGGCGCAGCCGGTGACGGTCACGCCGGCCTCGGCGACGTACGCCTCCAGCGCTCGGGTCACGGACACGGTGTACGGCGTCACCAGCGCGACCCGGCGTGCGCCCAGCTCGGCCAGCGCGTCCAGCAGCGCGCCGGAGGTGGTCACGGACGGGACCGCGCCCGCCCAGGTGATCGCCTCGCACATGGCGCGTTCGCCGGCGACGCCGCCGACGAAGCTGCCCGAGGTGCAGGCGTAGGCGACGACCTCGGGCGTGACGGCGTTGAGGGTGCGCACCGCCTCGCCGAGCGTCTCGTGCTCGCTGACCAGCCGGGCGAGGTCCAGACTGACCTCGACGGGCACGAACGGGGTCCGCGTCATGTGCAGTGACACGTCGTCGGGCACCCACCGCCACAGCTCGCGGTCGAGCGCGAAGTCGAACGGGGCGACCACGCCGACCCCGCGTTGCGGAGCTGGTCCGCCGAGAAAGGAGATGTCCATGGCACGCACCGGCCTCACACTGAGAAAGGAGAGGGCAACGCACCGTTACGCACGGCCGTGTTGACGAAGGTAGGTTCCGGTGCGAGCGTGGTCAATCCGCCCGCGTCACCTCCAGGTCAACAGCCGGTCGAGATCCCCGTCCACCACCGAACGCCCTCGCTCACACCGACCGGAGACAGGCCTGCCGATGACCACGCCCACGCCCACGCTCCTCGTCCTGGACGCCGAACCCCTCCCCCGCCTGGGCCGGCTGACCGGCCGGGCCCGGATCGAGCACGCCGACGGGACGACCCTCGCCGAGCGGCTGCCGCACGCCGACGTCCTGCTCGTGTGGGACTTCACCTCGCACGCCGTACGCGAGGCGTGGCCCGGCGGCGGCCCCCGGCCGCGCTGGGTGCACACGGCGAGCGCCGGTGTGGACCATCTGATGTGCCCGGAGCTGGCCGGGTCGGACACGGTGGTGACCAACGCGCGCGGTGTCTTCGACCAGCCGATCGCCGAGTACGTCGCCGCGCTCGTCCTGGCGATGGCCAAGGACCTGCCCACGACGCTGCGGTTGCAGGGCGAGCGGACCTGGCGGCACCGCGAGTCGCTGCGGGTGGCCGGAACCCGCGCCTGCGTGGTGGGTTCCGGGCCGATCGGGCGGGCGATCGCGGGGACGCTCAAGGCGCTCGGCATCACGACCGCGCTGGTCGGCCGGACCCCCCGTACCGGTGTCCACGGGCCCGGTGACCTGGACCGGCTGCTGGCCCGGGCCGACTGGGTGGTCGCGGCGGCGCCCCTCACCGACGACACGCGCGGCATGTTCGACGCCCGGCGGTTCGGGGTGATGCAGCCCTCCGCCCGGTTCGTGAACGTGGGGCGGGGTCAGCTGGTCGTCGAGGACGCTCTCGCCGAGGCGCTGACCGGGCGCTGGATCGCGGGCGCCGCCCTGGACGTGTTCAGCCACGAGCCCCTCGCGCCCGACAGCCCGCTGTGGCGGGTCCCGGATCTGATCATCTCGCCGCACATGAGCGGGGACACGGTCGGCTGGCGGGACGAACTGGGGGCCCAGTTCGTGGAGTTGTTCGAGAGCTGGGCGGCGGGCGAACCGCTGGCCAACGTGGTCGACAAGAAGCGCGGATACGTGCCCGGACACTGACGTCCCCAGAAACGCGGGAGGGTGCTGCATGACCGACCTCACCGAGCTGACCGCGGTACAGCTCGTCGACGGTTACCGCAAGGGTGCTTTCAGCCCCGTGGAGGTGACCCGGGCGGCCCTGGAGCGGGCCGAGCGGATCCAGCCGGAGCTGAACGCGTTCGTCCGGCTGACCGGCGAGGAGGCACTTGACCAGGCACGGCGGGCCGAGGAGCGGTGGCGGCGCGGGGAGCCGTGCGGGCGGCTGGACGGGGTGCCGGTCACGGTGAAGGACATCCTGCTGACGCGGGGCCACCCGACGCTGCGCGGTTCCCGGGCCGTCTCGCCGGACGGGCCCTGGGACGAGGACGCGCCGTCCGTCGCCCGGCTGCGGGAGCACGGCGCGGTGTTCGTCGGCAAGACGACGACGCCCGAGTTCGGCTGGAAGGGCGTGACCGACTCGCCGCTGTCCGGCGTCACCCGCAACCCGCACGACCCCAGCCGCACGGCGGGCGGTTCCAGCGGGGGCGCGGCGGCGGCCGTCGCCCGCGGGGCGGGGCCGCTGGCGCTGGGCACGGACGGCGGCGGCAGCGTGCGCATCCCGGCGTCGTTCTGCGGGATCTTCGGCCTGAAACCGACGTACGGCAGGGTCCCGCTCTACCCGGCGAGCGCGTTCGGCACGCTCGCGCACGTCGGCCCGATGACGCGGGACGCGGCGGACGCGGCGCTGATGCTGGACGTCATCGGCGCCCCGGACGCCCGGGACTGGTCGGCGCTGGGGCCGGCACCCGGGTCGTACACCGAGGCGCTGTCCGGCGGGGTGCGGGGGCTGCGGGTGGCGTACTCGCCCTCGCTCGGCGGGCAGGTGGCGGTGCGGCCGGCGGTGGCGACGGCGGTCCGGCGGGCGGTGGAGCGGCTGGCGGAGCTCGGCGCGTACGTGAGCGAGGCCGACCCGGACTTCGCGGACCCGGTGGACGCCTTCCACGCGCTGTGGTTCAGCGGGGCGGCACGCGTGGTGCAGCGTCTGCGGCCGGGTCAGCGGGAGTTGCTCGACCCGGGGCTGCGGGAGATCGTCGGCGCGGGGGCGCGGTACTCGGCACTGGAGTACCTGGCCGCGGTGGACGTGCGGATGGAGCTGGGCCGGCGGATGGGCCGCTTCCACGAGGCGTACGACCTGCTGGTCACGCCGACGCTGCCGATCACGGCGTTCGAGGCGGGCGCCGAGGTGCCGAAGGGCTCGGGGCACCGGCGGTGGACCGGGTGGACGCCCTTCACCTATCCGTTCAACATGACCCAGCAGCCGGCGGCGACCGTACCGGTCGGGGCCGACGGGGACGGACTGCCCGTCGGCCTTCACCTGGTGGCGGCCCGCCACCGGGACGACCTGGTCCTGCGCGCGGCACACGCCCTGTACGAGGCGGGCGCGGTGCCCGCCCGGGATGCGTAGGTCCCGCACGAGAGGACCGCCGCGGGTGTGGCGGACGCGGCGGGCCCGCCCGGCGGACCGTGCCGCGCGCGGGGGCGCGGCACCTGACGAGGTGCCGTGCACCCGCCCCGGGCCGGTCCGCCGGAGGTCCGGCCTACGCCCGCCGGAGGTCCGGCCTACGCCCGCCGGAAGCTGAGCGTCTCCCCCGCCGCTCCCGTGCGCCACAGGTCGTTGCAGGCCTCGGCCATCTCGCCCAGCCCCTCGACGACCTGCCCCCAGACGGTGCCGGGGACCCAGCCGACGTCGCCGTTGAGCAGCAGGTTGTTGCGTTCGTAGAACAGGGCCAGGTCGACGAGGGTGGTGCCGGCGCGGACCTCGCGGTCGTAGCCGTACGCCTTGGTGCCCAACTCGGCACCCGCGAAGGCGAAATAGCACAGGTCGCCCGGAATGGGCGTCACCGTCGGGTTCTCCAGCGGTGGTTCGGATGCCGCGAAGGGCGGGAAGAGGGCGTAGATCTCGTTTCGCGCGTATTTGGCGTGATACACGTCGCCGCCGAGGGGGAGCGCGTCCCAGACCGCCGCGCAGGTGACCGGTGCCCGGTCCTCCAGGAGTCGGGCCGTGCACGTGATTTCGCGCCTGACCAGCGAGACTTCGATGTAGCGATCAGCCATGCCCTCCATGGCAGTGCCCGGCGCCGCCCGGGTCAAGGGTGCCGTGCCGTCGTACCGGACCGAAAAAGATCGGCATAACCTGACCGGCTTCGGGTAGCTGCGCGCCCATGGCTCCACCACACAGAACCCCTCCATGGGGTATATCCGACCAAAGGTCCAGGACAGCCGGGCCCACCCGCCGGTCGCTGCTCGCGGGGGTCGCGGCGCTCGGCGCGCTGGGGGCGGCCGGCTGCTCGCGGGTGGCCACCGGGTCCGGCGTGGAAGGCGGCGATCTCCTCGACCGGCTCCGGGCCCAGGGCGTGGCCCGGCTCGGCATCGCGGGGGAGATCCCCTTCGGGTACATCAACAAGGACGGTGAGCTGACCGGCGAGGCCCCGGAGCTGGCGAAGGTCATCTTCAAGCGGCTCGGAGTGGACCGGGTGCAGCCGGTGCCGACGGAGTTCGGCTCCCTCATCCCGGGGCTGGCGTCCCAGCAGTTCGACGTGGTGGCGGCCGGGATGTACATCAACCCCGACCGCTGCCAGCAGGTCATCTTCTCCGACCCGGACTACCAGATGCTCGACGCGTACATCGTGCGCAAGGGCAATCCGCTCGGGCTGCACAACTACAAGGACGTCTTCCGGAAGAAGGCCAAGTTCGCGACCGGCACCGGCTACGCCGAGATCGCCTACGCGGTGGAGCACGGGATCAAGGAGGACGACATCCTGATCGTCCCCGACCAGGTGGCCGGACTCAACGCCGTCGAGTCCGGGCGCGTGGACGTCTTCGCGGGGACGGCGCTGACCGTCCGCGAGGTGGTGAAGAAGTCCGGCAAGGCCGAGGCGACCGAGCCCTTCTCGCCGGTCATCGACGGCAAGCCGAAGGTCGACGGCGGTGGTTTCGCCTTCCGGCCGACCGAGACGAACCTGCGGGACGCCTTCAACGTCGAGCTGCAGAAGCTCAAGAAGAGCGGTGAGCTGCTCCGCATCCTCAAGCCCTTCGGTTTCACCGAGAACGAGATGACCGATCTGACCGCGAAGGAGCTCTGCGGCGGATGACCCCGGGACTGTGGGAACTCGTACTCCAGGGCGTCTGGGTCACGGTCCAGCTGCTCGTCTTCAGCTCACTGCTCGCGGCGGCCGTCTCCTTCGTGGTCGGTGTCGCCCGCACCCACCGGCTGTGGATCGTCCGCTTCCTGGCGGGCGTCTACACCGAGGTGTTCCGCGGGACCTCGGCACTGGTGATGATCTTCTGGGTGTTCTTCGTGCTGCCCCCGGCCTTCGGCTGGCAGCTGGTGCCCATGTGGGCGGGCACGCTGGCGCTGGGCCTGACCTACGGGGCGTACGGCTCCGAGATCGTGCGCGGCGCGCTCGGCGCGGTCGACCCGGCGCAGAAGGAGGGCGGCATCGCCCTCAGCTTCACGCCCTGGCAGCGGATGCGGCTGATCATGCTGCCGCAGGCGGTGCCGGAGATGATCCCGCCGTTCTCCAACCTGCTGATCGAGCTGCTCAAGGGCACCGCGCTGGTGTCGATCATGGGTATGGGCGATCTGGCGTTCAGCGGCAACCTGGTGCGCCTCGCGCTGCAGGAGAGCGCGGAGATCTACACGTACATCCTGCTGATCTACTTCGTGATCGCGTTCCTGCTCACCCGGGTGATGCGCGGTCTGGAGAAGAAGCTGAAGGCGGGCGTCGGGAAGACGGCACCGAAGCGCGAGGCCGCCGCTCCTGAGCCGGCCGCCGGGATCGGGGGTGTCCGATGAACTGGGACTGGAGCGCGGTCTCCGACTTCATGCCGCACTTCTGGGACGGACTGCTGGTCACCCTGCAGATCCTGGTCCTGGGATCGCTGGTCTCCTTCGTCCTCGGACTGGTGTGGGCGCTGCTGATGCGGGTGCCCTCCCGCTGGGTGACCTGGCCCGTCGGCGTGGTCACCGAGTTCGTCCGGAACACCCCGCTGCTGGTGCAGCTGTTCTTCCTCTTCTACGTGCTGCCCGAGTGGGGAGTGACCGCCTCCGCGCTCACCACCGGTGTGCTCGCCATCGGCCTGCACTACTCGACGTACACGATGCAGGTCTACCGGGCCGGCATCGAGGCGGTGCCGGTCGGCCAGTGGGAGGCCGCGACGGCGCTGAACCTGCCGCTGAAGCGGACGTGGACGGCCGTGATCCTGCCGCAGGCGATCCGCCGTGTGATCCCCGCCCTCGGCAACTACGTGATCTCCATGCTGAAGGACACGCCGCTGCTGATGGCGATCACGGTGCTGGAGATGCTCGGCGAGGCACGGCTGTTCTCGCAGCAGAACTTCCAGTTCACCGAACCCCTGACGGTGATCGGCGTGGCCTTCATCGTCATCTCCTACCTGGCCTCCCTTGCCCTGCGAGCCCTGGAGCGACGCCTTGCCCACTGACACTCTCCCCCATCCCGAGAAGAGCCCCGAGCGCGGCTCCGGCGAGCTGATACGCCTGGAGCAGGTCACCAAGCGGTTCGGTGAGAACACCGTCCTGGACCACCTCGACTTCTCCGTCGACGCCGGCAAGCACGTCACCCTGATCGGCCCGTCCGGGTCGGGCAAGACGACGATCCTGCGGCTGCTGATGACGCTGCTCAAGCCCGACGAGGGCACGATCACCGTGGACGGGCAGAAGCTGTTCCCGGCGACCGAGAAGGAGCGGCGCGAGGTCCGCAAGCAGATCGGGATGGTGTTCCAGCAGTTCAACCTGTTCCCGAACATGAGCGTCCTGCGCAACATCACCGAGGCGCCGGTCACCGTGCTCGGCATGTCCAGGGACGAGGCGGTGGAGCGGGCCAAGGGCCTGCTCGACATGGTGGGCCTGGCCGACAAGTGCGACGCCCGGCCGGCCCAGCTCTCCGGCGGGCAGCAGCAGCGCGTGGCGATCGCCCGGGCGCTGGCGATGCGGCCGAAGGTGCTGCTCCTCGACGAGGTGACCTCCGCGCTCGACCCGGAGCTGGTCGCGGGCGTCCTCGACCTGCTGCGGGACATCGCCCGCAGCACGGACATCACCATGCTCTGCGTGACCCACGAGATGAACTTCGCCCGGGACATCTCGGACCAGGTCCTGATGTTCGACTCGGGGCGGGTCATCGAGACCGGTCCGCCGGAGAAGATCTTCACCGAGCCGGAACACGACCGGACCCGGGAGTTCCTCGGCGCGGTGCTCTGACCCCGCGCGCCCCTCTCCCCGTGCGGCGTCGCCGCCCCAACGCCCGAGGTCGGCGCGTTGGGGCAGGCCGCTGGCATATGCCAGCGGATCAGCGCCGCAGTTGAGGGCCCTGGAATCTCGCCAACATCCCCTCCCGTCCGGCCCGTTGGCCGCTATCGTGAAGGGGATCCGCTGTCCGGATCGGGGGCACAGGCAGGGACAGGGACAGGGGCCTACCAGCCAAGCGCAGGGGGAGACCACCGTGGCGCTGCAGTACAAGCCGACCGCGCCGCACCACTCGGCCCAGAACGCCCTGCGCGTCCTGGAGACAGTGGCGCGGCAGACCACCGGAATCACCGACACCGACGTCGCCCGGCAGACCGGCCTCGACCGGGAGCGCCTGACCACGCTCCTGGGCATGCTGTGCCGCGAGGGCTACGTCGAGCAGACCGCCGACGGCGTGTACACCGCCGGCGAGACCCTGGCCCGCCTGAGTTCGGCCCACGGCCGCGAGGAGGCGCTGCGCGACAAGCTCCAGCACACCCTGGACCGGCTGCGCGACTCGGTGGGCGCCGCCGTCTACATCAGCCGGTACGTCGACGGCGAGGTCAGCGTCACCCAGTACGCCGACAGCCCGGCCACGCCCAAGGTCAACGAGTGGGTGGACTTCCGCGTCTCGGCGCACGCCACCGCGGTCGGCAAGAGCCTGCTGACCCAGCTGGACCACGCGGGCCGACGCGACCACCTCGCCCGGCACCGGATGGCCCGCCTCACCTCGCGCACCATCACCAGCGACAAGCTGCTGCTGTCCCGGCTGGAGTCCCAGCCGCCCACCGTGCCGGTCCTCGACCTCCAGGAGTACGCGGTGGGCACGGTCTGCGCGGCCGTCCCCATCACGGCCGGTTCCGCCGTGGGCTGCCTGGCCCTGTCCCTCCCGGTCGCGCACGCCCACCGGCTGCGCCGGGCCGCGGACGAGCTGAACCGGAACGCGGCACCGGTGCTGCTGTCACTGGCGCTCTAGCGGCCGCCGTGACCGGGCCGCCCCGTCGGGGCCGGCCCGCCCTCCGACGACGACCACCGCCGGCTCCCGGCGGTGGTCAGAAGCACCCCTGAGGACCGGGTAGTATTTTCGTCGTCGCCGGCCGCGGGAAGCGGACGGCGGGAGTCATGCGCCGCTAGCTCAGTTGGTTAGAGCAGCTGACTCTTAATCAGCGGGTCCGGGGTTCGAGTCCCTGGCGGCGCACAGAAGGAGGGCCCCTCGCCCAGGCGAGGGGCCCTCCGCTTGTTCCGGAAGGTCACGTCCGCTCGTTCCGGAAGGCCACGTCCGCTCGTCTCAGAAGGTCACGTCCGAGCACGCGTAGAACGCGTTGGCCGTGTCGGCGACCGTCCACACC
This sequence comes from Streptomyces sp. WG5, assembly GCF_049974565.1. Taxonomy (NCBI): domain Bacteria; kingdom Bacillati; phylum Actinomycetota; class Actinomycetes; order Kitasatosporales; family Streptomycetaceae; genus Streptomyces; species Streptomyces sp. WG5. The sequence continues at coordinate 200,440 of NZ_JBNGGC010000001.1, read as the reverse complement.
GCGACGATGACGTGGCGCCCGCTCAGCCCGGACGGCAGCGTCCCGCTGTGGGAGAGCGTGGCCGGCGGCTGCTTGCCGCCGTAGGGCACCGTGAAGAACGGCGTGAGGTTGAGGTCGGACCGGGACAGGTTGTGGTTCTGGTTCCAGCCCGGCTTGGTGACGTAGTACCTGAAGTCGGTCGTGGCGTGCCGGGCGGTGAACTGCCAGCGGAAGGTGTAGCTCTGCCCGCCGTTCACCCTGGTGGTCGGCCACGCCTGGCCGTTCGGCGTCCTCGGGCTGTCGAGCTGGGCGAACCGGGTGTTGTTCGCGGAACATATCCGCCCGTCGGCCGGCCCGCCCGCCGGGAAGCCCTTGGGGCCCTCGACGCTGTGCGGCTCCCACCGGATGTCGCCGCAGCCGCTGACGGTGCCGTTCTGGCAGACCTTCTGCCGGCTGACCGGCAGGTCGGTGTATCCGTGGCCGCTGGCGCCGCCGGACGAGAGCACGAGGGCTCCGGTGGTCGCCATGGCCACCGCGGCGGCGTACAACGTGGTCCTTGTGCGCATACTGCTGCTCCTGTGACGTGGGGGAGGTTCAGTGAGCCGTGCAGGTCTAGACCAAGTCCCAGATTATTGCCGCGGATTGAACATGTCCATACCAATAGCTGAACTCGAATCGTTCAGGGCCCCGCATCCCCCCGCCCCGCGCAGAACGCCACCGTCAGGTCCTTCACCAGGACCTTGCGCTCGTAGTCGTCGAGTTCCACCAGCCCGCGCATGGTCAGCCGGGTCACCGTGTCCTCCACCGAGTCCACGACCGACGTGAGCACGCTCACCCGCTGGGCCGCGTCCAGCGCGGCGATCCGGCGCTGGTGCATCGCGGCGGCGACCTCGGGGTCGTACTCCACCCGGACCGGCCGCACCGAGAACACCTCCAGGCCGACCGGCGCCGTGTCCGCCGCCACCAGCCGGGTCAGCGTCTCCCCGGCCACGTCCGCAGAGCTGCGGACCGTGCCCAGCGGCTCCACCGGGACCCGGGCCAGCGCCGCCTCCACGCACTCGCGCAGGTAGGCCTCGTGGTCCTCGACACCCAGCGTGGCCTTCACGGTGTCCCGCACCCGCCACACCACCAGCGTCACCGCCCGGAGCGCCACCCCGTTGCCGTCGGCCGCGGGCATCGGCTCGCTCCGCCAGTGCCGCAGCCGCACGTCGACCCGGCGGCGCAGCAGCAGCGGGTTGACCCACATCAGACCGGTGCGCCGGACGGTCCCCCGGTAGCGGCCGAAGAGGCCGAGCACCCAGGCCCGGCCGGTCCGGCCCCGGGCCAGCCCGCCGAACCCGAACAGCCCCAGCGCCCCGGCGGCCGCGTACGCCGCCCACTGCGCGGGCCCGAGCCCGGACCCCGTGTGCGCCCCCAGCCCCAGCGCCTCGGCCGCGAGGGGCGGTACGGCCCCGGCCCACCAGGAGGTGACCGCGCAGCCCGCCACTCCGCAGGCGCCGGCGACCACGCCCGCCGCGCCGGGCAGCACCCGGGCCGGACGCTCCGCCAGCTCCGGGTCGACGCCCGGCACCGGGCGGGCGCGCGCGGCGACGGGGCGCCGCCCGCGGGGCGGCTCCCCCGCCCCCGCCCGCCCGCCAGTGACCGCGGACCGCGACGGTGCCGGCGCCGCTGCCGGTGCCGGATCGGGGTCGTCGCGGAACAGCAGGTGGACGGGGATCTCGGTGGTGGCCTCGTTGTGGATGAGCCGGACGGACCGGTGGCCGGCCCCCGCCGCCCCTTCGGGCTCGGGAGCGGCCGGCGGCCTGGTCTCCGGGTTCGTGGGAGAGGTCGTACTCATGCGTGCTCCAGCCTCCGCGCCAGATGCGTCACGAACGGGGGGAAACGGGGGGAAACGGGGGGCACCGCGGGAGCGGACGGTCAGGAGAAGAGCCGCCGCCAGGTCTCGGGGCCCGGGTAGCCGTCCGCCGCGCCGCCGCGCCAGCCCTGGGCACGCTGGAAGGCCTCGACACCACGCCGGTCCGCCTCGCCCCAGCGCGGACCCGGTCCGCTCGTGTAGTACGTGCCGAAGCCCCGCTCCACCAGCCGCCTGCCGAGCCGGGTGACGTACGGGTTGTCGGCGCCCGGCCGGAACATCGCCCGGCCGGGGTATCCGGCCACTCCGTGCGAGGCGGGGGCCGTGGCGGCCGGTGAGGCGGGGGCCGTGGCGGCAGGCGCCCCGCCCGCCGCCACGGCGGTGCCCGCCGTGCCGCCGGTGAGGCCCTTGTAGCGGTAGGGCAGGTACGTGGCGGAGTTGCTCCAGTAGGCGTAGGGCGTGGACTGCTTGCGGGTGTGCGGCGGGGTCTGCTCGTAGGCCGTGTAGGTGGTGTGCGCGTCGTCCGTCCAGCCGCCGAAGACCACCACGTGGGAGCCGTTCTGGGGGTCGGCCGCGTTGTGGAACAGCAGGATGTCGCCGGGCAGCAGGTCCGCCTTCGTGATGCGGTCGGCGAACGTGCCGAGGCTGCCCGTCCATTCGTTCGTGGGCAGCTTCCAGGCCATCGACACATAACCCGAACAGTCCTGCCGGTAGCCGTCGGACCAGTAGGCGGACGTGCTGTACGGCACCTTCGCGGTGACCCAGGTCTGCGCCCGGGCGATGATCTCCGTACGGGTGATCGCGGCCAGTTCCGCACCGGCCGGGGGCGCCGCCGGACGGCCGGGCGGCCCGTACAGCGGGGCCCTGACCCCCTGGGGGGTGTCAGGCTCGTCACCTGCCGAAACGCCCGGCCGGTGGGGTGCGTGGGCGGCGGCCGGGGCTGCCGCCGCCTGGCCGGCGCCAAGAGCCGAAGCCGCGGTGGCGGCGGTGGCGGCGGCCACGATCAGCGCGCGGCGGGCCGCCGGGTGGGCGGGGGCGCGGCCGTCCGGGGAATGCGGCAGGACGCGGCGCCAGTGGCGGCAGCCGGGGCAGTCGCAGTCGCTCGCGGGCTCGATCTCCTCGAATACGGGAGCATCCATGCGATTCCCCTCACACTCCCGGCGAACATGTCCGCAGTGGTGCACTTGTGTACATGCCGGTCAGTTTCTCAACTGTCTTGTTCACGCGCATGTTGACGGTCCGAATGATGTACACGGCCGCGGGGCGCCACCCCGGGGGCTCGCGGGGCGCCCGGGAGCGGTCCGGAGCACCTGCCGGCGTCCGGTAGAGTTGTGCAGGTCAGCAGGCGCCGCTAGCTCAGTTGGTTAGAGCAGCTGACTCTTAATCAGCGGGTCCGGGGTTCGAGTCCCTGGCGGCGCACCGACGACCGAAGGCCCCTCGTAGCACACGAGGGGCCTTCGGTGTATCCGGCCCCGTGCATCTTGCGATCATGACAACAGCGTAGAACCCTGGTCCGGTTGGGGGGCCGGGTGCCGTGGGGATGCCGAGGGGGGCATCATGCAACCGGGGGTCGCTGTTCCATGTCTATATAAGGTGTGGATGCCGTGGTGACAGCAACCCACCACAGTTACGTCCGTGAAGGTCGAGGGGGACCGGAGCGGGCGATGGAAGCGACGAAACACGCGTGATGCGTGTGGGGGGATGACTCATGACGTCGACGCCGACGGGCGCCGGGCAGGACCACGACCCGTCCCAGACCACGCAGCTCCGGGTGCCCGCGCATCGGACCTGGAACACCGGCTCGTTCCGCCGGATCAAGAAGACTCTGCCGAGGTACGACTACGAGCACTACAGCCGGCTCGCGGGCCCCCTCACCCAGCCCGACCCGCACAAGCCGTACAAGGTGCAGTACCGGTCGCTGATCTCGCAGGAGCCGCACCGCATCCGGGTCGCGCTGATGCTGGCCGCCGCCCCGCTGCTGTCCGTGGTGCTGCTGGTCTGGCTGCTGCAGCCCACGCACTGGACCGAGCGCGACTACCCGGCGTTCGACTGGCTTCCCACGCTCGACATCGTGATGCTCGTCTCGATCGGCCTGATCGAGCTGTTCCGCTGCCTGAACGTGCTGTCGAACGCGCACGCCACCCTGGTCGCCCGGGACCCGATCCCGGTGGTGCCGGAGACCGGCACCCGGGTCGCCTTCCTCACCTCCTTCGTGCCCGGCAAGGAGCCGCTGGAGATGGTGACGAAGACCCTGGAGGCGGCCGTGAAGATCCGCCACCGCGGTCTGATGCACGTCTGGCTCCTCGACGAGGGCGACGACCCCGAGGTGAAGGCGGTCTGCGAGCGCCTCGGCGTCCACCACTTCTCCCGCAAGGGCGTCGCGAAGTGGAACATGCCCAAGGGCCCGCACCGCGCCAAGACCAAGCACGGCAACTACAACGCCTGGCTCGACGCGCACGGCGACGACTACGACTTCTTCGCCTCGGTCGACACCGACCACGTGCCGCTGCCCAACTACCTGGAGCGGATGCTCGGCTTCTTCCGCGACCCGGACGTCGGCTTCGTCATCGGCCCGCAGGTCTACGGCAACTACGACAACCCGATCACCAAGGCCGCCGAGTCGCAGCAGTTCCTCTTCCACGCGCTGATCCAGCGCGCCGGCAACCGCTACGGCTCCCCCATGTTCGTGGGCACCTCGAACGCGGTGCGCATCAAGGCGCTGAAGCAGATCGGCGGCCTGTACGACTCGATCACCGAGGACATGGCGACCGGCTTCGAGATCCACCGCCACAAGAACCCGGTCACGGGCCGCAAGTGGCGCTCGGTCTACACCCCGGACGTGCTCGCCGTCGGTGAGGGCCCGAACGCCTGGACGGACTTCTTCACCCAGCAGATGCGCTGGTCGCGAGGGACGTACGAGACGATCCTCAAGCAGTACTGGAAGGGCTGGTACTCGCTCCCGCCGAGCAAGCTCTTCAACTACACGATGATGATCATCTTCTACCCGATGTCGGCCCTGAACTGGATCCTGGCGGCGCTGAGCTGCTGCCTGTTCCTGGGTCTGGGTGCCTCGGGCGTCAACATCGACCCGGCCGTCTGGCTGATGCTCTACGGCAACGCCTCCGCGCTCCAGATCGGCCTGTACGTCTGGAACCGCCGCCACAACGTCTCGCCGCACGAGCCGGAGGGCTCCGGCGGTGTGGCCGGCATGGTGATGTCCGCGCTGTCGGCGCCGCTCTACGCGAAGGCGCTCATCGACTCCGTGCTGCGCCGCAAGAGCAAGTTCGTGGTGACGCCCAAGGGCGACTCGGCCAGCCCCGACACGTGGTTCGGGACCTTCCGGTACCACTGGTACTTCATCGTGATCTTCGCCGGCTCGATCACCGCGGGCTACGTCTACGGGCACGCGCACCCCGCGATGATCATCTGGGCGACGTTCGCGCTGCTGATCACCGCGTCGCCGATGTTCGCCTGGCGCCACGAACTGCGGAAGGCGAAGAAGCAACCGCCGGCCGCGGCGGCGGAGCCCGAGCCGCGGGTCCCGTCGCAGCAGTCGGCACCCGCGGACGCGCCGCAGGCCCACGCGCCGCATGCGCCGCACGCGCCGCAGCAGAAGCCCAGCTGGGCTGCCTCCGCCGACGGAGGCAGCGACCAGACCATGCAGATCGCCCTTGGTGGACTTGGGGGACGTAAGGAATGAAGGACCGTGCCGGCCGCCGCCGGGCCCGTCGCTTCGCGATAGGCACGGCGGTGGTAGTCGCGCTGGCCGGGATGAACGGGCCGTGGCTCTACCGCTTCGGAACCGAGAAATACCACCAGTACAAGATCAATCAGCCGGAGTACAAGGCCGCCAACGGCAAGTGGGAGATCATCGAGTTTCCCGAGGAGTACCGGCAGAACACCATCCACGCGGCGCTGCTGCGCACCGGCAAGGTGCTGCTCGTCGCCGGGTCGGGCAACAACCAGGACAACTTCGACGCGAAGCAGTACGACACCCGGATCTGGGACCCGGTCAAGGGCAGCATCAAGAAGGTGCCGACGCCGACCGACCTGTTCTGCACCGGCCACACCCAGCTCGCCAACGGCAACCTGCTGATCGCGGGCGGCACCAAGCGGTACGAGAAGCTCAAGGGCGACGTCACCAAGGCCGGCGGCCTGATGATCGTCCACAACGAGAACCCGGACAAGCCGATCACCCTGCCTGCGGGCACCAAGTTCACCGGCAAGGAGAACGGCAAGACGTTCGTCTCCAAGGACCCGGTGCTGGTGCCGCGGGCCAAGAAGGTCTTCGACCCGGAGACCGGCAGGTTCCTGCGCAACGACCCGGGGTTCGGCCGGATCTACGTCGAGGCGGAGAAGAGCGGCGCCAAGTACGAGACGGGCACGCAGGACAACTACACCATCGCGGGCCTGTCGGGTGACGACGCGCGCAACACGTACGGCATCGCGGAGAAGCTCGCGCTCGACAAGAAGGACTTCCAGGGCATCCGGGACGCCTTCGAGTTCGACCCGATCGCCGAGAAGTACATCAAGGTCGACCCGATGAAGGAGGCCCGCTGGTACCCGACGCTCACCACCCTGAGCGACGGCAGGATCCTCAGCGTCTCCGGCCTCGACGAGATCGGCCAGATCGTGCCGGGCAAGAACGAGGTCTACGACCCGGAGACCAAGACGTGGGAGTACACCGGCAAGGTCCGCCAGTTCCCGACGTACCCGGCGCTGTTCCTGATGCAGAACGGCAAGATCTTCTACTCGGGTGCGAACGCCGGCTACGGCCCCGCCGACGTGGGCCGCGACCCGGGCGTGTGGGACCTGGACACCTACGAGTTCACCAAGGTCCCCGGCATGAGCGACCCCGACATGCTGGAGACCGCCAACACGGTGCTGCTGCCGCCGGCGCAGGACGAGAAGTACATGGTGATCGGCGGCGGCGGGGTCGGCGAGTCCAAGAAGTCCAGCGAGAAGACCCGGATCGTCGACCTGAAGGCGGACGACCCGAAGTTCGTGGACGGGCCGTCGATGGACAAGGGCACCCGCTACCCGCAGGCCTCGGTCCTGCCGGACGACAGCGTGCTGGTCTCGGGCGGCTCGGAGGACTACCGGGGCCGCGGCGACTCCAACATCCTGGAGGCCCGGCTGTACCACCCGGACACCAACGAGTTCGAGCAGGTCGCCGACCCGCTGGTGGGCCGCAACTACCACTCGGGTTCGATCCTGCTGCCCGACGGACGCCTGATGTTCTTCGGGTCCGACTCGCTCTACGCCGACAAGGCCAACACCAAGCCGGGCAAGTTCGAGCAGCGCATCGAGATCTACACGCCGCCGTACCTGTACCGGGACTCGCGGCCGGACCTGTCGGGCGGGCCGCAGACCATCGAGCGCGGTGAGTCGGGCACGTTCACCTCGCGGGCGGCGAAGTCGGTCAAGAAGGTGCGGCTGATCCGGCCGAGTGCGTCGACGCACGTCACGGACGTCGACCAGCGGTCGATCGCGCTGGACTTCAAGGCGGACGGGGACAAGCTGACGGTGACGGTGCCGGAGAACAAGAACCTCGTCCAGTCGGGGTGGTACATGATGTTCGTCACCGACGGGGAAGGAACGCCTTCCAAGGCGCAGTGGGTGCGCGTGCCGTAGCGCCGCGCGGGCCGGCCGTCGTCCCGTCCGCTGCTCAGCCGTGGCCGGCCGCGCGCACGCGGCGCCGCCGCACAGGCCGGAGCCCCGCGCCCCTCGGGCGCGGGGCTCCCGCCGTCACTCGGAGGCCTCGGCCAGCTTCTGGGCGTACTCCTGCCACCACTCGCCCGCCTTCGGTCCGCCCTTGCACTCGCCGTCCGACTCCCCCGGGCGCTTGACCCACAGGTAGGCGTCCACGAGGGGGTCGGCCGTCTTCGTCGTCGGGGTCTCACCGAGGGCGCGGCCGGGCGGGTTGCACCAGCGTTCGCCCGGGTCGCCCTCCGTGTAGGGGCCGTTGCCGTTGCGGCTGGTGTCGATGACGAAGTGCTTGCCGCCGACCTTGGCGGAGAGCTGCTTGCCGTAGGCGATGGAGTCCTCGGTGGTGTAGAAGTTCGAGACGTTGACCGAGAAGCCGTCGGCCTGGTCGATGCCCGCCCACTTCAGCGGCTCGAAGATCTGGTCGGGACTGCCCCAGCCGGCGTTGCCCGCGTCCAGGTAGACCTTGGTGTTCGGCAGCGCGGAGAGCTTGGCGATGGCGCCCTTGAGGAGGTCGTAGCGCTCCTCGTGGAACTGATCCGGGGTGCAGCCGTCCACCAGGTGGAGCACCGCGTCCGGTTCCAGGATGACCGTGGCGGAGCGGTCGCCGATGCCCTTGGCCACGCCGTCGATGAAGGCGCGGTAGGCGTTGCCGTCGGCGGCGCCGCCGCCCGAGTACTGGCCGCAGTCGCGGTGCGGGATGTTGTAGAGGACGAGCAGCGCGGTGCGCCCGGCCGCGTCGGCGGCCTCGGTGAAACCGCGGGCCTGCTCCTCGGGGTCCTCCGGGCTGATCCACTCGCCGGTCGGCTGCTGGGCGATCTTGCGGATCTGCTCGGCCTGCTCCTTCTTGTCGGACTTCTCCAGGGCCGCCAGCTGCCGGGCCGCGTTGCCGTCGGGGTTGACCCAGAAGGGGTCGGCGTCCTTCGGCTGCTGCGTTATCCCGGCGCCCGCGCCCTTGTCCTTCTTCTCGTCCTCGCCGCCCGAGGACGAGGAGCAGCCCGCGAGCAGCAGTGCCGCCCCCAGCACCACTGCGGACGCTCGCCTCGTGGACAAGGTTCCGGCCCCCCTGCTGCCGTACATCCAACCCCCCTGGGTGCACTGTTCCGAGAGTCAATCCTGACATACGCCTGTGGCACCCACGAGGGTCCCGGGCACCGGCCCGGGGGTTGCGGAGGTTTCCGAGGTCCCGGAGGGCTTGGAGGTCCCGGAGGGCTTGGAGGATCCGGAGGTCCCGGAGGTCCGGGGAGGCCCCGGACACCTCCGGGAGTCATTGAGGTCCGGTGCCCGTGAGGTACGCCGAGACGACGACGTTGGCCGTGTAGCTGCCGGTGGCGCGGTCGAAGGTGCCGCCGCAGGTGATCAGGCGGAGTTCGGCGCGTCCCGTGCGGTGCGCGCCGTAGGCCTGCTGTGCGTCGAAGCCGTCGCGGGGGAGGACCTGGACGTCGTCGACGGTGAACTCGGCGACCCCGGCGGCACCTGCGCGGACCACCCGGATCGTCTCGCCGGGTTCCAGGGTGCTGACCTCGTGGAAGACGGCGGGCCGGGTCTCGGTGTCGACGTGTCCCACCATCAGCGCGGTGCCGGCCGCGCCCGGCGTCACGCCGGCCGCGTACCAGCCGACGGAGCCGGGCCGGTCGAAGGGCGGTGGTTCGATCGCGCCCTCGGCGTCGAGGCCGCGGGCCACGACCGGGGCCCGGACACCGAGTGCGGGGATGTCGAGCCGCTGCGGCGGGGCGTCGCCGAGGGGCGCGTGGGCGGGCGGCAGCGGGACGTCGGGGGGCCGGCCGGCCGCCGCCATGTCGCCGGTGGCCGGCCGGGACACCTCCTCGCGCACGTCGGTGGCCTCGCGGCCCCACAGCCACAGCCCGAGGAGCAGCACCACCCAGGCGATGCCGGTCACCAGGCGGCCGGAGCCGGTGGCGTCCTGATGGTCCTGCCAGGTCCGCTGGTCCTGCTGGTCCTGCTGGTCCTGCTGGTCCTGCTGGTCCGGTTCGGGCATGGTCGGTCAGTCCGTCCCGCGGCTCCGGCTGCGGACACCGCGCAGCGCGACGGCGACGGCGGCGATTCCCGCGAGGACCAGGCCGGTCACGGTGTGCGCCGTGCCGGGGGGATCGGGGCGGGCCTCGTCGCGGGCGTCGGCGGCCAGGCGCGCGGTGCCGCCGCCGCCCGCGTCGACGGGCGCGACGGGCGAGGCGGGGGCGGCCTGGCGCGGCTGTCCGACGACGGTGACGGTGCCCTCGCGCGCCTCGTGCGCGTCGTTGCCGCACTCGACGCGCACGCTGTACGCGCCCGCCGCCGTGGTGGAGCGGATGCTGCTCGCCCCGACGAGGACGCCGTCCTGCGCGGACGGGGTGAGCGGTGCGTCCGAGACGAACGCCGCCGACACGGCGACGGCCGTCTCCTCGGCGCAGCCCGCCACGCGGAGCTTGACGTCGCTGCCGGGCGCGGGTGTGGACGGTGACACCGAGACGCCTCCCCCGCCCGTCGCGTACGCGGTCGTCGCGAGGGGTGCGATCGGTGCGAGCACCGCGGTCAGGGCGGCCACGGCACGGAGAGTGGCTTTCAGTGAGCCCATCGTGCACCTCCAGTCACCTGGAGACTCCCCCGCGGGACGGGCCCCCGCATCCTGCACGGGGGCCCGGTTGCTCCGAACGGGTTGTACCGAGGGGCTGCGGGTTTACCTGGGTCGTCCGTTCACATGGATCCACGCGAGTTCACGAGTTCACGAGTTCACGAGTTCAGGTGTTCAGGTGTTCACGCGGGTTTCAGACCCGTTCGACGAGGTCCGCGATCGAGTCGACCACCTTGGACGGGCGGTACGGGAAGTTCTCGACCTGCTCGGGCCGGGTCAGGCCGGTCAGCACCAGGAAGGTCTGCATCCCGGCCTCCATGCCGGCCAGCACGTCGGTGTCCATGCGGTCGCCGATCATCGCGCTGGTCTCGGAGTGGGCGCCGATCGCGTTGAGCCCGGTGCGCATCATCAGCGGGTTGGGCTTGCCGGCGAAGTACGGCTGCTTGCCGGTCGCCTTGGTGATCAGCGCGGCCACCGCGCCGGTCGCCGGGAGCGGGCCCTCGGTGGAGGGGCCGGTCTCGTCGGGGTTGGTGCAGATGAACCGGGCGCCGGCGTTGATCAGCCGTACCGCCTTCGTCATGGCCTCGAAGGAGTACGTACGGGTCTCACCGAGGACCACGTAGTCGGGGTCGTGGTCGGTGAGGATGTAGCCGATGTCGTGCAGGGCGGTGGTCAGGCCCGCCTCGCCGATGACGTACGCCGAGCCGCCGGGCCGCTGGTCGTCCAGGAACTTGGCGGTGGCCAGCGCCGAGGTCCAGATGGACTCGATCGGCACCTCCAGCCCCATGCGGCGCAGCCGGGCGTGCAGGTCGCGCGGGGTGTAGATCGAGTTGTTGGTGAGGACCAGGAAGGGCTTGCCGGACTCGCGGAGCCTCTTGATGAAGGCGTCGGCGCCGGGGATCGGCACGCCCTCGTGGATGAGGACACCGTCCATGTCGGTGAGCCACGACTCGATGGGCCTGCGTTCTGCCATGTGCGGGATCTCCTGCCTGAGCGGTCCTGCGTGCGCCCCAGCCTAAACGGCGGCCCGATCATGGGGAACGGCCCGTTCCCCGGTCCGTTCCCGGGCCCGTTCCCCGGCCCGTTCCCGGGTCAGCTGCCGGTCGCCTCCTTCCAGGCGTCGACGTACGACGTGAGGTTCTTCTCGATGTCGTCCCAGTCGGGCTCGAAGACCTCGACGCCGTCCATCAGCCTGGTGAGCGCGATGGCGTTGGCGTCGGTGGCCTTGACGTCCTGGCGGGCCGGGAAGCCGCCGCCGATCTCGCTGACCTGCTGCTGTGCCTTCTGGCTCAGCATGTGGTCGAGGAGCTTCTTCCCGTTCTCGGTGTGCGGGGCGTCGGTGACGAGGCCGGCCGCGTAGGGCAGGGCGAAGGTGGTGGGCTCGCCGCCCTCGCGGGCGGGGAACCAGATGCCGAGGTTGGGCAGGGACTTGGACTGGGCGTAGTTCATCTGGACGTCCCCGTTGGCGACGAGGAGTTCGCCCTTGTCGACCTTGGGCGCGAGTTTGCCGGTGGAGGCGGACGGGCCGACGTTGTTGGCCTGGAGCTTCTTCAGGTACTCCATGGCGGGCTTCTCGCCGCCGAAGTCGTGCATGGCCTTGATGAGGACGGCGGTGCCGTCGCCGGCGATGCCGGGGGTGGAGTACTGGAGCTTGTTCTCGTACTTCCCGTCGAGCAGGTCCTCCCAGGTGGCGGGGGCCTGCTTCAGCTCCTTCGTGTTGTGGACGAACCCGAAGTAGTTGTTGACGACGGCGGTCCAGGCGCCGTTCGCGGCCTTGTCGGCGCCGCCGACCCGGTCGGCTCCCTCGGGCGCGTACTTCTGGAGGAGGCCCTTGGTGTCGGCCTGCTGGATGAAGGGCGGGAGGGTGACGAGCACGTCGGCCTGCGGGTTGCGCTTCTCGCGGGCGGCGCGCTGCACCATCGCGCCGGAGCCGCCCTCGACGTACTCGACCTTGATGCCGGTCTCCTTCTCGAAGTCGTCGAAGACCCGGTCGTACCAGCCGTCGCCGTTCTCGCCCTTGAGGCCGTCGGCGCTGTAGACGGTGACGACGTTCTCGTCGGAGGCGGCGGTGCCGGTGCCGCAGGCGGTGAGCGGGAGGGCGAGGACGCAGAGGGCGGCGAGCGGCTTGACGGCGTTCCTGGGCATGGCGAGGTGGACTCCTTGCGCGAGGGCGGGGAAGGGGGTCAGCGGTACGAGGCTCTGGTGCGGATCCGGGAGACCGCGAGGAGGACCAGCACGGTGGCCGCCATGAGGACCACGGCGATCGCCGAGCCGGTGAACAGGGCACCCCGGTCGGTGGCCGCGTAGATCAGGACGGGCAGCGGGGTCCAGTCGGGCGGGTAGAGCATCATCGTGGCGCTCAGCTCGCCCATGGACAGGGCGAAGCAGAGTCCGGCGGCGGCGGTCAGGGACGGCAGCAGCAGCGGCAGTCTCACCCGCCACAGGACGTAGGCCGGGGAGGCGCCGAGGGACGCGGCGGCCTGCTCGTAGGCGGGGTCGAGGCGGGTGAGCGCGGCGGAGACGGACTGGTGGGCGAAGGCGGTGACCAGGACCGTGTGGGCGATGACCACGATCCAGCGGGTGCCGTTGAGCAGCATCGGCGGCTGGGAGAAGGCGACCAGGGTGGCGAGTCCGACGACGACGGAGGGCACGGCGAGGGGCAGCACGAACAGGGCGTCGAGCACCTTGCGGTGCCGCTTCCTCAGCGCCGCCGCGGCGAGGGCGGCCCAGGTGCCGGTGGCGAGGGCGAGCAGGCTGGCGGTGACGGCGGTGACCAGGCTGGTGGTGAGCGCCTGGAGGGCCTCACCGCGGGTGGCCGCCTGGAAGTTGGCGGTCGTCATGCCGGAGGGCAGGACGCTCGACCAGTTGGTGGCGAGGGAGGCGCCGAGGACCACCAGGAGGGGCAGGGCGAACAGGGGCAGGAAGAGGAGGAGGAAGACCGCCCACACGGCCCACCTCGCCCCGCGGCTATGCACCAGCACGGCGGCTCACCACCCGGTAGAGGCTGTAGAGGCCCACGGAGATCAGGACGTTGACGACGGCGACCACGCAGGCGCCCGGGTAGTCGGACTCCAGGATCGCCTTGCCGTAGACGAGTGTCGGCAGGGTCGTGACGCCCTTGGCGCCGGTGAAGAGCACGATGCCGAACTCGTTGAGGCACAGGACGAGGACCAGGCTGCCGCCGGCCGCGAGGGCGGGCAGCGCCTCGGGCAGGATGATCTGCCGGATGATGCGCGGCGCGCGGGCGCCCAGTGAACCGGCGGCCTCCAGCTGGGCGGTGTCCAGTTGGGAGAAGGCGGCGAGCAGCGGGCGCATCACGAACGGCGTGAAGTACGTGATCTCCGCGAGCAGCACACCCCACGGCGTGGTCAGGAACTGGAACGGCCCCTCCGCGGCGCCCGTGGCGTCGGTCCACGCGCCGTTGGCCATGCCGACCGTGCCGTAGACGAACAGCAGGGCGAGCGTGATCAGGAAGGACGGGAAGGAAAGGAAGACGTCGATGAACCGCGACACCGCCTTCGCCCCGGGGAACGGCACGAACGCGATGACCAGCGCGAGGACGAACCCGAGCACCAGGCACCCGGCGGTGGCGGCCACCGCCAGCCACACGGTGGTCCACAGCGCCTCGCGGAACGCCTCCGAGGCGAAGACGTCGGCGTAGGGCTGGAGCGAGGTGCCGCCGGTGTCGGGCTGGAAGGACTGCTGGACGACGAGGGCGAGGGGGTAGAGGAAGAACAGGGCGAGGAGGGCGACGGGGGGCAGGGCCCAGACCCAGGCCGGGACCGAGGCACGGGTCCGCTCCTTCGGGGCCGGGGCGCCGATCGTCGTACTAGCCATGGCCGCCCACCTCGGCCGGAAGCAGCACCGCGTCGTCCGGGGCGAAGTGCAGGGTGACCTCGTCCCCGTACGCGGGCGGGTCCCGCAGCTCACGGAGGTCGGCCATGACACGGTGGCCGGCGACGTCGACGTAGAGGCGGTGGGTGGCGCCTCGCCACTGGATCTCGCCCACCGTCCCGGTGAGCCGGTTGGGCCCGTCGTCCGCACCGAGTCCGACGAGGTGGGGGCGTACGCACAGGGTGGCCGACGCGCCCCGCGCGACACCCGCCGTGTCGACCTCGATCCCGGCGCCGGCGAAGGTCACTCCGCCCGCGCCCACCGTCACCGGCAGCAGGTTCGCGTTGCCCACGAAGGACGCCGTGAACGCGTTGGCGGGCTCCCGGTACAGCTCGCGCGGGGTGCCGCAGGCCTGGAGGCGCGCCTTGTCCATCACGGCGATCCGGTCGGCGAGGGTCAGCGCCTCGACCTGGTCGTGGGTGACGTAGAGGATCGACACGTCGGGCAGCTCGCGGTGCAGCCGCGCCAGTTCGGCGAGCATGCCGGAGCGGAGCTGGGCGTCGAGCGCGGACAGCGGTTCGTCGAGGAGCAGGACACCGGGCCGGATGGCGAGCGCGCGGGCGATGGCGACGCGCTGCTGCTGGCCGCCGGACAGCTCGCGGGGGTAGCGGCGGGCGTAGGCGCCCATGCCGGTCATGTCCAGGGCCTCGGCGACCCGCTCCCGTAGGCCGGCGCGGGCGGCCTTGCGGGCGCGGAGCCCGAAGGCGACGTTGTCCTCCACCCGCATGTGCGGGAACAGGGCGTACTGCTGGACGACCATGCCGATACCGCGCCGGTGCGGGGGCAGGCCGGTGACGTCGCGGTCGCCGAGGAACACCCGCCCGGAGACGGGCCGTACGAACCCGGCGACCGCCCGCAGCGCGGTGGTCTTGCCGGATCCGGACGGCCCGAGGAGCGCCATGACCTCGCCGGGTTCGACGGTGAGGTCCAGGGCGTCGAGGACGACGTTGCCGCCGTAGGCGACGGTCACCGCGTCGAAGCGGATGCCGGTGGTGGCGTTGGGGGCGTTGGTGGCGTTGGTGGCGTTGGTGGCGTTGGTGCCCCTGCGGGCGGTGGCGGGGGTGGCGGTGGCCGGGGCGGCGGGGGTCGCGGTGGCGGGGGCGGCGGTGCTGTCCATCAGCCGGCTCCCCTCAGGAGGGCGGGCAGGTCGGCGACGGAGTCGAGGACGTGGCCGGCGCCCGCCTCGCGGAACGCGTCGTCGCCGTGCGCCCCGGTGCGTACCCCGGCGACCAGGCCCGCACCGGCCCGTACGCCGCTGAGCACGTCGTACGAGGTGTCGCCGACGACGGCGACCTGGCGTACGGCGTCGGCGGCCTTCGTGCGCAGGAAGGCCTCCAGCACCATGTCCGGGTACGGCCGTCCGCGCCCGCCCGCGTCGGCGGGGCACAGGGTGAGCGGCACCAGGTCCTGCCAGCCGAGGGCGGCGAGGATGGCGTCCTGGGTGACGCGGGCGAAGCCGGTGGTGAGGACGACGGTGCGACCGTCGGCGGCCAGCTCCTCGACGGCCTCGCGGGCGCCGGGGACCGGGGCGATCAGGCCGCCGTCGACGAGTGCGCCGTACGCCTTCTCGAAGGCGGCGTTGGCCTGCCGGGCGCGGTCCTCGTCGCCGAACAGGTGCCGGAAGACGGAGATCTTGGACTCGCCCATGGTGGCGCGGACGTAGGCGAGCTTGTCGGCGTGGTCGTCGGTGCCGGGTTCGACGCCCAGTTCGCGGGCGGCGGCGAGGAAGGCGCGCTCGACGAGGCCGCCGTCGGCGACGGTGGTGCCGGCCATGTCGAGGACGACGAGGCGGATGTCTGTCGTGGTCATAGGGGTGTTCACCAGCCCAGTTCGTTCGCGGTGGTCTCGGCTATCGCGGGTGAGCAGGTCATGCCGCGCCCGCCCGGCCCGGTGACCAGCCAGACGCCGTCGCGGACCTGCTGCCGGTGCACGACCCGGCTCTTGTCGGTGCACTGCGCGTACACCCCGGCCCAGCGGCGGCGGATCTTCGGCAGCGGGCGACCGAGGAGGGACTCGACGACGCCGGTGAGGTGCTCGTAGGGGTCCTCGACGGTGTCGAAGGCGAAGGGGTGCTCGTACTCGTGGGTGTCGCCGATGGTCAGGCCGCCGTCGGCGCGCTGCACCATCAGCAGCTGCATACGGTGCTCGGCGGCCGTGGCCGGCTGCGGCTGACGCGCGTTCAGCTCGTCCAGGGCGGGCGAGCCGTAGGCGGGGTAGTAGCGGAAGCTGTCGGCGTCGGCGACGGAGGTGGTCAGCGGTTCGCCGAGGGGGTCGGTCTGCATCATCTGGAGGCGGACCCGGCGCACGGGCAGGCCGGGTCCGGCGAGCTCGCGGACGAGGCCGCCGAGCCAGGCGCCGGTGCACAGGACGACGACGTCGCCGGTGTGCGTGTCGCCGTGGTCGTCGCGGACGGCCCGCTCGCCGATGACCTCGCGGACCTCGCGGCCGGGCAGGAACGTGTACGTCGGGGACCTGCGCAGCTCGGCGCGCAGGGCGATCTGCGCGGTGCGGGGTTCGACGGCCGCGTCCCGCTCGCAGTACAGGGCGGCGTCGAACTCGCCGCGCAGGGCCGGGTTCAGAGCCCGGGCCTCACCGGGGGTGAGGAGCTTGTGGCCGCGGGCGGCGGCGTCCGGGCGGGCGACGGCCGCCTCGGCGACCGCGCGTTCCAGGTCGCCGCGGACCGGGGTCAGGGAGCCGTTCGGACGGAAGCCCAGCGCCGGGATCCGGCCGCCGATCTCCTCCCACAGCTCCCGCGCCCGCAGCGCGGTCTCCAGCTCCTCTCCACCCGCGCGGCCACTGACCCAGATCTGGCCGAAATTGCGCAGTGAGGCGCCGCGTGCCTCGGTCTCGCGCTCGATCTGTACGACCTCGTGGCCGCGGTTCACTGCGTGCCAGGCGTGCATGGTGCCCACCACGCCGGCTCCGACGACTATCACTCTCACGACCGCCACGCTCCTCGGCACCGGGGAACCGGAGGAATCCGGCCGACGACGAGAGCGTGAACTGGTCATCACGTTTGGGCTAGACCCGTTATCTTTTCGTTATGCGTCTGGGGTGAGGGGATGCGGTGGTTTTCAGCCGCGGAGGTGGGTCGTGAAGGAGAAGCGGTCGCCCCGGTACAGCGTCCGTACGCGTTCCAGTGGGCGGCCTTCCGTGTCCCGCGAGACGCGGTGGATGAGCAGCATGGGGAGGGCCGGCGGGGTGCCGATGAGCAGCGCCTCGCGCGGGGTGGCGAGCACCGTCTCGATGCGTTCGTCGGCGTCGCCGAAGGCGATGCCCTGGGCGGCGAGGTGGGCGTAGAAGGAGGAGTCCGGGTCGAAGGCGGTGTCCAGGTCGGGGATGCGGGCCACGGCGACGTAGGTGCTCTCCAGGCCGACCCGCTCGTCGTCCGCGAGCAGTACGCGCTCCAGGTGCCAGACGGGCTCCCCGCGCGTGAGGCCGGTCTCGGCGGCGAGCGCGTCGGGGCAGGGGAAGCGGTCGAGGGTGACGAGCGCGCGGCCGGGGGTACGGCCCTGGCGCCGGACGCCCTCGGTGTAGCTGGCCAGGGACAGCGGCTGCGCCAGCTTGGGGCCGGCGACCACGGTGCCGCGTCCCCGCCGGCGCAGCTTGCCCTCCAGTACGAGTTCCCGCAGGGCCTGCCGGACGGTCTCCCGGGCGACCTCGTACCGCTCGGAGAGGTCCCGCTCGGTGGGGATGGCGCTGCCCTCCCCCAGTTCGGCGACCAGACGGTCGATCCGCGCCTTGACGGCGTAGTACTTCGGCACGCGGCCGTGCTCCGGGATCCCGGAGCGGACGGGGGCGCCCGGGGCCTGGTCGTTCGGGTAGTCCACGCAGGGATGGTCGCAGACGGGGGTGACGGGGGCGCAGGGTGTCCCGGCGTCCCGGCGTCCCGGCGTCCGGCACTCATGGGTACCCGTCGCCCGGGCGCCGTACGCGTCAGCCGGGCGCCGTACGCGTCAGCCGCGCCTGCGGGCCAGCAGGACGGCCGCGCCGCCAGCGGCGACGAGCAGGGCGGCGGCTCCCAGGGCCGCGCCCGTCCGACCCGGTCCGGTGCCGGCGAGTTCGTCGGCGAACGGGACGCCGGTGCCGTCCTGGGCGTCCGGGATGGCGGAGGGGGTGGCGGGGGCGGCGGGATCGGTGCCCTGTCCGGTGCCCGACTCGTCGGCCGGTCCGTCGGTCGCGCCGTCGGGGGAGTCACTGGTGGAGTCGCCGGTGGAGTCGCCGGTGGGCTCGCCCGCCCGGATGCGGAAGCGGTAGTCGTTCGACTGGCCGATCCACTCGCCGTCGCCGCCCCGGCGCTGGACGACGGCCGCGTTGGCGGTGACCTCGCCCGGGGCGGCGTCGGAGGTGAGCGCGAGCCGGACCTTGACGGTGAGGGTCTTGCCCGGGCCGACGGTGAAGCCGGGGAAGCCGTCCTCCCGCTCCCCGTCTCCCTCCGACCCCCCGTCACTCTCCCCCTCCCCCTCCCTCTCCGCCTCCCCTTCCCCGAAGGCGCCGATCAGTTCGTCCCGGTCGGTCGTCTCGAAGCCGACGGGGCGCGGGCGGGAACCGTCGTAGAACTCCAGGCGGGGCTGCGACGGTTCCAGCGCCCGCTGTTCGTCGACGAGGACGACGACCGGGTGGATGCCCTCGCAGGTGCGGGACGTGGTGTTGGTGAGGTCCAGGTACCAGGTGCCGTAGCCGCCGCCCGCCTCATAGCCGGCGGGGCCGCCGTGGATGCGGGTGGTGAGGGGGAAGGTGTGGTCGTCCGGGGCCGTACAGGCGGGCAGCGGCGCCCGGGGGTCCGCGTACGCGGGACAGACGGACGCGGAGGCCGCGAGGAGGGCGGCTGTCGCCACCAGGGAGGGGGACGCGGGCGTGAACAGTCGCATAAACACATGAGCGTGCCGGTGGAACACGGCTTCGGGCACCGCCATTCGGGCCATGACGCCCGGACGGAGGACAGGCGTCCCCCGATCGGCGACCGCGGCGCGCCGAGCGGCAGTGTTTGCGCCAGGCGGCGTGAAAGTGGCGCAATCACGCGTTGCCGCTCCGCTTCATGAGCCGCAGCCTGAGTGCGGGAGCGCTCCCAGACCCCGGCCCCTCGACCCCCGTACACGGAGAAAAGGACTCATGGACGCTCTGGCTTGTCATATACATGCCCATCACTTATGGCGCCGTCTCCCGCTTGTCCTGACCGCTCTCACCACGGCTCTCCTGCTGATCACCTTGATCCCCTCCCCCGCGGCAGCAACAACGGAGAAGGCGGCCGGGAAGGCGCCAGGACAGGCGTCGTCCCCCGTCCCCCTCCCCTCGCTCAGCGCCACCACCACCCAGGTCGCCTCCGGGCTGAGACGGCCCACCGCGCTCGCCGCCCCCGACGACGGCACGGACCGGCTGTTCATCACGGAGAAGCGGGGCACCATCCGCGTCTACCACCCGGACACCGGCCTGGCCGGGACCCCGCTGGTCGACATCACCCCGTCCGTGGACGAGTCCGGGAACGAGCGCGGCCTGCTCGGCCTCGCCCTGCCGCCCGACTTCGCCGACAGCCGGGTGCTGTATCTGGCGTACACGGCACTGCCCGACGGCGCGGTCACGCTCGCCCGCTACCGGCTCGACGAGTCCCGCCTGGAGGTCCTGCTCTCCCAGGAGCACGCCGAGTTCAGCAACCACAACGGCGGGCAGCTGGCGTTCGGCCCGGACGGCAACCTGTACTGGAGCATCGGCGACGGCGGCGGCTCCGGCGACCCCTTCGACACCGGGCAGCGGCTGGACACCCTGCTGGGCAAGATCCTGCGGATCGACGTGAGCCGCTCCTGCGGCCCGCTCGCCTACTGCGTCCCCGACGACAATCCCTTCGTCGGCACCCCCGGCGCCCGTGAGGAGATCTGGCTGTACGGGCTGCGCAACCCGTGGCGGTTCTCCTTCGACGCCGCCGACGGCTCCCTGTGGATCGGCGACGTGGGCCAGGGCCACTGGGAGGAGATCGACCACCTGCCCGCCGGGCAGGGCGGTCTGAATCTCGGCTGGTCCTGCTACGAGGGGCTGGAGAAGTTCACCGACGGGGACTGCCCGCCCGGCGAGGAGTACACGGAGCCGGTCTTCACCTACTCCCCCTACACCGGCGGCTGCTCGGTCATCGGCGGCCACGTCTACCGGGGCGAGCGGTACGCCGGCCTGGTGGGCGGCACCTACATCGCCACCGACTACTGCTCGTCCACCGTCTGGGCGCTGCGCCCCGACGGCCGGGGCGGCTACGAGCAGGCCGAGATCGGCGAGATGCCCACCCAGGTGACGAACATCGGCACGACGGTGGACGGGGAGTTCTACGTCGTGAACGACCTGCCCGGCGGCCTGCACCGGGTGTCGTTCACGCGCGAGGAACCCACCTGCCGGGTGGACCGCACGGTGACGGCCTGGGGCACCGGTTCGACGGTCGACCTCACCGTCACCCACACCGGCGACGCCCCGGTGAACGGCTGGACGCTCGAGTTCCCGCTGCCCCTCGGGCAGACGGTCGTCTCCGACTGGAACACGGAGCTGACGCAGAGGAGCAACATGGTCTGGGCGGGCAGCGCCCCGCACAACGCCGTGATCGCGCCGGGCGCGAGCGTCACGCTGGGCTACCTCACCGACCACACCGGTGACGCCTCACCGCCGCCGCGGTTCATGCTCAACGGGGACGCGTGCGCGGTGGGCCGCTGACCGGCGGCGCAGGCCCGCACGGGGCCCGGCCGGGCATCGGGACGCCGGCCGGGCCCCGTCACGCGTCTCCTCGCCCGAACAGCGGCGCGAGCAGCAGCTGAGCGGCGCCCTCCGCGACCCCGCGCGTCCCTCCGGGTGCGATCCGCACCGGTACGGGGCCGTCGCGTCCGCCCTCGCGCCGGGCCCGCGCGTCGAGGACGGCGCCGACTCCGTGGACGAAGGCCTCGGGGGCGGCGGCGACGGTACGGCCGCCGAGCAGCACCAGGTCGATGTCCAGCAGCCCGACGAGGTTCGCGGCGCCCGCGCCCAGCACCCTGGCCGCCTCCGCGAGGTCGCCGCGGGCGACGGCATCGAGGCACAGGGCCTCTATGCAGCCGCGGGCGCCGCAGGTGCAGGGCGGCCCGTCCAGTTGGACGACCTGGTGCCCGAACTCCCCGGCGCCGGTCCGGGCGCCCCGGTGCACGCCGCCGCCGAAGACGAGGCCGGCGCCGAGTCCCGTACCGAGGTGCAGGTAGGCGAAGGAGCCACCCGCGCCGCTGTCCGCGCCGCCGCCCGCGCCGCCACCCGGGCGACCGCCCTGGCCGTCACCGTCAAGGCCACCCGCACCGTCCCCGTGACGGCCACCCGCACCGCCCCGCTCGCCGCATCTCTCACCGCCCGTGTCACCGCCCTTGCCGCCGACCGCGAGACCGACCGCGAGGCCGAGTGCCGCCGCGTTGGTGTCCTTGTCGACGACGACCGGCACCCCGAGCCGCTCCGCCAGCGCGTCCCGCAGCGGGAACCCGTCCCACTCCGGGAATCCGGTGACCCGGTGCAGCACCCCCCGGACGTGGTCGAGCGGCCCCGGCAGCGCGACGCCGAGGCCGAGCAGGGTGGGCGCGGCGGAGAGGTCGCTCCCGGGCGGGGCCAGGGTGCCGGCGACCAGTTCCCGGGCCGTCCGCGCCACCGCCTCCACCACGGCCTCCGCGCCCGCGCCGAGGTCCAGCGGGGAGCGTCGCTCCGCCACCACGGCACCGTCGAGATCGACCAGTACCGCCCGCAGCTCGTCCCGGTCCAGGTGGACGCCGACCGCGTGGCCCGCCCCCGGTTTCAGGCGCAGTACCGTGCGCGGCTTGCCGCCCGTGGACGCGCGGCGTCCGGCCTCGGCGGCGAGGCCCTCGTCCCGGAGCCGGGCGGTGATCTTGCTGACCGCCTGCGGGGTGAGCCCGGTCCGCTCGGCGAGTTCGAGCCGGCTGATGCCCCGGGCCCCGGCGGTGCGCAGCAGGTCGAGCACCAGGGCGGTGTTGTGGCTGCGCAGGGCGAGCAGGTTGGCGCCCCCCACCGCCCCGCGCATACCGCCGCCCCTCACGGCGCCCGCACCCGCACCGAGGTCCGTGCCCGTACCCATACCCGCGCCCGTACCCATACCTGTGCCCGTACCCGCGCCTCCACCGTTCGTCCTGTTCACACCCCCCATTGTCTCCGGCGCTTGCACTTTGGCAACACCGTTGCGAAAGTAGGGGCATGACTGCTACTCCCCCCGGCAACGCCCCTGGTAACGCTCCGGGCGGCCCGCTGCGCGTCGGCCTCGTCGGCTACGGCCTCGCGGGCTCCGTCTTCCACGCTCCGCTGATCGCCGCCACCGAGGGCCTGGCCCTGGACACGGTGGTCACCTCGAACCCGGAGCGGCAGCGGCAGGCCCGCGCCGAGTTCCCGGACGTGCGGACCGTCGCCACGCCCGACGACCTGTTCGACCGGGCCGCCGACCTGGACCTGATCGTCATCGCGTCCCCGAACAAGACGCACGTACCGCTGGCGGCGAGGGCCCTGCGGGCCGGCCTGCCGGTCGTGGTGGACAAGCCGGTCGCGGGCACGGCGGCCGAGGCGCGGGAGCTGGCGGCGCTTGCCGAGGAGCGCGGCCTGCTGCTCTCCGTCTTCCAGAACCGCCGCTGGGACAACGACTTCCTCACCCTCCGCAAGCTGCTCGCCGAGGACGCGCTGGGCGACGTGTGGCGCTTCGAGTCCCGCTTCGAACGCTGGCGGCCGAAGCCGAAGGGCGGCTGGCGCGAGTCCGGCGACCCGGCAGAGATCGGAGGTCTCCTCTACGACCTCGGGAGTCACGTCGTCGACCAGGCGCTCGTCCTCTTCGGCCCGGCCACGCAGGTGTACGCCGAGTCGGTCGTCCGGCGCGCGGGCGCGGAGGCGGACGACGACACGTTCGTCGCGATCACGCACGCCAACGGCGTCCGCTCCCACCTCTACGTCTCCTCCACCGCCGCCCAGCTCGGCCCCCGTTTCCGGGTCCTCGGTTCGAAGGCCGGGTATGTCAAGCACGGCCTGGACCCGCAGGAGGCGGCGCTGCGAGAGGGCAGGCGGCCCGGCCCGGGCTGGGGCGAGGAGGACGCGTCGCTGTGGGGCCGCGTGGGCTCGGGCGAGTCCCCGCCGACCGGCGGCGGACGCGTCGAGGCGACCGTGGCGGGTGACTACCCCGCGTACTATGCGGCGGTGGCGAAGGCCCTGCTGGAGGGCGGCCCGAACCCGGTCGGTGCCCGGGAGGCGGCCGACGCCCTGGACGTACTGGAGGCGGCCCGCCGGTCCGCCCGCGACGGAATGGTGGTCACCCTGTGAGTTACTCCCCCGGCACGGCCGCCCCGACCGTGGAGGAGCTGGAGGCGCAGGAACGCCGCCTGGTCTTCCGCCGGTTCACGAACGACGACGCGTGGGCGCTCGGTTCCCTCCTGGTGGAGCTGGCCCGGGAGCGTCGGGCGCCGGTCGCCATCGACATCCACCGCGCCGGCCAGCAGCTCTTCCACGCGGCGCTGCCCGGTTCGGCCCCCGACAACGACGCCTGGATCGCCCGCAAGCGCCGGGTGGTGGAGCGGTACGGCTGCGCGTCGTACCTGGTGGGCTGCCGTTTCCGGGCCAAGGGCACGACGTTCGAGGAGTCCTCGCGGCTGGACGCCGACACCTACGCGGCGCACGGCGGCTCCTTCCCGGTCACCGTCGCGGACGTCGGCGTGGTCGGTTCGGTGACGGTGTCCGGGCTGCCGCAGGTGGAGGACCACCGGCTCGTGGTGGAGGCCCTGGAGCGCTTCCTGGGCGAATAGCCCGACTGGCCCCGGGCGGTGTGATCGGGGAATCAGCGGTGGGTACCTGTGGTTGGCAGTCAGGCACGCAGGATGATCACGGCGCCCACCGGAGGGATCGCAACCGATGAACGACGCGACGGCTTCTCTGAAGGAATCGGTCGGACGGTACGGCGTCTGGAGCGCGCAGCTGCGCTCCGGGGACCCGGACCGCGCCGGGGAACGGGCCGAGGCCGTCGCCGAGTTGGAACGGCTCGGCTTCGGTGCCGTGTGGCTGGGCGGCAACACCGCCGCCCAGCACGCCGCCCCGCTGATCGAGGCGTCCTCGCGCATCGTGGTCGGCACCAGTATCCAGAGCATCTGGGAGCACGAGGCCGCCGCCACCGCCGCGGCCTTCGCCGAGCTGGAGGTGGCCCGTCCCGGCCGCTTCGTGCTCGGCCTCGGCGTGAGCCACGGCCCGATGGTGGGAGGGTACAAGCGCCCGTACTCGACGATGGTCGGCTACCTCGACGACCTCGACAGGGCGGGGATGCCGGCCGGGCGCCGGGTGCTGGCCGCGCTCGGCCCGAAGATGCTGGAGCTGTCCCGGGACCGGGCGGCGGGCGCGATCCCGTACCTGGTCACCCCGGAGCACACGGCGCAGGCCCGCGAGAGGCTCGGCGAGGGCCCGCTGCTGGCCCCGGAGTTCAAGGTCGTCCTCGACTCCGACCCGGCCCGCGCCCGCGCGACGGCCCGCGCCTACCTCTCCGGGTATCTGAAACTGCCGAACTACACCAGGAACTTCCTCAGCCTCGGCTTCACCGACGCCGACGTCGCCGACGGCGGCAGCGACCGCCTGATCGACGCGGTCTTCGCCTGGGGGGACGAGGAAACGATCCGCGCCCGCGTGGACGCGTTCCACGACGCCGGCGCGGACCATGTGGCCCTGCAGGTGGTGGAGGACGACACGGCGCCGCTCCCCCGGGAGGGCTGGCGCCGCCTCGCTTCGCTGCTGGGGTGAGGCAAGGCGCCGAGGGGGGCGCGGGGCTGTGACATGTGCGGCTCCGCCGCGTGGGCGCGACCAGCCGGCGACGGCCCGCGGCCGACCACGCACCGCAGTCCCGCGGCCGACGACGCACCGCGCTCCCCGCGCCCCGCGCCCCGCGCCCCGCGCCCCGCGCCCCGGTGGAGCGTCTACGCGTCCTTCAGCTCCTGCCGCTGCCGCCCGAGCCCGTCGATCTCCAGCTCGACGACGTCCCCGGCCCGCAGGTAGGGCTTCGGCTCGGGCCGCCCCATCGCCACCCCCGCCGGTGTCCCGGTGTTGATGACGTCGCCGGGACGCAGCACCATGAACTGGCTGACGTACCGCACGACCTCCCCCACCGGGAAGATCTGCTCGGCGGTCGTCCCGTCCTGTTTCAGCTCGCCGTTCACCCACAGCCGCAGCGACAGCCGCTGCGGGTCGGGTACCTCGTCGGCGGTCACCAGCCACGGCCCCAGCGGGTTGAACGTCTCGCAGTTCTTGCCCTTGTCCCAGGTCCCGCCGCGCTCGATCTGGAACTCCCGCTCGGACACGTCGTGTGCGACCGCGTACCCGGCGACGCACGCGAGGCCCTCCTCGGCCGACTCCAGGTAGCGGGCCGTACGCCCGATCACGACCGCGAGCTCGACCTCCCAGTCGGTCTTGGCGGAGCCGCGCGGCACGAGCACCGTGTCGTCCGGTCCGACCACGGTGTCGGGCGCCTTGAAGAAGACGACGGGCTCGGCGGGCGGCTCGGCCCCGGTCTCGCGGGCGTGGTCGTGGTAGTTGAGGCCGATGCACACGATCTTGCCGATGCGTGCCACGGGCGGTCCGACGCGCAGTCCCGTGCCGTCCAGGGCGGGCAGTTCACCGGCGTCGGCGGCGGCCCGTATCCGGCCGAGCGCGGCGTCGTCGGCGAGCAGCGCCCCGTCGATGTCCGGCACCACGCCCGACAGGTCTCGCAGGGTTCCGTCGGCGTCGAGCAGTGCGGGTCGCTCCGACCCCGCCGTACCGACTCGCAACAGCTTCATGATCCCCAACTCCTCGTTCGCGGGCAGCCCGCCCGATGAGGTGCGCCTGGATGCGGCCGTGCGCAGCCATCGGAGGACTGGTCGATCGTCCAAGGTCGGGGTCCACTCCGCAATACCCCGTTCACGTACTGGACCGTAGCCGTGTCGTCCGGCTGTGGTTCACCGGTACAGGACGGCCCGTTCGACGGCGCTCCACGTCGTGCTGGTGACGACGTAGAGGGCGGCGGCCAGCGGCACCACGGCCACGGTGACGAGCGTGAGGAAGGACATGAACGGCATGATCCTGGTGATCGCGCCCAGTCCCGGAACCTGTTCCCCGTCACCGGTCGGCGCTGCCGGGCGGCCGGTCGTCGTCCGTTTGGTGGTCCGGTAGCTGAAGAGGGCCACCGCGGTGACGCACGCGAACAGTGCGGCGTACACGAGTCCGGTGTTCCCGAGCGGCCCGCCGCCGTCGCCGAGTGTGTCGGCCCACCGTCCGCCGAGCGGGGCGGCGAGGAGCTGGTGGGAGAGCAGTGTGTTGGGCTCGCCGCCGATCGACGGGCTGGAGAAGAGGTGGTAGAGGAGGAAGAAGGCGGGCAGCTGGCACAGGCTGGGCAGGCATCCGGACAGCGGGGACACTTTTTCCTCGGTGTGCAGTGCGAGCACGGCCCGTTGGAGCTTTTCGGGGTTCTTGGCGTGCTTGCGGCGCAGTTCGGCGATTCTCGGCTGCAGTTCGGTGCGTGCCTTCTGCCCGCGCGCGGCGGCCCGGGACAGGGGGTGGAGGAGGAGCCGTACGAGGGCGGTGAACAGGATGATGGCGGCGGCTGCGGCCGAGGCGCCGAACAGCGGCTGGAGCAGGTCGGCGAGGTGCTCGACCAGGCTGGCGCATACGGACATGGGTGGGTGAGCCCTCCGGGGGGTCTCGTCGTGCCGGGTGAAGGGGATGGCGGCATGACGACACGGCCGGCGTGGGGCCAAGTGTGGGGGGTGGCTGTGCCCTACGCGGTGGTCGCCGGGAGGGCGTGTCCGGGTGCTCGGGGGCGGCGGCGGCCGCGGGCGTCGGGGTCGCGTTGCGGCAGGAAGGCGGTGCGCAGGTCCCGGTCCTTGATGGCCGTACGCACCCGGGTGGGTGGTACGGCGGGCGCGCAGCGTGCGGCGATGACGGCGCACACGGCGAGTGCGGTGCCGGCTGCGGCGGTCGCGGCGAGCGCGACGGTGGCGGAGAGGCTGCCGGCGTCGACGAGGGCGACGGGGAGGAGCACGAGCAGCAGGACGAGCAGGGGGCGCAGGGCGCGCAGGGGGTGCGGGGTGGCCGGTCCTCGGGCCATCGGCCGCTTCCCTTCTCGTGTGCGTGTTTGCCCCAGTTATACAGGAGCCGGCTGGTGTCCGGTATGGGCACCGTCGTGTGCCGTTCCGGCCCGGGTCTCGGGTCTGCGGGGGCCTCACCTTCGTCACCTGTCGGCAGTACGGTGTCCCCCATGCGCCCCGACACGCCTGCCGAGAACGTCGACCATCCCGCCGAGGCGGCACGCCTGGAGCGGACCGCCGGTCTCTATCCGGAGGACGCCGAGGCTCTGCTCCTGCGTGCGGCGGCCCACCTGGAGCTTTCCGGTGACCGCCCTGCCGCGACGAAGCTCTACGACCGCCTGTTGTCTTCCGGTTCCGCTGCCGCGGCGCTGGAGAACCCGTCCCTGGTCCGTGCCCTCAAGGCGTCGAACCTGTGGGAGTACGGCCATGAGGCGGAGGCCCGGGCGATCATCGACGGCGTCCGTGCGGCGTCGCCGCGCGATCCTGCCCCGTGGGTGATCGTGGCGGAGTCCTTGGAGGCCCATGACGAGTTGGAGGCGGCGCACGAGTCGTTCACGGAGGGTGCTCGTCTGCTTCTGACGGATGTGGCGGAGCCCCCGTACTCGGCGCATCCTCTCCTGTACGGCCGCCACCGGGTCCGCAGGATGCTGGGTTTGGCCCACGACGAGTGGGACGCTCTCGCCGACACCTTGCATTCCATGCCGGTGTCCCTGGACGAGTTGCACGACCCGAAGCGTGTGTGGTCGCTGGGTTCGGAGGATCCGGCGGATCTGGAGGCGGAGATCTCCCGCCTGCGCGCCGAGCTGGGTGCTTACCGGGAGGCTCTGTCCCGTCCTTTCCCGGTGGCGATGCTGCACTGGCCGGCGGACGAGCTGGCGGAACTCGTCGAGGCGTATCCGCCGCTGGCGGCCGAGTACCCCTCGTACGGGGAGCACGTGGCGGCCATAGAGGCGGCGCTGCGGGAACTGGCGTCGTCCGGCACCCCGAACCTGGGTGTGGTCCGGGGGACGGTGCCGTCGTACGAGGCGTTCGCGGCGTCGGAGGGTGTGTCTCCGGCCGATCCGGCTCTTCTCCCCCAGTACGCGACGACGCTGGCGGCGCGGGGGCGTGCGGTGGTGTGGCCGCCGCAGCGGGGGGCGGCGTGCTGGTGCGGTTCGGGCCGTCCGTACGGGGAGTGCCACGGAACCGGGGTGTGACGGGGCGCGTCTTCCCGGTCACCTGACGCCGGTGCCGGGCCTGGACGCCGTCCGGGGGTGACTGTCGTGTGCTTCGGGGGGAGCCTGCCGTGTCGCAGCCCTGGTCGACCATCGCGTTGCTCTTCGCCGCCGGCTGGACGGCCTTCGGTGTCCGTGTCGTCCACCTCGCCCTCCGCGGCCGGCGGGGCCTGCGTCTTCTCGGTGTCCGGGGGGCTCGCGCGGAGGGCGAGGTCGCCCGCGGTCCGCGGCGCGAGGGTTCGGTCCTTCACCCGGCGCAGGTTCGTTACCGGGCGGGCCCACGTCATCAGACGTATCGCCGCGTTCCTCTCAACTCCGGCCTTCACACGCTCCGCGTCGGGTACTCGGTCGTGGTGCGGTACGACCCGGCGGATCCTCGCCGTGTGGTCGTGGTGCGGACGCAGAAGACGTTCGCTCCGACGGCGGGCCTGGTGTGGGGGGTGCTGTTGTGCCTGTTCGGGCTGGGGTTGGGGGTGTGGGCGGTCGTCTGAGGCCGGACCGGCGGGCGTGTCGCGCCGACGTGGTGTGCCGGCGGGCCCGGACGGGGGCGGCCGGCGGGTAGCCCGATGGGCTCAGCCATGCAGGGTGGGCCGGTAGACGAGCTCCTGGGTGTGGCCGTCGAGCGTCCGGTGCTCGATCAGCTCGAGGTCGAAGTCGGCCGCACCCCGGAAGACCGGGTCCAGCCCGGTCCGCCCGGTGATCACGGGGAAGATCGTCACCTGAACGCGGTCGACCAGACCGGCGGCCATCAGCGCCCGGTTCATCGACAGGCTGCCGTGCGAGCGCAACGGCACCTCGGACTCCTCCTTGAGCCGCGCCACGACGTCGATGGCGTCGCCGCCCACGACGTCCGCGTCCGGCCAGTCGAGGGGCCCTTCCAGCGTGGTCGACACCACCGTCGCCGGCAGGCTCCTCATCCGCGTCACCCACGGGTCACGCACCTCGGACTCCTCGGTACTCTCGGCCACCATCCGCGCGAACCCTCGATACGTGTTGGCCCCGAAGACCATCCGCTGCTCCTCGCCGTACAGGGCGAGACGGTGATCGAGGAGCTCGGGACCCTGCTTGCCCCAGTAACCGCCCCAGTCGCCGCTGCTGCCGTAGGAGCCGTAACCGTCGAGGCTGGAGAAGACGTCGAATGTGTAGGTGGCGGTCATGGTGCTCTCCTCGCGTGCGGTCGATCGCCTGTCGGAGATACAGACCGACGGCCACGGCGGAATTCATCGCCTCGGGCTCCTGGACTCCGGCCGCCCCGGACGGACTCCCGCACTCCTGCACTCCTGGAGTCCGCCCGCCCCGGACGCGGCCCGGAGGCTGCGTCACGGCGGAGAAGGTGCTGAGGTCACGAGAACAATGCGGCCCGATCGGATTCCGCCAGCAACGCGCAGAACACGTTGCCCCGGGTTGGCGAGAACGACCCGGCGCCGGGCTTCGGGCTTGCGGCGATCGATCGCCGCCCACGCTCAGCAGCCGCTCGGCCTCGGCGCCACTCAAGGTGTCGGGGCGCAGGTACAGATGGATCCTGTCTAGCCCGACTCGCGCTCCGGCACTGCGCTGAAGTGCGAGGCCGGGCCGCCGGGCAGCTTGATCTCAGTCTCACCGGAAGCTGCTGGCTTCGCCTCCCTCCCCTCTCACCTCACGTGGGATGCCTCAGTGGCCCAGCAAAAGTGCGAGACTCTTGATGTCGAGAGGCTGGCACATGATCATCGCCTCTCCCGGAACAACCACCTTCAGGAGGAGCGGCATGCCCCGCAGCGGCCAGACGCGACCGCGGTTCGCCTCGCCATTGACCTCGATCGAGATCTGTGCGGGTGCCGGGGGGCAAGCCGTCGGACTTCACAACGCCGGTTTCGATCATCGCGCCCTCGTTGAGTGGGACCCGCACGCCGTGGCTACCTTGCGGGCCAACGTGGGCGGCTGGCCCGGCTGGAATCAGCACAAAGCTGACAATATCCACCCTATGGACGTCAAGGATTTCCTGGACTCCGAGGTACGAAAAAATCTCGGCCTTGAGCCAGGAGAACTCGACCTGCTCGCTGGTGGAGTGCCATGCCCCCCGTTCTCCTTGGCCGGACGCCGGCTTGGCCCGGACGATGAGCGCGACCTTTTCCCGGCAGCGCTTGACATCATCGACGCTCTCAGGCCGAAAGCGGTGATGATCGAGAACGTCAGAGGCATCCTTGAGCCTCCGGAAGTCTTTATTGAGTACAGGAATTCCATTCTTGACACGCTGCGTAATCTCGGTTATCTAGTCCCTGAGATTGACCAGAATCAGTCAGCCAGTGCACAAGACGTGGCTATGCGAAAAGTCTGGCGCCGGATGGACGCGAAGCACTTCGGAGTACCACAGCTCCGGCCTCGTGCAATTTTGGTAGCTATTCATCAGGATGCGGTAAAGCCGGGACATCCCGGATTCCAGTGGCCTACGAGCACAAAGGGTAGCGCGGCTACTGCTTTCGAGAAGCTCGATAAGAGCATGCTCGCACGCTGCAAGGCGTTCTGGGATAAGAACGCGGATGGCAAACCTGCCCGGCCCGGCGAGCGAACCGGGCAGATGGTCTATGAAGACTGGAAGAGAAACATCTCCCTCGCCGCAGCAGCGGGTAAGAAAGTTGCCCCGACACTCGTAGGCGGCTCGAGGAAGCACGGCGGTGCCGACCTCGGACCTACGCGCGCCAAGCGCGCGTGGGCCGATCTGGGCGTCGACGGGATGGGGATCGCCAACGATCCGGAAAACTGCGACCCGGAACGCGATCTGTTCCGCCCGGCCGGCCCGATGCTCACTGTCGCCCAGGCGGCGGCCATCCAAGGATTCCCGGAAGACTGGAAGTTCCAAGGACGGAAGACAGCCCGTTACCGTCAGGTCGGGAACGCCTTCCCGCCGCCGGTTGCCGAGGCAGTGGGACGCGCGATCGCCGCAGTTCTCCTCCCTGAATACAGCGAAGCTCTCACCAGGGACTACGAGATGGAGCCCACAGGGGTGGCCCTCATCAACGACGTTCCGCAGCAACTGGAGATTTCAGTCGCCCCGCGCCGGGCCTCCCTCACGCCGGCCCAAGACCGTCGCAGCGATTTTGTCAGCACAGGTGTCTGACGGCTCGTGCTCCCAGAAGCGGAGCACGAGCCAGCCAGCTTCCCGCAGCCTTTCGTCGGTATCCCGGTCCCTCTTGATATTGCGAACGACTTTTTCCGACCAGTAACCGGAATTAGTCTTCGGCGGGACGTAATGCTCAGGACAGCCATGCCAGTAGCAGCCGTCGATGAACACCGCGACCTTCGCCGAACGGAAGACCATGTCCGCCGTCCGGCGAAGATCGGGGAGGGGACGGGCAGCGACCCGGTACCGCAGCCCTGTGGCATGTACGAGCCGCCTGATCAGAATCTCCGGCTTCGTGTCACGGCTGCGGATCGCCTGCATGTTGCGGCGGCGTGCTGCGGAGGAAGCCCAGGAGCCTTCCGGGGCCTCCCATTCGGCTTCGGGGGACACACCGCAGAGGGTAGTCCCGTCGGTGCCACAGCACGCAGCCAGTCCTAGCGACCCCCCATGTGACTCAGCAGCGCCTCGATGTCACCCGGTGCGAGACCAGCCGCCACTGAAGGCTCCTCCTCAAGATCCGCGAGCTGCTGCACGGTGGGGTCGTCCAGGATGCGTCCCATGAATTCCAGCTTTCTCTCCAGGCTCGCGGCCACAACCTCGTCGACGGAGTTCCGCACCGCCAGGACTGTCACCCGGGTCTCTGTGCCGGGGGCGAGCCCGAGACGGTGGATCCGGTCCAGGCTCTGGAGGAACCGCCCCGCCATGAAGTCACGGTCCACGTAGACCGCGTCATGGCAGACGTGGTGCAGGCTGATTCCCTCCCCCAGAGTGGCCGGGTTCGAGATGAGCACCATGCACGCCGGGTCCTCCCTGAACCGGCGAATCTGCTCCTCGCGGTCAGGCGTACCGCCGTAAACGACAGCCGGACTGTATTTCTCCAGCATGCGCTCCAGCGTGGTGAGACTCCGGACGAACGTCGTCCAGACCAGCGTCTTCCGGCCCTGCGCAGCGTTCTCCGCGATGATCGCCACGGCTTCCTTGTACTTGGGCGAAAGCTCGTAGTCGGGAAGGTTCTGCATGAGCGAGTACAGCGAACCTCCCTCGGGGATCTCCATCGGCGGCAGCTGATAGGCGAGTGGTTCGTAGCGGCTGCCGCCTTCCAGGAGAAGGGCGGGGCTCGTGGCAGCCATGAGGAGGCGGAGTGCCGTCTTCCCGAGGGAACTCAAGTCCTCGCGCGCGGCGCCGCTCTTCTCGCCGCCCACGATCGCCGTGTAGATCTCGTCATGCAGCGGCGGCATATCAACGAAGCGCAATCCCAACTGCACGGGGGGCAAGCCGAGTTCGTGCTTCGTCGTGCGGGTGAACAGCGGCCGGAGGACAGTGCTGGCGTGCGCGAGATCTCCTCCAGCAACCGCCTGGACCACCGTGCGCTGGCCGTGGCCGGGCCACACGAAACCCAGGAGGTTCTCCAGGTCCCGTGAACCGTTCGGAGCCGGCGTACCGGTCAGGATCAGTCGGCGTGCGGCCAGAGGTCCCAGCGCCATGCAGGCCGCCCCGTAGGTTCCCCGGGCACCCAGTTTCATCCGGTGCGCCTCGTCCAGGATGATCATGGAAGGAGCCGACTTGAGCCATCCAGCCAGCCTGGACAGTGACCGGTCGAGACGCTCGTAGTTCACCACGAGCACCTCGGCCCACTGATCCAGCGACCCGTCCAGGACGTTGATGCGCAGCGGATGGATGAGGCACTCTGCGGTCTCGTAACGCCATGACTCGTATGCCGACTTAGGGCACACGACCAGCAGTCGGCTCACCCGGCCTGCCGCCTTCTGGGCTGCGTACACAGCGAGCGCGACCCGGGTCTTGCCGGCGCCGGGCACGCTGAAGTTGGCACCGTGCTGAAGCGACAGGAGCTTCGCGATATCCCGGCGCTGGAACTCGCTCAGTTCCCCCTTCCAGCTATCGCCGAGAAGCACGGGCACGTCATCGGGCGCGACCTCGCCGGCCGTCTGCCGCCCAGCGAGCCGCTGCTGCACGGTGTGGGCGTCCTGGACCACTCCGGATACCAGGTCCCGAAGGTCGTCCGCCCACTCCACACCGGCGGGGTCGGACCAAGTACCGAGCAGGCCGAGGTCCGCGAGCAGCTCGTCCAGGGAGACGGAGGCGCTCAGCGGGCCAAGCTGGCCGCCGGTACGAAAGCGGGCGGCCAGCTGTACGAGTTCCTGCTGGAACGATTCCGTGGTTCGCAGCACCACTCGGGTCCGGGTCTCATCGAACCCAAGACGCAGCGACTTCTCGCTGACGGAACCGCTCACCGGGACCCCTCCGCCATGACCGCTTCCAGCAGCCAGGCCACGCCGTCTCCCGGCTGCGGCAGCCCGCGGCCGGCCTGCTGTGCGAGCTTCAGCAGACTGCCCCGCAGCTTCACCACCGCGTCATCGAATGCCTCCTCGTCCAAGCTGCGGGAGGTACGCGCCTGCACCAGGTCGCTCACACACTGGTCGATGCTCGCGCAGGCGTCGGCCAGCCGGGCGGGGGCGAGCTGCTTGCGCTTGCGCAGCCGGGCGCTGCGACCCGCCGCCTCGATCACCTCGTCGAACGCCTGCCAGGTGTTGTCCCAGGTATCCTGCGCGGCGGCCTTCAGCTCGTCACCGAGGTCCGAGGCTTCGTTCCTCACCACGGCGGCGGTGCGGAGGATCTCGTCGTTCATCGCCCGGGCCTCCGCGACGGCGGAGGAGGCGGCGGGCACCTCCAGGCCCAGACCGGGGATCGACACCGACTGCGGCTGCGCGGCCGTCGTACCGCCCATGGGCAGCCGCTGCTCGAACCCCGCCTTCAGGAAGTCCTCGTTGATGTGACGGACGTCGGTCTTCGAGAAGTTCAGAAGGATCGCGGCCAGGCGCAGTTCCTTCAGTACCTCAGCCTGGTCACGGTCCACCGTTTCCAGCTTCACGTACAGCCTGTGGAGCTCCTTGAGACGCTCCTGCGCGCCCTCCCAGTCCACCAGGCGCAGTCCGTTGCCGCCGCCTGTGCGACTGCGCTCGTTCAGCTCTCGGATCGTGCTGAGGATCCACCGCTCCTGGTGGTAGGTGCGGACCTGAATGCGGAAGTCCTTGGCGATCTGTTCCGGCGTCCGGCCCAGCGCCGCCTGCTCCTCCATGGCAAGGAGACGGTTGATGTAGGAGTAGTCACGCCGGTGGTCCTTGCGAAGCTGCAAGGACAGCTCGACGGCGTTGATGTCGGCCCAGGTAAACGACGCCGGCAGCACGCCGACGCGCATCGACTGCGCGCCGAGCTCGCGCAGCGCCGCAGCCCGGGTGTTGCCGTTGACCAACACCCCGTGCCGGGTCACCAGCCCGGGGTCGTTCTGCCCGAACTGGTCAAGGCTGTCCTTCAGGACATCGAAGTCCTTGTCCCGCACATTCGTGTTCTCAGGGTCCGCCTTCAGCAGGAACCCGAGATAGTCCTGGCTCTCCGCACTCCAGGGGTCCTTGTCCAACGCCGCGTCCCGCTCGGCGTCGTGGCTGCGCTGTGCCCGGATGCGGTGGGTGCTGGGGTTGTAGAAGAGGCTGCTGAGCGGCAAGTCGATCACTTCGACATGGGCCTGCTGCCCGTTCCAGTCGACGGTCACGGTCTCCCGGGTGCCGCCAGACGTCTTGACCTCCTCGACCTTCTTGCTGATCAGCTCGCTGAACTCGACCGCCCGCGGCGGGGCCGGAAACTCGCGCATCATCGTTATCCCGTCCTGTCTCAGTCGTCCGTACCGTCAAGAGAGTCGGCCACAGCCTTACGGGAGTCCTCCGGCAGGGTCCGGTACATACCCCACAGCACCTCCAGCGAGCTGTAAGTGCGCTGGTCGTTCTTCACCCAGCTGCTCAGCACGCTCCGCTCAAGGGGCGCCAGCGACTCGATCCGGGAAAGCACCTGCGGCAGATGCACGGACCGGTCCACGGTGCCCCGCCCGCACCGCTGACACTCGGTTACCAGCTGGTGGGTAACGCTGCCGTCCACCAGCGTCACCTGCCGCCGGGCGACGTTGAGCACCGCCTGCGTGACTCCGTCCTCGTACGCCTCGCCGGCCGCGATGCCGCACGTACGGCACAGGTACGCGTCGGCCTGCATCACCTTCGCCCGCTGGGCGTTGGTGATGCTCGACTTGTGACTCGGCCCCTTCGCCTGGCCCGGTACCCACACATCCTTGCCGCGCGTCACGAACCGGCGCTCCTGCGGAAGCAGTTCCGGGTCTTCGCGGGCGGTCGAGATCTCCCAGCCGTAGTCGCGCAGACCGCGCATGCGCCGGTCGATCTGCGCGACGTCCGGGAAAGCCTCGCGCAGCTTGGCCACGGTGAAGATCTCGCCCTCCCCGACGACCTGGACCAGCCAGAGAGCGGCACGCGCCATGCTCCCCAGCTTGTGGTTTCCGACACTGGTCTCCTGCCACGACGGCAACGTCACGATGGGTCCCCTCCCATTAAGAACACACACAATTAGGCGGTTCTGCCGCATACGTCACGAAATGACATGAGCGCATCATTCGTGAATGTGCGACTCGCGCCATCCCCCGCACCACTGGCGGCTGACTCCTAAAGCGTGGCACATCGAAACCGCTTTGAACCCTCTCGATGCAACTTGCGCACCAACTGGCAAGAGAAGAAGCAAAAACCGCCAGGCGGCTGCCCGTTGCTGTCCGGCACAATGGCGAACAACGTCGCCGCCTGGCGACACAAACGGCCAGCCAGTTCGGCCCAGAATGCGGAGGTTTGCCGCCATGGCAGCACGCAGCAGCACTCGCCGTCCGTTCGCGTGGACCAAGAAGGAACTCGGCGAGAGCGTCTTGCCTGAGAGACGGCGACTGGCTGCCGCGCTGCAAGAGATCTGCCGCCATCTGGTCGTCACGACTCAAGAGGGGGCCACGCTTACTCATCCGACGCAGGCCCAGGCCGCCGAGTACCTGAAGGTCAGCGAGACCACACTGACGCGATACCTCCAGGGCCAGCGCGTCCCGCCAGACCAGGTGGTCGCCTTCATCTTCGACACCGCCTGCCAGAACGCGGGAGGCAGCCAGAACGTCGGCATCACGTGGGAAGAGATGCGGGACCTGCACATAAGAGCCGAGCAGGAACGATGCGGCAACTGCTCGCGGCACAGAGAGGCGGCCCGCACCGCTGGCCAGAAACTCCGGGCTTTGCAGGAAACCCACGGACAGCTCGAACGGTCGGCGGCAGAAAGAGACCGAGAGCTCAGGGAACTCCGCCAGCGCGTCACCGTACTCAAGCAGGAGACG
Source organism: Streptomyces sp. WG5 (assembly GCF_049974565.1). Lineage (NCBI taxonomy): Bacteria > Bacillati > Actinomycetota > Actinomycetes > Kitasatosporales > Streptomycetaceae > Streptomyces > Streptomyces sp. WG5. The sequence continues at coordinate 163,835 of NZ_JBNGGC010000001.1, read as the reverse complement.
CACCGGATGAGGGCCACTCAGCCGCTGCCGGTAGCTGAAGCCGGCCCGCAAAAGGTCCGGGAGGCGGCACGCGCCGCAAGTCTGTTGCCGGTCCCCCGCCGAGAGGGGGACCGGCAACAGAGCACAAACGAAACCGTGGCAGCCCGCTATGTCGGCCGCCGCGCCGAAGAGCTGCTCCGCGGCGGCCGGCCGGACAACACCCTCGCACTCCTGCGGCATACGGCAGAGGCTTCTACGCCCACAGAAGTAGCATTGCTGGTAACCCTGTTGCGGTCACAGGAGCAGGACGACCTGGCCGACAACCTCGTGCACATCTATGCGCGCGACCGTCACGATCAGGACGTGGTGCGGACAGCACTGATACTGCACGAGCGACAGGCCGTCGCGGACGCGGAGGTGCTCTTGCGCACGGCCGCCGCTCACCCGGGATCAGCTCTCTCCCGGGCAGAGAAGTCCGGGCCACCCAGATAACTACGGTCGGCGCGTCATCCGTGCCGACGCAGACCGCGAGCGGGCTTGCCGCTGGCGCGGAGGCAGTATGGGCCTGGCCGGCTAACACCCGTTTCGCCGCGGCGCCATACCGGCATGCAGCGAAGGGGCCAGCGAACTTCAGGCGGCAATGTCGGACTCAACTTCGTAGTGCAGTTGGGCCTGGTCCAAGACGTCGTCTGGATCAAAGCCGCAGGAAGCCGTCCAGTGCAGCAAGTCAGCGATCAGCTCAACCGCTGACTCCTTGAGAGCGAGATCTCGCATCCGGCCCTCCGCAGCCGTGCCGCCCGCAGGGCGATAGCTCCGCAGAGCCGCAGCCGCCCGTTCCGTCCGCTGACACACCGGATCGGACCCGAGAGTGATCTCGCACCACACCGACTTTCCGGCCGCCGTCAGAACCGTCCCCCAATCCGCCGTCACGGCGTCGAGCAGATGCAGTCCGCGCCCGCATTCGTCGTCGCAGCCGGCTGCCGACAAGGACGGCACGGAGTGGCTCTTGTCATGGACTTCTACGCGCAACCGCTCGCCGTCCCACTCCAGGACCAGCGTGGCGGACGTGCCCTCACCCACGTGTTTGATGACATTGGTGGCCAGCTCCGTGACCACCAGCTCCGTTTCGTCCACGGCGTGGGGCATGCCCCACTGCCCCAGCTGAGCCGTAGCGGCCTGCCGCAGCAGCCGCACCTCAGCCGGCGCTGCCATGAAGGGCAGAACAGACCGTTGTCGGTGTTCCCTGACCTCGTCGCCGGGCATGCGGACTCCTCCCTCCCGAGCCACGCGCACATGAGCCTAACGTGTTCGCCCGGCTCCACTGCGTAGCGGTTCGTAAGGGAGAATGACACAGAGAAGTCTCTCTATGTAACTTCTCACGAGAATCCATCGAGTGAATCTGATGGTGGGAGGTCCCCTCGCTGCCTAGCCTGATCAGGCCCGGAGCGACCGCCCGGCGCACGTGCAGGAGGAAGTCCGCATGACCGTGAGGGCCACCACTCGCCGACGTCAACTCGGCGCGACGTTGAGGAAGTTGCGTGCCAGTAAGGGCCTGACCCTGGAAGAGGCCGGCCGACTCGTCGGGGTCTCCAAGGCCACGGTCAGCCGGTACGAAACCCAGGCAGGCCCCGTGAAATGGGTCATCGTCGACGCACTGTGCCGCGAGTACGGGGCTGCCGACTCCGAGCGCGAAGCCGTCGTACGGCTGGCGAAGGACGCCAAGCAACAAGGCTGGTGGAGTTCGTTCTCCGACTCCATCCCGGAGGACATGAACCTGCTGCTCACCCTTGAGGACGAGGCCGTACGCGAGAACCACTTCGCCTGCGTCTACGTTCCCGGGCTCCTTCAGACTCGCGCCTATAGCACCGCCCTTCAGCGGGCCAATGAGGTGCCCCTGTCGCCGGATGAGATCGAACGGCTTGTGGACATCCGCATGAAGCGACAGGAGATCCTCACTCGTCCGAAGCCGCTGCACCTGTGGGCGATCATCGACGAGTCCGTCATCCGCCGCGTTGTCGGGTCGCCGCAAACGATGAAGGAGCAGTTGGACCGGCTGCTCACGGAGAACGACTCACCTCACACCACGCTCCAGGTGCTCCCCTTCGCGAAGGGCGCTCACGCCGCGGCGCTCGGAAGCTTCGTCATGATCGGCGGCGCTGAGCCGACCCTCGACGTCGTGTACGTCGACTTCCACACCGGGTCGCTCTTCCTGGAGAAGGATGAGGAACTGGAGCGCTACCGACTTGCGTTCGAGTACCTGCGCGCACAAGCGTTGGACATGGAGGCCTCCTCCGACCTGATCCATCGCGTCCGCAAGGAGCTGTAGATGCCGACCGCTGACCAGCGTCACTGTGAACTCACCTGGTTCAAATCGTCGTACAGCGGAGGCAACACCACGGAATGCGTGGAAGCCGCCTTCGTCCGTTCAGGGGTGCTCATACGAGACTCCAAGCAGCCGGAAGGCCCATGCCTCGGCGTGTCAGCTGGGGCATGGCGTCACTTCCTGACCGCTTGGCCGGACCCCGTCACCGACGCCTGACCACATCCCCATGCCGGTGGCCTCTGGCGGAAGAGACACTGTTCGCGTCTGCCGCCTCTCTGAAAGAGCGAGACAACGCTGAAGAAGAGCGAGCGGTGAACGGGGCGACGGTGCAGGGGTGGAGACAAGTCGCGCTACGTCTATGTGCTTTGGAGCTCGCCCCTCGCTTTCGCCTTCCCGCGCGAACACGACGACGTCGTAGACGCGACCCAGTTCAGCATCGCGTTCTTCGCCACGCTGCTGACCGGTGAGGCGGTCATCTTCCCTCTGACCTTCTCCGCGGCCAGCTCTTGGCCGTCGCTGCGGGCGCCAGACGGCCACATCGCCTTCCGGGAGTGGGTGCTCGCCGGCTGGCGCCATCGTCAACTCGTATCTCGGCACCGTCAGCCAGGCCGCCACCAGCAACGACCCCACCGCGCTTCTCCCGTCGACGCCCGCCCCTGGGCGCCCTCACCGCCACGGCCCGCCGGTCACGTCGGCGGGCCGTACGCGGAGCAGGTGGCTCGGGAGGCGTACTCCGCCCCGCCCGCCTCCGTCGCCACGACGCTTCCCACAGCATCCACGAAGAGTTCCCCCGCCGCACCCCTCCCGTTAGCCACGCCTGGCTACCTTCGCCTCGCCCGGTCCGGCAGCAGGAGAGGCATGCCCATGAGCACCCCGGTCCACCGCACCCCGACACGGCCGTCCGTGGCCACGCTGACATCGGTCAAGCAGCGTCGGGAGGGCAGCCGGACCGGGAGTCCGTCCGCGAACTCCGCGGAGCACGCCTTCCTCCGGTTCCAGTCCAGCGTCGGCAACCGGGCCGCCACCGCGGCGGTCCAGCGTGCCAGAAGCACGACCGCGGAACAGGCGGCGGAGCCCGCCGGCACGACCACGGAACAGGCGGCGGAGCCCGTCGGCACGACCACGGAACAGGCGGCGGGAGGCGGTGGCGCGGCCGACGGCGCGCCGCAGAGGAAGAGCTACCGCGACCGGATCAACGCGCTGCTGGACCGGTTCAAGAAGAACCTCGAACCCGCGGACAACGCCGTCAAGGGTGGCCAGACCCCCACCAACGCCGCCCTCACCCACCAGGCCGGTGCCACCGCCGACGGGGCCCTCAAGAACGACGCCGCCATCTCGGGAACCTCCGCCGCGGGGTGGAACCTCCTCACGGAGGCCACCGGCGTCGTGGTCAGCGGCATGGACGCGTACAAGAACTGGAAGGACACCAAGCAGAACGAGTCCGGGGCCAAACACCACACGGCCAAACGGAAGGCCAAGGTCAAGGCGACGGACGCGGGCGTCGGTGCCGTCAGTTCGGGTTCCTACGGCGCCGCCATCGCCAAGGAGGCGACCAAGGTCCAGGGGGCGGCGAACGCCGCGACGGCGGCCGAGGCGAGCGGTGCCCTCAGTGCCGTCACCGGCGTGGCGAAGGGCGTCCGTGCCCTGATCCGTGTCGGGGGAGCGGCCAAGAAGTACAAGGAGTTGCAGAGCCTCGGCGATGCCAAGAAAGTCAACGCGGATCTGCTCGTCCGACTGGACCAGGAGGCGCACATGGCCGTGTTCCGGGCGAACACGGCCCAAGCGGAGATGTACGCCAGGTTGGACGCGGCCGCGGCGCACCCGCACGAGGGATGGCAGGAAGGCGTCGAAGAGGCCTACGCCCGCTTCGAGAGGGAGTACCGCAGCATCAAGCCCGCCGATGAGGCGTACAAGCGTGCCCAGAAGGAGGCTGCGGACCTGAGCGAAGTACGGAAGTACGCGATGACGAAGCAGAAATTCAAGATGGGCAAGGAGACGATGGGCGGCGTCGTGGGCGAACCCGCCAAGGCCGCGGCCGGCGTCCTGACGCTGGTCACGGCGACGGGAGCGATGGCGAGCAACCCGGCCGGCTGGATTCTCGCCGCGATCGGGGCCGGTTTCGTCCTGGGCACCACCAGTTACAAGGCGGGCCGCGCGGCCACCAAGCGTTACAACGAGAAACGCCACCCCGATCGCTACACGCTGGAGGGCGAGACGCCGGACAACGCCGCGCCCCGCACGGAGTCGCTGTCGCACGCCCTGAAGTTCTGGAAGAAGGTGTCGAAGGGCGAACGCCAGGCCATGGCACGCAAGATCTACGGCCTGGCGGCGGGTCCCGACGTGCCCGGGAGCGGCAGCACGACGCCCGAACTGCGGCAGTCTGCCCGGCAGCTGCTCATCGCACTCAAGGCGGGCCCCGATCAGCACAACCTGAACACGGTGGAGGAGTGGGAGCTGACCCTCAACGACCCCGCGAAGAGGGACGCCTGGATCGCGGAGATCGCGGAGCAGCTGGCCTCGGGGTGACCGTGAGGCACCGTGGTCGCCGCACGGCTCGCGCGCCGTCCCGCGACGGGCGTCGACAAAGGCGGCGGCCGGGCGGACGGCCCGGTCCTGGCGACGGGGCGCCGCCGTCACCGGCGACGCCCGCGCCGTGCGCGCCGCCCTCCCCGGACGGACGGCCCCTCAGCGCCACGGAGCAGTACCTGCTGAGGGAGTGGTCGAACCGCCTCGCCACCGACGGCTGACGCGAGGTCCGGTGACGAGGCCGGCACGTCGGCCGGGCCCTCCCCTCTCGGCCCGGCCGCGCCGCCACGGCGGCTGCCGCACGTGCCGGCAGCCGCCGAGCGCCCGGGTCAGGACACCACGCGCAGGTGGGTCGGCCAGCCGATGCGGTCGAGGAGGCGGAACATCTTCTTGATGTCCGTCGGGTTCAGCTTCACGCAGCCGTTGGACTTGTAGTCACCGGCGCCGTCCCAGCGGCGGGCCTCGGTCCGGCCCGCGCTGCCGTCGCGGTTCATCTCGGAGTGGATGAACATCTCCGTGCGGGTCAGGGTGCCCTTGGAGCACTTCATGTCCTGCAGGTAGACGGCGTACCCCTTGATGAGATTGCCGTTGTACGTGCGGGTCTTGAGCTTGATCTTCCAGTTGCCGTTCGGCATCCAGCCCCGGGCGCGGGCGCAGTCGTCCTTGACGCCGAGACCTGATCCGGCCCGGTAGGTGGCCCAGAGCTTCTTGCCCTGGTAGACGGAGAGCTTCGAGTTGGTGGGATCACCCGGATTCTTGTCGAACACCAGGGTCGTCGCCGGCGCGGCTGCCGCCGCCCTGGCCTCGGCGGGGCCCTGGGCGGCCGCGGCCGGCGCCAGGGCCAGCGTGGTCGCCACGGCCCCGGCGACCAAGGCGCCGCGCAGGTGACGTGCGTTGCTGTTCATGTGGGTTCCTCGCTTCTTGTCGTCCGGGGCCGGGCAGCCGGCCTCGCGTGTACGGCTCGGGTGGTGGCTCGGGTGTACGGCGCGCGTACACCGCTCGGGTGGGTGGCTCGGGTGGGTGGTACGGCCGCTCGGCCGACCGCCGCGGTCCGGGTGGGCGCGACCCGGGCCGACGGAGGGGGCGGGTGCCGTGGCCCGCCCCCGTCCGTTCGAGGTCAGGCGATGGCCAGGCGGACCTCGGCCCTGTTCGTCCCGGCGAAGCTGTGGCTGAACTGCTCACGGACACCGGAGCTGCACGCCGTCGACCTCTTGGTCTCGCCGTTGCCTCCGACGAGGCGGACCAGGGCGCACTTGCCGTCCATGCGGGTGTCCTCGAGCCAGCCGGAGACCGTCACCTTGCCGCCCGAGCAGCGCAGGGACCAGCTGGCCCTCGCGCCGTCGATCACCGGGGAGGCCGACGACGGGCACGTGGCCGCGCTCGCCGGGGCGGCGGCGCCCACGGCCAGTCCACCGGCGAGGACGACGGCCGACAGGACGGACGTGACGGACTTGCGGAAAGCAGACATGGGTACCCCTTCGAACGGAGAACTGACGGGAAGCGGGCCGGAACGAGACTCCGTGCGTGGCGCCCCGCCGACGGGGGCGGAGCGAGATCCGGAGTTCCGGCTGCGACACCAGCATCACCGGCGGGAGCGAGTACGAGAAGACGATCCCGGCCGCTTGCCGAGGCGCATCCATGCACCGCGTACGAGAGGGCTCTGACCTGCCGTCATGCCGTCATGCCGTCATGCGCGGCCTGCACGGCCTGCACGGCACGCGCCCGACGCGGCGCCCGCGCGTGAGGCCGACCCGCTCGCGCGGACGCGCGCCCTCACGCCGACGCGGACGACGACGCGGGGATCCTCGTGGACGTCTGGTACGCGGGGGCGCTGTCCGGCGGGAGCTGTCGCACGAGCAGGACCAGCCAGGTCTCCGTGTCCGCCCTGCCGGTCACGGGCAGATGGTGATTGCTCTGGAAGAACCTCAGGTCCGCGGCGGTCACCGCGGTGAACTTCCCCGACACCACCGTGCCGCCCTGGCCCACGTTGTCCAGGAGCTCCTGCACGGCCAGAACGTGTGCGCCCTCGGACCCGGGGGTGGCCTCCTTCACCAGCTCCGGCCACGTGTCCTTGCCCACCTTGCCGTCGGGCGCCAGATCGCGCTTGCGCTGGAAGTCCATGACGGCGTCCCGGGTCTCCTCGTCGAAGAAGCCGTCCGCCCTGACCTCGTAGCCGTGCGCGTTAAGCAGGTGCTGGAGGGCTCGGCCACGGGTGTGGTGGTCCTCCTTCTGCATCATCAGCAGCGGCCACTCGTGCGGTCCCACGCTCGCGGGTGCGGCACCGGCCGCACCGGCGGCCGGGACGTCACGGCTCGGGGCGACCAGTTCGCGAACGCCCGCTCCGGCGGCGAAGGCCAGGACCACGGCCGCCACCATCAGCGCCGGCAGGGCCCGCCGGGAGCGGGGGCGGCCGGACGTCGCGTCACCCGCGTCCGTCCCGTCCGCGGCCTCGGCTCCGGCGGCGGGGTCCGACCCGAGGGCGGCGTCCGTACCGGCGGGGGCGTCGCCACCGGCGGGGGCGCCGGTCCGGTTGGCGGGGCCGGGCCCGTCCGCGGGGCCGGCCGTGGGTGCGGCCGTGGGTGCGGTGTCCGCGCGGGGGGTGGAACCCTGCCCGCCGGCCGGACCCGGCCCGCCCGTGGAGCGGGGCCCGTCCGCGGTGTCGGCCGCGGCGGTGGTCGCCTGCTTGCCGCCGGCGATCCGCTGCCGGCTGCTCTCCTCCAGCGCGGCCCGGCACAGTGCCCGCGCCTGCTCCAGTTCCGCCGCCGGAGCACGCAACTGCGCGTGCAGGGCCTCCACCACTCGCGGAGGGGCGTTCGACGTGTGCTTCGGGTTCAAGTAGCGCGAGAGCGTGGTCTGGTCGACACCCAGTCTCGAGGCCAGCGCCTGCTGGGTCGGCCGCAGGCCGCCCGACGCGTGCCCGGCCTCCTCCCACCAGCCCCGGAGCAGCCGCGCCAACCGCTCCCCCGGCGGTTGCTCCCGGTCCGAACCCTCCTGCTCGTACGCCATGTCGTGTCTCTCCCCGTCGTCAGGCGGAACGGCCGGGCGTCCACACCGCTGCATGACGGCATAGCAGCACGTCAGCCGCGTATGCACCGCGTGCATGGACGCATCGGCCCACAGCGGCGCAGATCGTAGCGACGGAGAGCCGACCGTGGGCACGCCTTCTCCCGGCCGGTCCGTGCCTTCCCACGGCCGGCGAATGTGCCGCGGCCCCGCAGCACGGCGCCTCCGGGCCGTGGGGAGGGCCGCGCCGGAGGCCGGTGCCATGGGCATGCGCGTTCACCCGGAAGAGTGCCCGGTGACGGGCTGGTTCCCGGCCGGGCGTCGGGTTCGGTGTTCCCGGACCGGGGCGACGGGTGAGGAGATCCCGGACCGGGGCGACGGGTGAGGATCCCGGCCCGGGGCGACGGGTGAGGAGATCCCGGACCGGGATGACGGGTGAGGATCCCGGCCCGGGGCGACGGGTGAGGAGATCCCGGAAGGGCGCCGGCCGTACGGCGCGGCTCGGGCGGGAGGGGCCGGCCCTCGGTGCTGCCGGAGCCGCGCCCGCCTCACGGCTTGCGTGCCACCCCGCAGTAGGCGTCGACGGAGGCGGCGGCCGGGTCGGTGGGGCTGTCCGGGTCCGGGCGCCAGGACGTGACCTGGGTGATGCCGGGGGCGACCGGTTCCAGCCCGTCGAAGAAGCCGGCGATCTCCTCGACGCCGCGTACGTAGTACGGCGTCGCGCCACTGGCGTTGTAGGCGTTCGAGGCGGCGATCATGCCCTCGCTCGTCGCGGTGCTGTCGCTGATCACCAGGTAGCTGCCCGACGGGAGGCCTGCCATCAGGCGGCCCACCAGGTCGCGTGCCTGGTCGTAGTCGGCGACGTGGCCGAGGGTGTTGAGGATGATCAGGGCGATCGGCTGGGAGAAGTCGAGGGTCTGGGCGGCGGCCTCCAGGACGGTGTCGGGGGCGTAGAGGTCGGCGTCCAGGTAGGCGGTCCTGCCCTCGGGGGTGCTGGTGAGCAGCGCGTTGGCGTGGGCCAGCACGATCGGGTCGTTGTCGACGTACACGATCCGGGCGTCGGGAGCGACGCGCTGCGCCACTTCGTGCGTGTTGTCGGCGGTGGGGAGCCCGGTGCCGATGTCCAGGAACTGCCGGATGCCCTGCTCCCGGATCAGATGGCGGACGGCACGTCCCAGGAAGAGCCGGCTGGCGAGGGCCACGTCGACGAGGCCCGGGAAGATCCCCTTGATCTCGTCCCCGATCTCCCGGTCGATCTCGTAGTGGTCCTTGCCGCCGACGAAGTAGTTCCAGAAGCGGGCCGAGTGCGGTGTGGTGGTGTCGATCCGGGCACGTATCTCCGCGCTGGCCTCGATCTGGGAGTTGGTGTCCGACACGGCGGGGTCTCCTAGGTTTGGCGTAGGTGATCAGCACCTCCATCTAAGAGCACTCGGCTCCCGCCCGCAGCAGTTGTCGACGATCACGAACTCTTCGGCCGGGGCGGCGGGTTCGAGCGGCCGGGCCAAACGGCCTGATCCTCGGACGGGCGGAACGGTCCGACCCTTGGGACCGGCGGGTGAAGGGGGTGCGCCGCGGAACTCGCCGGGGAGGCCGGGCTCCGGCGGCGGTTCGCCCGGTGGGCGGACGAGGTGCCGGGCTGCCGGGCTGCCGAGCTGCGGGAGACCCCGCGACCCCGCGACCGCGTGACCGCGTGACCTCAGTGGCTAGGGTCGCCGCATGACGAGGACCACTCCGCCCCGCCCGCTCGACGTCGAGGCGCTCTTCCCCGCACTGGCCGCCCACCGGGGCACGACCACCCGGCTGCATCCGCGGAAGGGCAGCCCGGGCATGACGGACTCCTCCGTCGGCGGGCCGATGCTGTGGCCGGCGGACGAGCCCTGGCCGGTGTGCGGCGAGGCGCACACGCGGGGGCGGGGGCGCCGGCCGGGGGACATCCGCCGGGAGCGGGAGCTCTGGGCAGCGGCGCGGGACCGCGGCGGTCCCGACTCGGGGCTGACGGACGACGAGCCGGCTCTCCTGGAGGAGCTCGGGCGCGGGCACCGGGTGCCCGGCCTCTCCGACACGGACCCGCTGCCGCTGGTCGCACTGGCCCAGTTGTACCGGCGGGACGTTCCCGACCTGCCCGCCGGGCCGGACGGCTGCGACCTGCTCCAGGTCTTCTGGTGTCCCTTCGACGCGCACGGCAGCACCAGGTCCGGGATGTTCCTGGATCTGCGCTGGCGCAGGTCGGCGGAGGTCGGGGAGACACTGGCCGTACCGCCGCAGCCGGAGGTGGTCGGCTTCGACGGGTACCTGCCCGAGCCCTGCGTGCTCCATCCCGAGCAGGTCGTCACGTACCCGTTCGCGGGGCTGCTGCCCGAGGATCTGCGCGACCGGATCGACGCCTGGGAGGAGGCGCTCGAGGAGGCGGCCGAGGAGTCGGACGACCCCGACGAACCGGACCCGGTCGGCTACCAGTACGACCTCTCCATCCCGCCGGGATGGCGCGCGGGCGGGTTCGCGTCCTGGCATCTGACCGATCCGACGGCCATGGACTGCCGGGCCTGCGGCACCGCCATGGAGCTGCTGATCACCGTCGACAGCTCCGAGTGGGACGGCGGGAGCGGCAGCTGGAAGCCCGTCGAGGAGCACGGTCTCCCGCCCCACCCGCACGCCGCGCCCACCGGGGTCGTCGTCGGACGTCATGGTGAGCTCAACGTCTTCGCCTGCCCCGCGGACCCCGGACACCCGCATCGCTGGAGCATCCAGTGAACCGGGTCCGGGGACGGGCGGGCCGGCCGGACGGTCAGCCGAACATGCCCGGCACGTAGTCGCCCGCCGGCTGCTGGGTGATGACGTTCAGCCGGTTGTAGGCGTTGATGACGGCGATCAGGCCGACCAGTGCGACGAGCTGGTCCTCGTCGTAGTGCCGGGCCGCGTTCGCCCAGGCCTCGTCGGTGACGCCGCCGGCGCCGTCGGCGAGGCGGGTGCCCTGCTCGGTCAGTTCCAGGGCGGCGCGCTCGGCGTCGGTGAAGACCTTGGCCTCCCGCCATGCCGCGATCAGGTTCAGGCGCAGCGCCGTCTCGCCGGCCTTCTCGGCGTCCTTGGTGTGCATGTCGAGGCAGAAGCCGCAGCCGTTGATCTGGCTGGCGCGGATCTTCACCAGTTCCTGGGTCGCGGCCGGCAGCGACGAGTCGAAGACCTTGGCCGCCGAGTTGATGTGCCGCAGGAACTTACCGGCGAGCGGGCTGTCGAACACGTTGAGTCGGGCTTCCATGACGAGTTCCTCCATCGTTGTGGCATCGGGCCGGGCATCGAGGGCCGGGGCGCAGCGCCCGGCCGTGGGCTTGGCCGGCAGTCGTTCGCCCTTCGGCGTACACCGCTACGACGGAGCTCGGGGGCCGGATGTGACAGCCCCGGAAGGACGCGGGGTGTGACCTGCGTCTCAGTCACCCGGGGGTGGTCCGTGCCGGGGCTCCGCGTACGCATCGGCTGCTCGCTCCCTCGTTCCGCCCGTCGTCTCCCTCCCCCTCCGTGCTCCCTTCCCCTCCGTGCTCCCTCCCCCTCCGTGCTCGCTCCGACGCGGCGGACACCCGGACGTGACGCGGTCGGGGCACGGTGTTCGGCCGATGGAGCGGCGCGCTGCCGCCGGGGAGCACCGGCCCCGCCACCCCGGAGCGCCTGGCGCGGCCGGCGAGGTTTAGGTTCGGTACCGGTAGCCGGCACAGCAGGAGGCAGACATGGCGAAGGTTCCCAGCGCGGTGGTCGCCGCGGGTGGTCTCGTCGGCGGGTACGGCGTCGCCCGCTGGACGAAGAAGCGGCAGCTCGGCGGGGCCGTACTCGCCGTCGCCGGGGCCGCCGCCGCGCGGCAGTGGCGGGAGCGCGCGGGCGGGAGGGCCGCCGGAGCGCTGACGGCCGCCTACGTCGCCGGCTTCGCCGGGTCCCACCCGCTGGCCAGGAAGGTGGGTGCCTGGCCCGCCGTCCTCGGTGTCGCCGGCGCCGTGGCGCTGGCCTCGTGGGCGGTCGCCGACCGGCGGGGCTGAACCCCGCCCGGACGGGCTCCGGACGAGCTCCGGGCGAGCTCCGGACGGGTGCGTCCCTGCGTTCCCGGACCGGGTGCGTCAGCACGTCATCGGGCCAGGTGCGTCAGTACGTTCACCACCCGCCCGTTCGGATCCCGTACGAAGAAGCGCCGTACGCCCCACTCCTCGTCCCGCAACTCCCGTACGATCTCCGCGCCCGACGCGGCGACCTGCGCGTACACCGCGTCCACGTCCTCGACCTCCACGCTCAGGTCGGGGACGACGGGCGCGGTGCGTTCCTCGGTGAAGAAGCTGATCTGGGCGGTGGGGTTGGACGGGGACGCCAGCGTCGTCATCCAGCCCGCGTTCATGACCTCCTCGAAGCCCAGCAGGCCGTAGAAGTCACGGCTCGTGTGCAGCCGCTCCTCATGCTCGACCCGGATGTCGGGGACGATCCTGCGGACGGTCATCGGACGGCTCCTCGCGGTCGGGCGGTCGGGCGGTCGGGGCGTCAGAACCCACGACCGCGAGGCTACTTGGCCGGGGTGCCGGGACTCCGCGTCGCCGCCGAACCCGCCTCCACCACCGACAGCGGCTCCGCGATGTCCTCCAGCGAGCGGCGTTCCGCCTTCACCGCCAGGAACGCCGCCACCAGTCCGGCCGCGCACATCAGCCCGGCGCCGATCTGGAAGGCCAGGACCGTGTCGCCGACCACGCCGGACTCGGTGAGGCTGGCGAAGAGCAGCGGGCCGCTGACGCCGCCGGCGGCGGTGCCGATGGCGTAGAAGAAGGCGATGGCCATGGCGCGGGTCTCCATGGGGAAGATCTCGGAGACGGTCAGGTACGCGCTGGAGGCGCCCGCCGACGCGAAGAACAGCACCACGCACCAGCAGGCCGTCATCGTCGTGGCCGTGAGCGATCCCCGGTCGAAGAGCCACGCCGTGCCGAAGAGCAGGACGCCCGACAGCAGATACGTGCCCGAGATCATGATCCGGCGGCCGACCGTGTCGAAGAGCGGGCCGAGGATCAGCGGGCCGCAGAAGTTGCCGGCGGCGATGACGGCGAAGTAGTAGCCGGTGCTGCCGGTCGGCACGTCGAAGAAGGTGATGAGGATGGTGCCGAAGCCGAAGGTGATCGCGTTGTAGAGGAAGGCCTGGCCGATGAAGAGGGACAGGCCGAGGACGGCGCGGCGCGGGTAGCGGCGGAAGACCGTCTTGGCGATCAGGCCGAAGCCGATGCTCTTGCGCTGGTGGATGGTGATCTCACCGGCCGGCGGCGGCAGCTTCTCGCCCTTCTCCTTCTCGATCTCCCGTTCGACGGACGACACGAGGATGTCGGCCTTCTCGCCGTGGCCGTGGATGAACTGCCAGCGCGGGCTCTCCGGGACGTGCCGTCGTACGAGGAGGATGACCAGGCCCAGGACCACGCCGAGGGCGAAGCTGAGCCGCCAGCCGAGGTTTTTGGGGAAGATGTCGGTGTCCAGCATCACGATGGACAGCAGGGCGCCGCCGATCGCGCCGAGCCAGTAACTGCCGTTGATGATGAGGTCGACCCGGCCCCGGTACCGGGACGGGATCAGCTCGTCGATCGCGGAGTTGATCGCCGCGTACTCGCCGCCGATACCGAAACCGGTGAGGAAGCGGAAGAGGAAGAACCACCAGGACTCGAAGGAGAGCGCGGTCAGCGCGGTCGCCGCCAGATAGACGGCCAGCGTGGCCATGAACAGCTTCTTGCGGCCGTAACGGTCGGTCAGCCGGCCGAAGAACAGGGCCCCGGAGCACGCGCCCGCCACATACAGGGCGGCGGCGAGGCCCGTGATCTGGGCGGAGCTGATGTCGAGGCCGCTGCCCTCCTCGGCGATGCGGCCCGCGACGTTTCCGACGATCGTGACTTCCAGGCCGTCCAGGATCCAGACGGTGCCCAGCCCGATCACGATCATCCAGTGCCATCGCGACCAGGGCAGCCGGTCCAGACGGGCCGGGACGGCCGTGGTGACGATCTGCGTGGAGGCGGGCACCGAGGCCGGCGACGCTTCTCCTGTCATGGCTCCCTCTCCGTCGAGCGAACGCCTCCCGTGTGCCCTGCACCGGAAGGGACACGCCCGCCGCGCCGGGAGGCCGCAGGGCCCGCCCTCGCCCTCGGAGGAGTCCGGAGGAGCCCTACGCCCCCAGCATGCGGGAGACCGTGTGGATGAGCAGCCCGGCCAGCGAACCGACCACCGTTCCGTTGATGCGGATGAACTGCAGGTCGCGGCCGATGTTCGCCTCGATCTTCTTCGTGGTGTGCTCGGCGTCCCAGCTCGCCACCGTGTCGGTGATCAGGGAGGTGATCTCCTTGCGGTACGTGGTGACCACGTACACCGCGGCACCCTCGACCCACGAGTCGACCTTGCCCTGCACCTTGGGGTCGGAGGCCATCCGGGCACCCAGCGACAGCAGCGAGGCCCGCACCCGCATGCGCAGTTCGCTGCGTTCGTCCTCCGCCGCCGAGACGATCATGGAGCGTACGGCCGTCCAGGCGGACGCGATCAGATCCTGCACCTCCCCGCGGCCCAGCACCTCGGTCTTCAGGCGCTCCACCCGCGCGCGGGTCTCCGTGTCGGACTGGAGATCGGAGGCGAAGTCCGCCAGGAAGCGGTCGAGGGCGCCGCGCGCCGGATGGGCCGGCATGTCCCGCATCTCGGTGACGAAGCGCAGCAGCTCCCTGTAGACCCGGTCGCCGATCTTCTTGTCCACGAACCGGGGCGTCCATCCGGGTGCCCCGCCCTGCACGGCGTCCATCACGGAGTCGCCGTGCAGGACCAGCCAGTCGTGGGCGCGGGAGACGATCAGGTCGACGGCCCGCTTGTGACCGCCGTCGGCGACGACGCGGTCCAGCAGCTTGCCGATCCCGGGGGCGATCTCCTGCGCGTCGGCACGGCGCGTGATCGCCTCCCCCACCACCGCCTGCACGTCGGAGTCGCGCAGCACGGTGAGGGCGCCGCGCAGGGCGGCGGACAGCTCGGCCGTCACCCGGTCGGCGTGTTCCGGCACGGCGAGCCAGGCGCCGAGCCGGCTGCCGATGCCGACGGCGCGCAGCCGCCCGCGCACCACGTCCTCGGAGAGGAAGTTCTCGCCGACGAACTCGCCCAGCGAGACGCCCAGCTGGTCCTTCTTCTTCGGGATGATCGCGGTGTGCGGGATGGGGATGCCGAGCGGGTGGCGGAAGAGGGCGGTGACCGCGAACCAGTCGGCGAGCGCGCCGACCATGCCGGCCTCGGCGGCGGCCGACACATAGCCCGCCCAGGCGCCCGCGCCCTGATGGGCGGCCCACTCGGACAGGACGTAGACCACGGCGACGAACAGCAGCAGGCCGGTGGCGGTGAGCTTCATGCGGCGCACGCCGCGGGCCTTGATCTCGTCGGCCGGGCTGAAGGCCGTCATCGCGCGGTCGGGCACGACGCCGTCACCCAGGGTTGGCCCTCCCGCGCCCGCGGCGGGCCGCGCCGCGCCCGCCCCGGCGTCCTGCCCGGTACCTTCGGAACCCTCAGGAAGTTCCGCTCTCGCGCGTTCCATCCACTCCACCGTTCGCTGATCCGTCCCGCACCCATTGTCCCTGCCTGACCGACTCCTGGAACGGAACACAAGTTCCCGGCGTCTGTCCCGGAGGGGAACGCCCGGAAAGCCCGCGGAAGTCCCGCGGGGCTCCCGTACGTCCTGCCGGAGTCGCACGGGAGCCCCGCGGGGACCTACGGAAGTCGCACCAGGCCCTGCCGGAGTCCCGCGGAAGTCCCGCGGGGCGCCGCGAGGTCCTGCGGCCGTTCCCCGGCCCATGACGCATCATGGGTTCACCGGACCGGAGCCTCGGGCTCCCCTCGCCCGAGGAGAACAGCACAGCATGACCCGGGGACGTGACGGGGGTGCGGGGGCGCCCCCCACCAGGCACCGTGCCCTGCTCGCGGCGATCGTCACCCTGATAGTGGCGATCTCCGCGGCCCTGTACGCCGGAGTGTCCGCCGACGACGGCGCCACGGACCGCACACCGCTCGCCGGCGGCCGTTTCCCGCGCGGCGACGCCGCCCCCGCCTCCACCGGCACCTGGGTCGGCGCCTGGTCCGCCTCCCCCGCCTCGGCCGAACCGGGCACCGGCACGACCGGCATGGCGGGCCGCTCCGTGCGCAACGTCGTGCACACGAGCATCGGCGGCACCAGCGCCCGCATCACCCTGTCCAACCTCTACGGGCAGTCCCCGCTGACCGTCACGCACGCCACCATCGCCCTGGCCGACGGCCCGGACACCGCCGCCGCGCTCGCCGGCACCATGCGCCGGCTCACCTTCGGCGGCAGCCCCCGGGTCGTCGTCCCGGCGGGCGGACAGGTGATGAGCGACCCCGCCCGCATCACCGTCCCGTACGGCACCGACGTCCTGGTCACCACCTACTCCCCCGTCCCGTCCGGCCCGGTCACCCACCACCCGCACGCACGGCAGACCAGCTACGTCGCCGACGGCGAGCACACCGCGGACGTCACCGCCGTCGCCTACACCACCCGAACCCCGAACTGGCGCTACCTGACCGCGCTGGACGTGCTGAGCCACGAGGCCGACGGCACCGTCGTCGCCCTCGGAGACTCGATCACCGACGGCTTCGGCGCCGAGATGAACGCCAACCACCGCTGGACCGACGTCCTCGCCGAACGGCTGCACGACGCGGCCGGAGCCGGCCGGGACACGCCCCGCTACGGCGTCGCCAACCAGGGCATCAGCGGCAACCGGATCCTCACCGGCCGGTCGGGCCGGCCCGCCGACAACCCCAGTGCCCTGAGCCGCTTCGAACGGGACGTGCTGGACCGCACCAACGTCAAGGTCGTCGTCATCGCCCTCGGCGTCAACGACATCCTGCACAGCCCGGAACTCGCCGACCGGGAGAGCATCCTCGACGGCCTGCGCACGCTGACCGACCGGGCCCACGCCCGCGGCCTGAAGGTCGTCGGCGCGACGATCATGCCGTTCGGCGGCTACGGCCGCTCCACCCAGGACCGCGAGACGATGCGGCAGGAGATCAACGAAGAGATCCGGTCGGGACGCGTGTTCGACGCGGTCGTCGACTTCGACAAGGCCCTGCGCGACCCCTACGACCCGCGCCGCCTGCGCTCCGACTACGACAGCGGCGACCACCTGCACCCCAGCGACAAGGGGTACGCACGGATGGGCCGGCTCCTCGACCTGGACGACCTGAAGGGCGCGGCACCGGTCCAGCTGTGACCCGGGCACCGGGACCGGACCCGGCCCCGGCACCACGACGCACGGCACGGCCCGGCGTCCGGAGCGGCCGGCACGGGGAGCCCGGACCGGACCGGCGCGGGGAACCCCCGCTCAGTCCTCGTCCCACCCGCGGCGGTCCCGCTCCTCGCGGCGCAGTTCACGCTGCTCGCGGCGTTCGTCGCGGTGCTCGCGCACCAGGTCCCGGTGCCCGTCCAGCATCCTGCGGTGCGCGCCCTCCACGTCCTCCCGGAGAGCGGAGTGCCGCTCCCGCGACGCGGCCTTGCGCTCCAGCTTCTCCCGCCGGCGCTCCTCCTTCTGCCGCTGCCGCTCCGCCCGCGTCAGCTTGCGCACCACACCGACCCCGCCCCAGAAGGCGAACCCCGTCACCACGACGCGCGGCGCGCCCGGGTCGCCGGGGACGCCCTCCTCACGGTGGTCGAAGCCGCCCATGACGCCGACGCCGCGCACGATCACCTCGACACCCGGCGGCACGATCACGTTCATCCCGCCCATGATCGCCACGCAGTTGATCACGACCTCGCGGTCGGCGAAGACCGCCTCCCGCAGGTCGATGTCCCCGCCGCCCCAGAACGCGAACGAGTTGAACCGCCTCGGCACCGTCCAGCGCCCCTTGCGCTGGAACCCGGACATCACGGCGACCGCCCACGACGACGACCCCTCGCCGCCGGTGATCCGGCCCGCCCAGTCCCCGCTCCGCTCGGGCTCCTTGGTCATCGACACCCGGGACGGCCCCTCCACGGGGCCGGCCGGCAGGTCCCGGGTGATCGGCGCCAGTTCCCCGTACGTCCGCGCGTTGTACGTGGTGTCCAGCCGCTCCTGGAACTCGGTCATGTCCAGACGCCCCTCGGCGAGGGCCTCCCGCAGGACCTCGGCGACTCGTTCACGGTCGGCGTCGGATGCCCGGAGCTCCGGGGCGTCGTCGGTCATACAAGCAGCCTACGAGGTCGCCGCGCCGGACACTACGCGCCCGCGCGTTCCGCGTACATCTGGGCGATCACCGACTCGATGTCCGGCTCCCGCACCGACAGGTCCACCAGCGGGTACTCCGCCGCGATCCGCGCCACCAGCCCCGCGGCCGACGCCGACGCCGGAAACGCCAGCCACTGCCGCGGCCCCTCCACCCGCACCACCCGCGCGGGTTCCGGCGCCTCGATCGGCGGCAACTCCCGTTCCAGGTCCACCACCAGCGTCCGCTCGCTCTCCCCCACCTCGTGCAGCCCGTCCAGCGCACCGTCGTACATCAGCCGCCCGTGGTCGATCACCATCACCCGCGAGCACAGCTGTTCGATGTCCTGCAGGTCGTGCGTGGTCAGCAGCACCGTGGTGCCGCGCTCCGCGTTCAGGTCCCGCAGGAAACCCCGCACCTTCGCCTTCGACACCACGTCCAGACCGATCGTCGGCTCGTCCAGGTACAGCACCTCCGGGTCGTGCAGCAGCGCCGCCGCGATGTCGCCCCGCATCCGCTGCCCCAGCGACAGCTGCCGCACCGGCACGTCCAACAGGTCCCGCAACCGCAGGAGTTCCACACAGCGGTCCAGGTTCTCCCGGTACCGGGCGTCCGGGATGCGGTACATGCGGTGCATCAGCCGGTAGGAGTCGATCAGCGGCAGGTCCCACCACAGCGTCGTCCGCTGCCCGAACACCACCCCCATGCGGTGCGCCAGCCGCGCCCGCTCCCGGGACGGGTCGATGCCGGCCACCCGCAGCCGGCCGCCGCTCGGCGTCAGAATGCCGGTCAGCATCTTGATCGTCGTCGACTTGCCGGCACCGTTCGGCCCGATGTAACCGACCATCTCGCCGCGCGCCACCGTGAACGACAGCCCGTCCACGGCCCGCACCTGCCGCCGCTCCCGCTTCAGGAAGCCGGCCTTCTTGCGGACGTCGAAGACCTTCTCCACGCCGTCGAGTTCGATGAAGCCCGCACCCGGCCGGCGTCCCTCGCGGCCCGCCCCGACCGACACCCCTGGTTCTCCCGACTCCCTCAGCTCCCTCACTCCCTCCACTCCCTGAACTCCCCCGTCTCCGCCATGTCCCCCATCTCCTCCATCTCCTCCATCTCCTCCGTCTCCTCCCATCTCCCTCAGCTCCCCGTACTCCGGTACGAACGAAGCCCCGCCCGCCAGGCCAGCCCCGCCAGCGCGCAGCAGGCCACGGCCGCGAGCGGCGGCGTGAACGCCGCCCACCCGGGCAGATCCAGCGGATAGGGCCGCCCCAGCACGTAACTCGCCGGCAGCCAGTTGACGAAGGCCAGCGGCACCACGAACGTCACCCCCCGCACCAGGTCCAGCGCGAACACCGTCGGCGGGTACTGCAGCATCGTCGTACCGCCGTAGGTGAAGGCGTTCGCCACCTCCGAGGCGTCCTGCGCCACGAACTGGAACGCCCCCGCCGCCACGAACACCGCACAGAAGATCCCCGCCCCGCTGAGCAGCATCACCGGCATCAGCAGCAGCTTCGCCACCGACCAGTCGATGTCCACGACCACCAGGGCGTACCCCAGCACCAGCACTCCCTGCGTCACCCGGCCCAGCCGGCGCAGCGCGAACCGGTCCGCCGCCACCTGCGCCAGCACCGGCGCCGGACGCACCAGCAGCGTGTCGAGCGTGCCGTCCCGCACCCGGCGGCCCAGCCGGTCCATCGAGCCGACCGCGAGGTCGGCCAGCCCGAAGGACACACCCGACAGCCCGTACAGGAACGCCACCTCGGCCAGCGAGTAGCCGCCCAGCGCGTCGACCCGCGAGAACATCAGCAGGATCGCCACGAAGTCCAGCGCGGTCATCGCGAAGTTCCCGAACGTCGTCAGCACGAACGACGTCCGGTACGCCATCGTCGACCGGACCCACATCGCGCAGATCAGACCGTACGCGCGCAGCCCCTCGACGACCCGCCCACGCGGCTCACCCCGTTCGGCCGCCCCAGCCACCTCGGTGACCGCGGTGGCCCCGGTCCCCTCAGCCACCCTGCACCACCACCCGCCGCGTCGCCGCCGACTGCACCAGCCGCCCCACCGCCAGCAGCACCACCGCCCAGGACGCCTGGAAGACATACGTCCCCAGCGGATCGGCCTCCCCCAGCAGCACGTCCGCCGGCGCCTGGAGCAGCGACGACCACGGCAGCGCCCGCACGACCTCACCGAGCGCCCCCGGGAACACGTTCAGCGGCAGCAGCATCCCCGAGCAGAACAACCCCGCGAGCCACGCCATCTGCGTCACCCCCGTCCCGTCCATCAGCCAGAACGCCGACAGCGCCACCAGGTACCGCAGCGCGAAACCCACCACCATCGCCAGCGCCACCGCCACCAGGAACGCCACCCACGTGGACGCCTCCCGCGGCAGCGCCGCCGGGAAGAACAGCGACCCGAACACGAACGGCAGCACCCCGCGCCCCGCCAACTGGAACAGCGCCCGCCCCACGTCCGCCGCCAGCCACCACAGCTGAAGGTCCGCCGGCCGGTACAGATCGACGGCGATGTCACCCGAACGGATGCGCTCCATCAGCTCGTCCTCGAACCCACCGCCCCCGATCGCCAACGCCGCCAGCAAGGCCTGCCCCAGCCACACGAACGTGACGGCCTGCGCCTGGTCGTAACCCCCGAGCTGCGGTTTCTCGTCCCACAGGGCCAAATAGGTATAAACCAGGATCAACCCGAAGACCGTGTTGGTGAAGACCCCGGCGGCGGTAGCCGCCCGATACGTCGCGTACCGTCGGAATCCCCCCACCGCGACAGCCACGTACAACCGTCCCGAACCCACCCTCACCACCCCCTTCTCCGACCAGGCACCGAAGCGCAGGAGCTTAGTGCGACGGCGACCGCCCGTGCCACGCAGATTTCCCAGGCATGCCGTCGAGCGGGAACGGAACCCCCGGTACGGGAGTCTTCCCCAGAGCACGCAGAGGGCGCAGAGCGCGCAGAAGCGCACAAGGCCGTACGCGACACGAGACCAGACCGTACGACGCGAAACAGGAGTCCGTGCACGAGATGAGTGACGAGCCTCAGCCGCAGCAGCCGAACCAGGGCTGGGCGCCGAGAGAGCCACAGACGGCCGGCGAGGGGAAGGCCGGGAAACCCGAGCGGCCACGGCGCACCGGCTGGCGCCGGCTGATCCCGACCTGGCGCATCACGCTCGGCACCTGCCTCATCGGCGTCATGCTGCTGATCGGCGGCTTCTTCCTCGGCTACCACCTGGTACAGATCCCGGCCGCCAACGCGCTCGCCACCAAGCAGTCCAACGTCTACCTGTACGCCGACGGCAGCGTCCTCGCCCGCGACGGCGAGGTGAACCGGGAGAGCGTCGGCCTCGCCCGCATCTCCAAGGACGCCCAGCACGCCGTCCTCGCCGCCGAGGACCGCGACTTCTACACCGAGTCCGCCATCGACCCCATGGCCATGGTCCGCGCCGGCTGGAACACCGCCACCGGCCAGGGCAAGCAGTCCGGCTCCACCATCACCCAGCAGTACGTCAAGAACTACTACCTGGCCCAGGAACAGACCATCACCCGCAAGGTGAAGGAATTCTTCATCTCGATCAAACTCGATCGCGAGAAGAGCAAGAACGACATCCTCGAGGGCTACCTCAACACCAGCTTCTTCGGCCGCGGCGCCTACGGCATCCAAGCCGCCGCCCATGCCTACTACGGCATCGACGCCAAGGACCTCACCGCCGCCCAGGGCGCCTACCTCGCCTCCCTGCTCAACGCACCCAGCCAGTACGACGTCGTCGCCCACCCCGAGAACCGTCCCGCCGCCGAGGCCCGCTGGAACTACGTCCTGGACGGCATGGTCGAAAAAGGCTGGCTCACCGCCGCCGAACGCACCGGAACGAAGTTCCCGATGCCCAAGAAGACCACCGTCTCCACCAGCATGTCCGGTCAGCGCGGCTACCTCGTCAACATCATCAAGGGCTACCTCGCCAGGAACGACATCGTCACCGAGGAAGACCTCGGCCGCGGCGGCTACCGCATCACCACCACCCTCCAGAAAGACAAGCAGGACGCCTTCGTCAAAGCCGTCGACGACAAACTGATGTCCGAACTGGACACGAAGAACCGCAAGGTCGACACCTACGTCCGCGCCGGCGGCGCCTCCGTCGACCCGAGAACCGGCAAGGTCGTCGCGATGTACAACGGCATCGACTACGTCAAGCAGTACACGCCCAACGCCACCCGCCGGGACTTCCAGGTCGGCTCCACCTTCAAGCCCTTCGTCTTCACCTCCGCCGTCGACAACGGCTCCCGGACCCAGGACGGCCGCCTCATCAGGCCGGGCACCGTCTACGACGGCACCAGTGAACGCCCCGTCCAAGGCTGGAGCGGCGACCGCTACGCCCCCGAGAACGAAGACCACCACGACTACGGCGACGTCACCGTCACCGAAGCCACCGACAAATCCATCAACGCCGTGTACGCCCAGATGGCCGTCGACGTCGGCTCCGACAAGGTCAAACAGACCGCCATCGACCTCGGCCTCTCCCCCGACACCCCCGAACTGGTGCCGTCACCGTCCATCGCCCTCGGCGTCGCCCACGCCAGCCCGCTCGACATGGCGGAGGCCTACGCGACCCTCGCCAACCACGGCCGGCACGGCAGCTACACCCTCGTCGAAAAGGTCCTGAAGGACGGCAAGCACGAGGTCGAACTGCCCGAACGACACGAAGAGCAAGTCGTCAGCCGCGAAGCCGCCGACACCACCACCTCCGTCCTGCGCAGCGTCGTCCAGAACGGCACCGCCACCGCCGCCCAGACCGCAGGCCGCCCCGCCGCCGGCAAGACCGGCACCGCCGAGGAGGACAAGGCCGCCTGGTTCGCCGGCTACACCCCCGAACTCGCCACCGTCGTCGCCGTGATGGGCCAGGACCCCGTCACCGCCGCCCACAAACCGCTCTACGGCGCCATGGGCCTGGACCGGATCAACGGCGGCGGCGCCCCCGCCGAGATCTGGGGCCAGTACACCCGCGACGCCCTCGAGGGCGAACCCGTGACCGACTTCGACCTCCGCCTCCAGGCCGGCGCCGACATCACCGAATCCCCGTCCGCCGGCACCTCCGACGAACCGGGAGCCGGCGAGGAGAGCGGCAGCCGCCAGCCCGGCGACGAGTCCTCCGGCGACCGCGAGGAGAACGGCACCCGGACCCCGGGCCGTACCGGCGGCAGCACCCCACCCGGTGGCGACGGCACCGGCGCCCCCACCGCCGGCGGCCCCACCGGCGACCCGGGCCCCACCGGCAACGACGACTCGGCGAACGGCGACGGCACCACCGAGGGAGACAACGACGACGACTCGAACGGCACCGGCGGCGATGACGACGACGACTCGAACGACGGAACGATCGCCGGTATCCCCCTCTCACCCCGCCGCCCGTGACCCCGCACCGGGTCAGTGACCCGAAGTCGCCTTCAGCCCCACGACGGCGACCAGCAGCAGACAGATGAAGAAGATCCGGGCGGCGGTCACCGGCTCCCCCAGCACCACCATGCCCAGCACCGCCGCACCGGCCGCACCGATCCCCACCCACACGCCGTACGCGGTCCCGATCGGCAGCGTCCGGGCCGCGTACGACAGCAGCACCATGCTCGCGACGATCCCCGCACCGGTGAACACACTCGGCCACAACCGCGTGAAACCGTCCGTGTACTTCATCCCGATCGACCAGCCGACCTCGAGCAGACCGGCGACGAGCAGCAGAACCCAGGCCACGACAGACACCTCCGTGAAACGAACTGAACGGTGGTGCGTCGTCTTTTCCTTCAGCCCGGTACGGCGCGTCTCGTCGGGTACCTCCAAGGTAGCAAAGACAGGGGAAAGGGGCTGGTGACCTTGATCACCAGCCCCTGAAGCCTCCCGAGGCCTTCGCCTACCGCCGGTTCAGAGATACAGCCCGGTCGAATCCTCCGACCCCTCGAACCGGTCCGCGGCCACGGCATGCAGATCACGCTCGCGCATGAGCACGTACGCCGTACCCCGCACCTCGACCTCCGCACGGTCCTCCGGGTCGTACAGCACCCGGTCACCCGGCTCCACGGTCCGCACGTTCTGCCCCACCGCGACGACCTCGGCCCAGGCCAGCCGCTTGCCGACCGCCGCCGTGGCGGGGATCAGGATCCCGCCCCCGGAACGCCGCTCGCCCTCACCGGTGTCCTGCTTGACGAGTACGCGGTCGTGCAGCATCCGGATGGGCAGCTTGTCGTCCGGGGAACTGTGCTCGTTTCTCTTGGCGCTCACGCCTCGAACCTACCTGCCCCGGCTC
The DNA here is from genome assembly GCF_049974565.1 of Streptomyces sp. WG5. NCBI lineage: Bacteria > Bacillati > Actinomycetota > Actinomycetes > Kitasatosporales > Streptomycetaceae > Streptomyces > Streptomyces sp. WG5. Next base: position 139,497 of record NZ_JBNGGC010000001.1, on the reverse strand, counting down.
AGCGCCCGCGCCGCCGGGTACCGCCCAGGGCGAACAGCCCCACCACCCCGACCACGACGAGCGCGACAGGCACGATCCGCTCCATCCGCGGCGAGCCCTCCTCGTCCACGAACTGCGCCTTCACATCGCTGACCACACGATTGACCTGGACGTACGCCCGTCCGAGGGTGTGATCGACGCTGGACGCGACCTTGGCCTTCGCATCGCCCACGATCGTGCTCGGGTGCACCCGCATCCCGATCTCGTCGAGCGTCTCGGCCAGCACCTCGCGGCGGCGCTTGATGTCCGCCTCGATCTGCGCCGGGGTTCTGATGTCCGACGTGTCCGCCACCGTACGCCTCCGAAGTCTGCTGACGCTGTCCCGGACAGTCTGTCAGCTACTGGCGCCGCCGCACTGTCAGGACCCCCGGTTACGCTGGATCGATGAGCGAGCGACTCCAGCCCGGGGACCCGGCCCCCGCCTTCACCCTCCCGGACGCCGACGGCAACGAGGTGTCCCTGTCCGACCACAAGGGCCGCAAGGTCATCGTCTACTTCTACCCTGCCGCGCTCACCCCCGGCTGCACGAAGCAGGCGTGCGACTTCACGGACAACCTGGAGCTGCTGGCCGGCGCCGGGTACGACGTCATCGGCATCTCCCCCGACACGCCGGAGAAGCTGGCCAGGTTCCGCGAGGCCGAGTCCCTGAAGGTCACCCTCCTCGCCGACCCGGACAAGAAGGTCCTCGACGCGTACGCGGCCTTCGGCGAGAAGAAGAACTACGGCAAGACGTACATGGGCGTCATCCGCTCCACGTTCGTGGTGGACGAGGAGGGCAAGATCGAACACGCCCTGTACAACGTCCGCGCGACGGGCCACGTGGCCAAGATCATCAAGGACCTGGGCATCTGAGTTCCCTTTCGGAAGGGCCCGTACCGGAGCTTTCCGGTACGGGCCCTTCCGGATTCCGTGCGTGACTGTCCGATAACCGGTTCGTTACTCCGTACGAGGCTGCGAACGGGCGGCCGGGGACGGAGGGGAATCGATGGGGGCAAGTGCGTACAGCCGGGAGCGGCTGGAAGAGGCGGCTCGGGGGGCGCGGACGTTGTCGGAGGCGTTGGTGCGGTTGGGGGTGGATCCGAAGAGCTCGACACGGCGGTATGTCCTGGCGCGGATGAAGAGGCTTGAGGTCGACACCTCCCACTTCCAGCGTGAGGGAGTGAAGTGGACCCGGGAGGTCCTCCAGGAGGCAGTCACTGCTTCGACGAACATGTGCGAGGTACTCCGACATCTCGGGCTAGAAGTGGTCGGTGGGCACCACACGCACATCAGCCGACGCATCAAGGCCTACGACATCGACATCTCGCACTTCCAGATGCCGACCCGGAAGGGGAAGCCCTGGCGCCCTCGGACGCCTGAAGGCTTGCTCGTCGAGCAGTCGCCCGCCAAAGCGAGGCGTATCCCCAGCGATCGACTCAAGTGGGCGATGGCGGCCGTGGGCGCACCCGAGCGGTGCGCACTTTGCGGTAACCACGGCATCTGGCACGGACGTCCGATCCCCTTGGAGGTCGACCATGTCGACGGCGACTGGCGCAACAACCGCGTCGAGAACCTTCGACTCCTGTGCCCGAACTGCCACTCGATCACGGACACGTACCGAGGACGTGGCAAGGGGCGTGCAAGCCGATGAGCAGTGGCGTGCGATACACGCGTGATCGACTTACAGAGGCAGCCGAGCAGTGCTCCGACCTCGATGAAGTGATCGTCTTCTTCGGCGCCCAGCCGTCCGGCAATCTGCGGAGGTACCTCGCGAAGAGGTTCACCCACTACGGAATCGACATGTCACATCTCGCCCCTGCCGGTAGCCGGGTCCGGCCTTCTGCTGAGGATCTACGCGCCGCAGTCGCCGAATGCGTATCGATCGCTGGTGTGCTCCGTCGACTAGGACGTCCCGACAGCGGTGCGCAACGCGCCCTCTTGCGTCGATGGCTCGCTGACGACCGTCTCTCGACAGCGCACTTCCTGGGGCAGGCTCACCGGCGGGGCAAGCCCAGCACGGCCACACCGCTCAGACAGCCTGATGACATCTTGGTCAAGCACGTTGGCGCACGCCGGACGAAGACCGCGTTGCTGCGCCGGGCGCTCTGCGCAGTCGGCGTACCCAACAGCTGCAACAAGTGCGGTACAGGCCCCGAGTGGCTCGGCCAGCCCATGACGCTGGAAGTGGACCACGTCAATGGGGACTGGAGCGACGATCGACAGGAAAACCTGCGGTTACTGTGCCCCAACTGTCACGCCGTCACTGCCACCTGGTGCCGAGGCGGCCGACGGCGGCATACTGCGCCCAGTAAAGTAGGCCCGGTCGGGCGCCCGTACGCCAACTGGCCGAGCGGCAATCTTTAGGTGGTTGTGTTTGTCGGTTCGAATCCGACCGGGCGCACAGGGTCCTGTACCTATGAATCTTAGGTACAGGGCCCTCACTCTTGAGTCAGCCCAAAAGCTCCCGCACCACCGGCACCAGTGCCCGGAACGCCTCCCCCCGGTGGCTGATCGCGTTCTTCTCCTCCGCGCTCAGTTCCGCGCACGTGCGGGTCTCGCCCTCCGGCTGGAGGATCGGGTCGTAGCCGAAGCCGCCCGTGCCGGCGGGGGTGTGGCGCAGGGTGCCTCGGAGTTGGCCCTCGACGACCCGTTCCGTGCCGTCGGGCAGGGCCAGGGCCGCCGCGCAGGCGAAGTGGGCGGCCCGGTGTTCGTCGGCGATGTCGCCGAGCTGGGCGAGGAGGAGGTCGAGGTTGGCCTTGTCGTCGCCGTGGCGGCCGGCCCAGCGGGCGGAGAAGATGCCGGGGGCGCCGTTCAGGACGTCGACGCAGAGGCCGGAGTCGTCGGCGACGGCGGGCAGGCCGGTGGCCCGGGCGAGGGCGTGGGCCTTGAGGAGGGCGTTTTCGGCGAAGGTGACGCCGGTCTCCTTGACGTCGGGGATCTCCGGGTAGGCGTCCGCGCCGACGAGGTCGTGGGGCAGGCCCGCGTCGGCGAGGATGGCCCTCAGTTCGGTGATCTTTCCGGCGTTGCGGGTGGCGAGGATGAGGCGGGTCATGGGGTCCAGTATTCCGGACCCCTGAGTCCGTCCCGCGCGGCCGTCCCTACGGCGTGCAGACCTTCGTCAGTTCGCCGGCCGCGTCGGTGACGGGGCTGAGGTCGGGGGTGTTGTCGCCGTTCTCGACCGAGGTGCGGACGTTGCCGACGGCTTCGCCGAGGTCGTCGACGGCCTTGCTGACGTCGGCGTTGTCGGTCTGGTCGCCGATCTTGTCGAGGTTCTTGTCTATGGAGTTGAGGGATTCCTCGAGCTGCGTCGGGTCGTTGGACGCGTTCTCCACGGCCTGCTGGAGCGCGGTGACGCTGTCGGCGATGGCGTCGGCGGTCTGGACGCAGTCGAGGGCCTTGTCGACGGCGTCGCATCCGGTGGTGAGGCCGGTCGTCAGGGCGAGGGCCGCCACGGCTGCGGCGGTGACGGTGATGCGGCGAAGGCGTCGGTGGCGGCTCGCGGCCATGGGTCTCGGTCCCCCCTTGGGACAGGGCCGGGTGGCCCGTGTGCGGTCGGTGCGGCGTCGGGCGTACGGCGGGTGCGTCCGGCCGTACGCCCGTAGAACTGCTGTACTGCTGTGCTGCTGTATTCCTAGTGACGCGGTGGCGGGCGGCGGAGTTGCGTGTCCGGGCCGCCTTTCTTGATGCGCCCTTGGGGTGCTCTTTACTTTTCGAGGACCGTGCCGAGGGCCTTGCGCTGGAGTTCGGCCAGTTCCGTGCAGCCGGCGGCGGCGAGGTCGAGGAGGGCGTTGAGTTCGTCGCGGTCGAAGGGTGCGGCCTCGGCGGTGCCCTGGACCTCGACGAAGCGGCCGTCGCCGGTGCAGACGACGTTCATGTCGGTGTCCGCGCGGACGTCTTCCTCGTAGGGGAGGTCGAGCATCGGGGTGCCGTCGACGATGCCCACGGAGACGGCGGAGACGGTGCCGGTGAGCGGCTTGCGGCTGGGCCTGATGAGCTTCTTGGTGGTCTGGGCCCAGGTGATGGCGTCGGCGAGGGCGACGTAGGCGCCGGTGATGGCGGCGGTGCGGGTGCCGCCGTCGGCCTGGAGGACGTCGCAGTCGAGGACGATGGTGTTCTCGCCGAGGGCCTTGTAGTCGATGACGGCGCGCAGGGAGCGGCCGATGAGGCGGCTGATCTCGTGGGTGCGGCCGCCGATGCGGCCCTTGACGGACTCGCGGTCGCCGCGGGTGTTGGTGGCGCGGGGGAGCATGGCGTATTCGGCGGTGACCCAGCCTTCGCCGCTGCCCTTGCGCCAGCGGGGGACGCCTTCGGTGACGGAGGCGTTGCAGAGGACTCTGGTGTCGCCGAAGGAGACGAGGACGGAGCCTTCGGCGTGCTTGCTCCAGCCGCGTTCGATGGTGACGGGGCGGAGCTGCTGGGGGGTGCGGCCGTCGATGCGTGACATGCGGCTGAGCCTAGCGGGGCATGCGGAGGGGCCCTTCCCGTGGTGTGTGGTGGGAGGGGCCCCTGGGGCGCTTCTCGGCGCCCGGTGCGCCGGCGGCGCTTACATCATGTCTTCGATTTCCGCGGCGATCGGGTCGGCGTCGGTGCCGATGACGACCTGGATGGCGGTGCCCATCTTGACGACGCCGTGGGCGCCTGCGGCCTTCAGGGCGGCTTCGTTGACCAGGTCGGGGTCGTTGACCTCGGTGCGGAGGCGGGTGATGCAGCCTTCGATCTCGTCGATGTTGTCGATGCCGCCGAGGCCGGCGACGATCTTCTCAGCCTTGCTGGCCATGTTCTTTCTCCCTGATCCGAGCCGCTTTGTCGCAGTAACCCACAGTTGGCCCCTCTACGCGAGCGGTCATGCGGTGTGTACCGAATGATGGCGTCACGACAGCGGAACCGTCGTCAACTGGTCTACACCACCCGACCGACGGCCGCCAAACCGCCTCCCGCCGTGGGGGACCGCGAGGCGGCCGGACGGAGACCGGAGGGAGACCGGATGAGTGCCGACAGCGCGGTCAGCCCTGTTCGTGCCCGTTGGAACAAGGGGTTCCAGGGCCTGCAGAAGATGGGCCGCAGTCTTCAGCTGCCCATCGCGGTCCTGCCCGCGGCCGGCATCCTCAACCGGCTGGGGCAGCCGGATGTCTTCGGGGACGAGGGGCTGGGCTGGTCGAACGTCTCGAAGGTGATGACGGGCGCGGGTGGTGCGCTGCTGGACGGGTCGTTGGGGCTGCCGCTGCTGTTCTGTGTGGGTGTGGCCATCGGGATGGCGAAGAAGGCCGACGGTTCGACGGCGCTGGCGGCGGTGGCGGGGTTCCTCGTCTACGTCAACGTGCTGCGGCAGTTTCCGGAGGACTGCCCGGAGGGTTCGGAGGCGGTGGCGCAGGTCGGGTGCCGGCCGACGGACGGGTCGGGGGCGGTGACGGCGTTCACGTTCCAGAATCCGGGGGTGTTCGGCGGCATCGTGATGGGGCTGCTGACGGCGTACTTCTGGCAGCGGTTCCACCGGACGAGGCTGGTGGACTGGCTCGGGTTCTTCAACGGGCGCCGGCTGGTGCCGATCATCATGGCGTTCGTGGCGATCCTGTTCGCGGCGCTGTGCCTGTGGGTGTGGCCGCCGATCGGTGACACGCTGGAGGGTTTCAGCGACTGGATGACCGGGATCGGCGCGTGGGGCGCGGGTGTGTTCGGGCTGGCGAACCGGGCGTTGCTGGTGATCGGGCTGCACCAGTTCCTGAACGTGCCGATGTGGTTCCAGTTCGGCAGTTACACGAAGCCGGACGGCACGGTGGTGCACGGGGACATCAACATGTTCCTGGCGGGCGATCCGGACGCGGGTCAGTTCACCTCGGGTTTCTTCCCGATCATGATGTTCGCGCTGCCCGCGGCGGCGTTGGCGATCACGCACTGCGCGAAGCCGCATCGGCGCAAGGAGGTCGGCGGTCTGATGCTGTCGCTGGCGCTGACGTCGTTCGTGACGGGGATCACGGAGCCGTTGGAGTACTCGTTCCTGTTCATCGCTCCGGTGCTGTACGCGGTGCACGCGGTGCTGACGGGTGTGTCGATGGCGGTGACGTGGGGGCTGGGCGTGAAGGACGGGTTCAGTTTCTCGGCGGGGCTGATCGACTACGTCATCAACTGGAACCTGGCGACCCGGCCGTGGCTGATCATTCCGATCGGTCTGTGTTTCGCGGTGGTGTACTACGTGGTCTTCCGGTTCGCGATCACGAAGTTCGACCTGCGGACTCCGGGGCGGGAGCCGGAGGAGGAGGTGGAGGACGTCACGAAGGTGTAGACCTCACGTACCCTCACGTACCCTTTGCGCGTGGTCTTGCGAAGGCCCTCGGACCGTTCGGTCCGGGGGCCTTCGGCGCGCCCTTGCACGGGCGGGTGCGGGCGCGTACGCGCGCGGGCGCGTGCGCGGTGCTGATCGGGTACGGGGTGTAGTGCCTCGGTCGCGGAATCGCGGGTTCCTTACGCGGCCTTCATCGTGCTACAACAGGTCTACACCACTGAGTGGTGTAGACCACCACCCGATGGAGGAAGTATGAGCACCGCCACCGACAAGGCGGCCCCCGCAAAGAAGCGGGGATCTGGTCTTTTCCAGGGTCTGCAGAAGATCGGCCGCAGCCTGCAGCTCCCCATCGCCGTGCTGCCGGCGGCGGGCATCATGGTACGGCTCGGCCAGGACGACATCTTCGGCAAGGACGGTCTGGGCTGGGACCGGGTCGCCGCCGTCTTCAACAACGCGGGCGGTGCGCTGACCGGCTCGCTGCCGATCCTGTTCTGCATAGGCGTGGCCATCGGCTTCGCCAAGAAGGCGGACGGGTCGACCGCGCTGGCCGCGGTGGTCGGCTTCCTCGTCTACAGCAAGGTGCTGGAGGCCTTCCCGGTCACCGAGGCGGTGGTCCAGAAGGGTGAGGACGTCGCGGCGACGTACAACGACCCGGGTGTGCTGGGCGGCATCATCATGGGTCTGCTCGCCGCCGTCCTGTGGCAGCGGTTCCACCGCACCAAGCTGGTGGACTGGCTCGGCTTCTTCAACGGCCGCCGGCTGGTGCCGATCATCATGGCCTTCGTCGGCATCGTGGTCGGTGTCTTCTTCGGTCTGGTCTGGGAGCCCATCGGTACCGGTATCTCCAACTTCGGCGAGTGGATGACCGGTCTCGGCGCGGGTGGCGCGGCCCTGTTCGGCGGCGTGAACCGTGCGCTGATCCCGGTCGGCATGCACCAGTTCGTCAACACCGTGGCCTGGTTCCAGCTCGGCGACTTCACGAACGCCGCCGGTGAGGTCGTGCACGGCGACATCACCCGCTTCCTGGCCGGTGACCCGTCCGCCGGCATCTTCCAGTCGGGCTTCTTCCCGATCATGATGTTCGGTCTGCCGGCCGCCGCGATCGCCATCGCGCACTGCGCCCGCCCGGAGCGCCGCAAGGCCGTGATGGGCATGATGGTCTCCCTGGCCGCGACCTCGTTCGTCACCGGTGTGACCGAGCCGATCGAGTTCTCGTTCATGTTCATCGCGCCGGTCCTGTACGTGCTGCACGCGGTGCTCACCGCCATCTCCATGGCGATCACCTGGGGTCTGGGTGTGCACGCCGGCTTCAACTTCTCGGCGGGTGCCATCGACTACGCCCTGAACTGGCATCTGGCGACCAAGCCCTGGCTGATCATCCCGATCGGTCTGGTGTTCGCGGTGATCTACTACGCGACGTTCCGCTTCGCGATCGTCAAGTTCAACCTGAAGACCCCGGGCCGCGAGCCCGAGGAGGAGATCGAGGACCTCACGAAGGCGTGAGTGACCGCCGCAACGCGTGACGCGGGCCCCGGAACCGGGAAGGTTCCGGGGCCCGTTTCCTGCGCGTGTACGGCCTGGGTACGGCCCGCGCCCTGTCCCGGACCCCGCTGCCCGGATCCCGTGCCTAGATCTCGTACACCGCGCCCGGCGCGGCGACCTCCACCGCCCCGTCGTAGACCTCGCGCGCGTCGGCGAGGTTGACCTGGGGGTCGGTCCACGGGGGGATGTGGGTGAGGACGAGGCGTCGGGCGCCGGCGCGGGCGGCGCTCTCGCCCGCCTGGCGGCCGTTGAGGTGCAGGTCGGGGATGTCTTCCTTGCCGTGGGTGAAGGCGGCCTCGCACAGGAACAGGTCCGTGTCGCGGGCGAGTTCGTCGAGTGTGGCGGTGACGCCCGTGTCGCCGGAGTAGGTCAGGGACCTGCCGCCGTGCTCGACGCGGAGGGCGTAGGCCTCGACGGGGTGGGCGACGCGTTCGGCGTGCAGCGTGAAGGGCCCGACCTCGAAGGTGGACGGCTTGACCGTGTGGAAGTCGAAGACCTCGCTCATGGAGGAGGCGGAGGGGGTGTCGGCGTAGGCGGTGGTGAGCCGGTGTTCGGTGCCCTCGGGTCCGTAGACGGGGAGGGGGTCGCAGCGGCCGCCGTCGTGCCGGTAGTAGCGCGCCACGAAGTAGGCGCACATGTCGATGCAGTGGTCGGCGTGCAGGTGGCTGAGGAAGATCGCGTCGAGGTCGTAGAGACCGCAGTGGCGCTGCAGCTCGCCGAGGGCGCCGTTGCCCATGTCGAGGAGCAGCCGGAAGCCGTCGGCCTCGACGAGGTAGCTCGAGCAGGCCGATTCCGCGGACGGGAACGACCCCGAGCAGCCGACGACGGTGAGCTTCATGAAGCAGAAACCTCCGCTGGCGCGTGTGGAGAGACGGGGGTCGTGCGGTTTGTCGAGCGTAAGGCGCAAAACCTGCGGTCGCTCCTCCGCCAGGGGCCGTTGTGGGCGAACTCACCTGTGGTGTCACCGGTTCGGCTGGACGCGGGGCGCGCGGGAGACCACTGGGGGCGCGCGGGGGCGGTGTGCGCCGGTACGGTCGTCGGTATGGACACGTCCTGGTGGCTCGCTCTCGCGGCGGTGGTGCTGCTCGCGCTCGTCGCCGCGGTCGTCGACGGCTGGGGGCGCGGGCGTCGGCCGCCCCGGCCGGGCGGCAGCCGGCGTCCGCCGGGGCGGCCCGCGGGGCCGAGGGGGCGGGCGGCGCGGCCGCGGCCGGCGGAGATCTGGTGGGCGAACGTGCCGTACGAGGACCGTGACGGTGCGAAGGACCGGCCGTGTCTGGTGCTTTCGGTGCGCGGGCGGCGGGTGCTGGTCGCGAAGATCACCAGCCGGTACCGGGACGAGCGGGCCGGGGTGGTCACGTTGCCGCCGGGCTCGGTCGGGGACGCGCGGGGGCGGACGAGCTTCCTGGAGACCGACGAGTTGCGGGAGGTCCCCGTGGGGGACTTCCGGCGCCGGGTGGGTGTGGTGGACCCGGCCCTGTGGGACCAGGTCCGTCACCTCGCGTCGTAGGGAACGTCGTAGGGAATCCCGGCGAGCCCCGTCAGGCCCAGAGCTGGCCCTGGAGGGTGTCGATGGCTTCCTCGGTGGTGGCTGCCGTGTAGACGCCGGTGGAGAGGTACTTCCAGCCGCCGTCGGCGACGACGAACACGATGTCCGCGCTCTCGCCGGCCTTCACCGCCTTGTTGCCGACGCCGATCGCGGCGTGCAGGGCGGCGCCGGTGGAGACGCCCGCGAAGATGCCCTCCTGCTGGAGGAGCTCCCGGGTACGGGTGACCGCGTCGGCGGAGCCGACCGAGAAGCGGGTGGTGAGCACGGAGGCGTCGTACAGCTCGGGTACGAAGCCCTCGTCGAGGTTGCGCAGGCCGTAGACCAGGTCGTCGTAGCGCGGTTCGGCGGCGACGATCTTCACGTCCGGCTTGTTCTCGCGCAGGTAGCGGCCGACGCCCATGAGGGTGCCGGTGGTGCCGAGGCCGGCCACGAAGTGGGTGACGGAGGGCAGGTCGGCGAGGATCTCGGGGCCGGTGCCGGCGTAGTGGGCGCCGGCGTTGTCGGGGTTGCCGTACTGGTAGAGCATGACCCAGTCCGGGTGCTCGGCGGAGAGCTCCTTGGCGACCCGTACGGCGGTGTTGGAGCCGCCCGCGGCCGGGGAGGAGATGATCTCCGCGCCCCACATGGCGAGCAGGTCGCGGCGCTCCTGGGAGGTGTTCTCGGGCATCACGCAGACGATGCGGTAGCCCTTGAGCCTGGCGGCCATGGCGAGCGAGATGCCGGTGTTGCCGCTGGTCGGCTCCAGGATCGTGCAGCCGGGGGTGAGGCGGCCGTCCTTCTCGGCCTGTTCGATCATGTGGAGCGCGGGGCGGTCCTTGACCGAGCCGGTGGGGTTGCGGTCCTCCAGCTTGGCCCAGATGCGGACGTCGTCGGACGGCGAGAGCCGCGGCAGGCGCACCAGAGGGGTGTTGCCCACCGCGGCCAGCGGGGAGTCGTACCGCATCCCGATCAGGCCATACCGCCGGCGACGGCCGGCAGGATCGTGATGCTGTCGCCGTCGGACAGCTTGGTGTCGATGCCGTCGAGGAAGCGGACGTCCTCGTCGTTCAGGTAGACGTTGACGAAGCGGCGCAGCTGCTCCCCGTCCACGATGCGGGCCTGGATGCCCGTGTGCCGGGTCTCGAGGTCGGCGAAGAGCTGGGCGAGGGTGTCCCCGGTGCCCTCCACCGCCTTCTGGCCGTCGGTGTACTGGCGGAGGATGGTCGGGATGCGGACCTCGATGGCCATGGCTGAGGGCTCCTGTCGGAAGGTGTCGTGGGTTCGGTGGGGCGCGCGGCGGCGCGCGGCAGCCCGCCGCGGGGCTCACGGCCGTACGGCGGCAGCGAGGATCAACAGATGGCGCTGTTCAGCCTGCACAGGTCGACGTGCAGGCGCGCCACGAGCAGCGTGCCCGGCGCCTGTTCGCTCACGTCGAGAAGAACCATGGGCTCATCGTATCGATTCCCGGACCGGCTTCCGGAGTGTGATCTCACGTGATGGACTCCTTCCGTCCGCCATGCGGTATCAGTAGGCGTCCACGACCTTGACCTCCTCCTCCGTCACCTCTCCGTCCAGGATCCGGAAGGACCGGAACTGGAATTCGCCGACGCCGTCGGTGTCCGCCGTGGAGACCAGGACGTAGTGCGCGCCGGGCTCGTTCGCGTAGGTGATGTCGGTGCGGGAGGGGTGCGCCTCGGTGGCGGTGTGGGAGTGGTAGATGACCACCGGCTCCTCGTCGCGGTCGTCCATCTCCCGGTAGAGCTTGAGCAGGTCCTGCGAGTCGAACTCGTAGAAGGTCGGCGAGCGGGCGGCGTTGAGCATCGGGATGAACCGCTCGGGGCGGCCCTCGCCCACGGGACCGGCCACCACGCCGCACGCCTCGTCGGGGTGGTCCTCGCGCGCGTGGGCGACGATCTGGTCGTACAGGGCCTGTGTGATGGTCAGCATGCGGCCAGCATAAGCAGAAGGACCGGTCCGTACCGGTGGGTGGTACGGACCGGTCCATATGCCGGACGCCCTGAGCGGTGGCCGTCGGGGACACCGCGCGCGTTCCCGGTGGCCGGACGTCCTGGGTGCGCGTGAACGCGCTGGTCAGCCGATCTTCTCGAGCTCCGGCTCGCCGGGCCGGTCGGTGATCTCCGGGTTGCGGGCCTTGAGCACCGCCCAGCCGATGCCGAGGGCGGCGGCCCAGCCGGCCATCACGTACAGGCAGACGCGGGCGTCGGCGTCGTAGGCGATGAGGCAGGTGACGAAGAGGAGGAAGGCGATGGCGACGTAGGAGCAGACCGAGCCGCCGGGCGCCGGGAAGGAGGAGGCGGGCAGGCGGCCCGCGACGACCTTGCGGCGGTACAGGACGTGGCTGATCAGGATCATCAGCCAGGTCCAGATGCCGGCGGCGGTGGCGACGGAGGTGACGTAGCCGAAGGCCTTCTCGGGGACGACGTAGTTCAGGACGACGCCGATGCCCATGAAGACCACCGAGACGCCGATGCCGATGGCCGGGGTCTTGGTGGACGACAGCCGGTTGAAGACCTTGGGGGCCTCGCCGTTGTCCGCGAGGGTGCGCAGCATGCGGCCGGTGGAGTACATGCCGGAGTTGCAGGACGACAGGGCGGCGGTGAGGACGACGAAGTTGACGATGCCGGCGCCGGCCGGGATGCCGATGACGGTGAAGGCCTCCACGAAGGGGCTGACGCCCTCGGCGAACTCGGTCCACTTCACCACGGCCAGGATGACGGTGAGGGCGCCGACGTAGAAGAGGGCGATGCGCCAGGGCAGGGTGTTGATCGCCTTGGGGAGGGTCTTCTCGGGGTTCTCCGACTCGCCGGCGGTGACGCCGACCAGCTCGACGGCGAGGTAGGCGAACATGACGCCCTGCAGGGTCATCAGGGACGAGCCGATGCCCTTGGGGAAGAAGCCGTCGAACTCCCACAGGTTGGAGACGGCCGCGGTGTCACCGGCCTGGCTGAAGCCGAGGGTGAGCACGCCGACGCCGATCACGATCATGCCGATGATGGCGGTGACCTTGACCATCGAGAACCAGAACTCGATCTCGCCGAAGAGCTTCACCGAGATCAGGTTGGCGACGAAGAGGAGGACCAGGAAGACGAGGGCGGACACCCATTGCGGGATGTCGGGGAACCAGTAGTGGATGTAGATGGCGGCGGCGGTGAGTTCCGCCATGCCGGTGACCACCCACATCAGCCAGTACGTCCAGCCGGTGAAGTACCCGAAGAAGGGGCCGAGGAACTCCCGCGAGTACTCGGCGAAGGAGCCGGAGACGGGGCGGTAGAGCAGGAGCTCGCCGAGGGCCCGCATGATGAAGAAGATGATCACGCCCGCGAGGGCGTACATGAGGATGATGCTGGGGCCGGCCTTGGCGATGTTGGCCCCGGCGCCCAGGAAGAGGCCGACGCCGATGGCGCCGCCGATCGCGATCATCTGGACCTGGCGGCTGTTGAGTCCGCGCTCGTAGCCCTCTTCGGGGGCCTTCTCCGTGTCGACCTGCGCAGAGGTCATGTGTGGTGCGCCTTTCTCCATGCCGACCCGGGCCTCGACTCGGCCTCGGATCGGGTCTCGATCCCCCCGGATGATGGAGCTGAGCGGGCCTCACGTCCCGCTCGGTGCCTGGCCGGCGGTCCGCCGGCTCGGTGGCGCACCCGGCCGAACATTCGGGTGGTGTTCGCCGGGCGGTCGTGAAGATTTACCACGACGGCGCCATTGATCACAGGGCGGAACTGTGACGTGCCACACAGACAGAAGCGGACAAAGGGCGCCCCTGCGGCGCAAAAAAGGGCGCCGGTTTGACGCGATCGTTATCCGGATTTGGAACTCCGCTGACCGGTGTCGTCCCCGCGTGCGCGAAACGCGGACGTGCCGGACCGGTTCAGGGCATCAGGGTCGCGACGAGCGTCTCCTGGAGTCCACCGAGCCACAGGTAGGCCATCACCATCGGCTTGCGGGGGTCCTCGTCCGGGAGCCGGTAGAGCAGGTCGGTGTCGTGCTCGTCGGCGATCTCCAGCCGGGAGCCGATCGCGAGGCGCAGGTCGTTCAGTGCGCTCAGCCACTGCCGGGACTCCTCGGCCGACAGCTTCAGCACCGCCCCGTCCTCGCCCGCGGCCGCCGAGGAGAGGGCGTCCAGGGTGCGGATCACCGCGAGCGCGTTCTCCCGCTTGCCGGCCCGCAGGTCGTTCTCGGTGTAGCGGCGGAACTCGGCGGAGTGCGCCCGCTGCTCCTCGGCCTCCCTGGCCTGCGGGGTGCCCTCGGGGTCGCCGTAGGCGTCCGGGAACAGGCGCCGCAGCACCGGGTCGGAGGGCGGCTCGCTCGGGCCCTCGGCGAAGAGCTCGGCGAGCGGGTCGTCGGAGGCGTCCTCGGCGGGGCCGGGGCCGATCAGCTCCAGGAGCTGCACGGCCAGGGAGCGGATGATGGAGATCTCGACGTCGTCGAGGGCGACGGCCGCGCCGCCGCCGGGGAGCGGTTCGAACTGTCCTGGCATGGAGGTGATTCAGCTACTTCCGTCCTGCGGGCGGGCGTGGGTCATTTCCGGTCCTGCTGGAGGGTGGCCCACAGGCCGTAGCCGTGCATGGCCTGCACATCCCGTTCCATCTCCTCGCGCGAGCCACTGGAGACGACCGCCCGGCCCTTGTGATGGACGTCCATCATGAGCTTGGTGGCCTTGTCCTTCGAGTAGCCGAAGTACGACTGGAAGACGTACGTCACGTAGCTCATGAGGTTCACGGGATCGTTGTGGACGATCGTCACCCAGGGCACGTCGGGCTCGGGTACGGCGAAGACCTCCTCCGCCGACTCGGTCTTCTCGATCTCCATGGGTGCGGCTGCCGTCACATGGCCCATGCTGCCACCACAGGGGGGCACTCGCACAAACGGGCCTGTGGTCCACGCCACGGAACCACAAATCGTCAGACTGACGAAATGGGGGTAGCATCCCTGCCGAGCCGCACATCCCGGGGGACCACCCCCCGGGCCCCCGGGACCACCCCGGGGGTGCCCGGCGCGTCATACCTAGGAGAGTTCGGTGGACATAGCGGACCTTGGGCTGCCGGTGAACGTTCCCTCGACGGCGCTCTTCACGGACCAGTACGAGCTGACCATGCTCCGAGCCGCCCTGCGGGCGGGTACGGCCGAGCGGCGGAGCGTCTTCGAGGTCTTCACCCGCCGGCTGCCCGACGGGCGCCGTTACGGCGTCGTGGCGGGCACCGGGCGGGTGCTGGACGCGGTGGAGAACTTCCGCTTCGACGCGGGCGTCCTGCGCTTCCTGCGCGAGCGGGGCATCGTCGACGGGGAGACCCTGGACTGGCTCGCCGAGTACCGCTTCAGCGGCGACATCTGGGGCTACCCCGAGGGCGAGGTGTACTTCCCGGGCTCGCCGATCATGCGGGTCGAGGGGACCTTCGGCGAGTGCGTGCTGCTGGAGACGGTGATCCTCTCCATCCTCAACCACGACTCGGCGATCGCCGCCGCCGCCTCCCGGATGGCCTCGGCCGCCGGGGACCGGCCGCTGATCGAGATGGGCGCCCGCCGCACCCACGAGCTGGCCGCGGTGGCCGCCGCCCGCGCCGCCTACGTCGGCGGCTTCGCGACCACCTCCGACCTGGCCGCCGGCTTCCGCTACAACATCCCCACCGTCGGCACCTCCGCCCACGCCTTCACCCTGCTCCACGACAACGAGCGCGACGCCTTCCGGGCCCAGGTGGCCGCGCTCGGCCGGGACACCACGCTGCTGGTGGACACCTACGACGTCGCCGAGGCCGTCCGCACGGCCGTGGAGACCGCCGGGCCCGAGCTGGGCGCCGTGCGCATCGACTCCGGCGACCTGCTGCTGGTCGCCCACCGGGTGCGGCAGCAGCTGGACGAGCTCGGCGCGACGGACACGAAGATCGTGGTGACCTCGGACCTGGACGAGTACGCCATCGCCTCGCTGGCGGCGGCGCCGGTGGACGCGTACGGCGTCGGCACCCAGCTGGTGACCGGGTCCGGGCACCCGACGGCCTCGATGGTCTACAAGCTGGTCGCCCGCGCCGAGTCCGGCGGTTCCACCGGCGAGGGGGCGCCGCTGGTACCGGTGGCGAAGAAGTCCAGCGGCGGCAAGACCTCGGTCGGCGGACGCAAGTGGGCCGCCCGGCGGCTGGACGCCCACGGCTACGCCGAGGCCGAGGTGGTCGGCACCGGGCCGGTGCCCGCCGGCCTCGCCGACCGGCAGCTCCTCGTCGAGCTGGTCAAGGGCGGTGAGGTCGTGGCCCGCGAGCCGCTGGACGCCGCCCGGGACCGGCACGCGGCCGCCCGCGCCAACCTCCCGCTGTCCGCCACCCAGCTCTCCCGAGGGGAACCCGTCATTCCGACGGAGTACCTGCACGAGGGCTCGGGTAGCTAAAGCTGGTGCCCCTCGATACGGGGGCGCGCCCCTCTGTCCCCCGGACCCCGACATCTCCTCCGTTCCCCCACATTCCTCCACACGACCTCTCCCCCCGCCCCATCGCCCCAGTCGAAGGACACCGACCATGCGCCGCGCCTTGATCGTCGTAGACGTGCAGAACGACTTCTGCGAGGGAGGCAGCCTCGCGGTGTCCGGCGGTGCCGACGTGGCCGCCGCCATCACCGAGCTGATCGGGCAGGCGCCCGCCGGCTACCGCCACGTCGTGGCCACCCGCGACCACCACATCGCACCGGGCGGCCACTTCGCCGACCACCCCGACTACGTCCACTCCTGGCCGGCGCACTGCGTCGCCGGCACGGAAGGCGTCGGCTTCCACCCGAACTTCGCCCCCGCCGTCGCCTCCGGCGCGATAGACGCCGTCTTCGACAAGGGGGCGTACGCGGCGGCCTACAGCGGCTTCGAGGGCACCGACGAGAACGGCACGTCCCTCGGCGACTGGCTGCGGACCCGGCAGATCGACGAGGTCGACGTCGTGGGCATCGCCACCGACCACTGCGTACGGGCCACCGCCCTGGACGCCGCGCGGGAGGGCTTCCGTACGCAGGTGCTGCTCGACCTGACCGCCGGGGTGTCCGCGGAGACCACCGAACGGGCGCTGGAGGAGCTGCGGGAGGCGGGAGTGGAGCTGTCCGGGAAGCCGGTCGTCCAGTAGCGGCCGCCGCCGGGCGCCCGCCGCCGCGCGTGCGCTGCCCCGGCGCCCGCCCCGCGCTCCGGGGCGGTTCGCCTCACGTCTGCGCCGTCGGGCGTCTGATCAGGGCCCGGATGGGGTGCCACAGCTCCTGCACCAGGTCCGGGCCGCCCAAGGCGCCGGCCACCGGCGCCGTGCGCCATATGAGGCCGTCCGGATGGTGCAGGACCGCCGTGATCTCGTCCGGGGTCGGCGGTGCGGCGTTGCCCCGCAGATAGACCGCGCGCAGGCCCAGGTTGCGCAGCCTGGTCAGGGCGCGCGCCCGGTTGTGCGCGTGGACGAGGACGCGCACGCTGCCCTCGGGGGCCGCGGGGCTGGGCAGGTTCAGTGCCACCACCACCGTGCCGTTCGGCAGCTTGCAGAAGCCTCCTGCGGCCATGCGGTCATACCCCCGTGTCAGCCGGTGTCGGTGCGGGTGTCGATAAGAGAACCACAGGACGCACCTAAACACGGATCGGCGGCGACCCGCCAGGGGTCACCGCCGATCATGCCTTGACCTGGGCAGATGCTGTTTACCTGCCCGCAGGACCGACCTCGAGCTCGATCGTCGAGCCGTTCTTGGCCTCCTTGAGGATCTTGATCTTCGTGTTGGTGTCAGTGATCTTGACGCCGCCGGCCGGGTTCGACTCGTCGTAGTAGTCGTCGGTGCGGTCGTTGAAGACCGGCACTCCCTTGGAGCCGGGGATCCAGGTCGCCACGTCGCCCTTGTGCAGGGTCATGCCGTCCGTGCGGTAGCGGCTGAACGGCGCGTCGTACGTCTGGACGCGGTTGCGCATCAGCGTGCCGTCGGAGTACTTCAGCGCGGTCGGGTGCGAGTCGACCGGGAGGAGCAGGCCGGTGCCGGGGTGCTGGCTGGTGTTGTTGTCCGCCTGGGAGGTGTCCCACTTCCAGATCAGCAGGCCGTTCTGGTACGCGTAGTGCTCCACCCAGTTCGGGCGCGACGTGAAGCCGAAGTTGTACGGGCCGGTCTTCAGCGTCTTGTCGTACGACACGTACTGCCGGTTCTCGGCGATGTAGTACTGCGCGTAGTCCTTGGTGAAGGACGCGCCGACGCGGGTGAAGCCGTCGGCCGTCCAGGCGGCGTCCGCGCTCTCGGCGTTGTCGGAGAAGAGCGTCTCGCCGTCGGCCGTCACCGTGATCGCGTCGGCCGCGAAGCCCTTCTGGGCCACGCCGCCGTCGGTCTGGTAGCGGAAGCGCAGGTCGATCTTCTTGCCGGCGTACGCGTCCAGCGGGTAGGCGAGCTTGCCGTAGGCCTCGACGGTGGCGCTCAGGGCCGGCTTGTCGCTGCCGTCGCGCTCGATCGGGCGGCCGTCGAAGGTGCCGTCCAGGGCGGTCCAGTTGGCACCGCCGTCGGTGGACACCTCGGCGTAGAGGTAGTCGTAGTTGGCCTCGATGTCGTACCAGCCGTCGAGGGTGAGGGAGGCCGACGTCCTTCCGGTCAGGTCGACACCGCGGGCGAGCGTGTTCTTCAGGTTGTCACCGCTGCCGCTCCACCACTGGGTCTCGCCCTCGGCGGGCGGGACGATCTCGGTGGTGACCGCCTTCTTCGGCAGCTCGACGACCAGCGCCTGCTTGTGCTTGGTGTTGTACTCGGCGACGCCCAGCTTGTGCCAGGAGTTGACGCCCGCCTTGGCGGTGTCGTAGTTCAGCCAGCCCAGCTGGAGCTTGTCCCAGGCGGTCATGTCGCCGGGCAGGTCGCCGATCTCGTTGCGTCCGGTGCCCAGCCACGAGCCGGACGACATCAGCGTCCAGAAGCCGGTGGAGTTGTCGCCGCCGGCCGTGTCGTAGTGGTCCGGCAGGCCGAGGTCGTGGCCGTACTCGTGGGCGTAGACGCCGAGTCCGCCGTTCTCCGGCTGGATGGTGTAGTCGCCGACCCAGACGCCGGTGGAGCCGATCTGCGCGCCGCCGAGCCGGTTCTGGTCCGGGCCGGTGGCGCCGGCGTCGGTGCCGAAGGCGTACCAGCGGTGGGCCCAGATCGCGTCGGTGCCCTGGGCGCCGCCGCCCGCGGACTCGTCCTCGCCGGCGTGCACGATCTGGAAGTGGTCGATGTAGCCGTCGGGCTCGTTGAAGTCGCCGTCGCCGTCGAAGTCGTAGCGGTCCCACTCGTCGAACCGGGCGACGTCCGCCTTGATCTGGGCGTCGGTGCGGCCGGCCGCCTTCTGCTGCTCGACCCAGGCGGTCAGGCCGTCGCTGACGACGTTCCACACGCTCGGGCAGTTGGTGTCGCCGCAGTCGTTGTTGCCGTAGCGGGCCTCGTTGTAGGGGACCTTGACCCAGTCGGAGACCTCGCCCTCGACCGAGTAGCGGCCGGAGGACTGCTTCTCGTAGTACGTCTTGACCGAGTTGACGCCCTTGCCGGAACCGAAGTACAGGTCCTGGAAGTGCTGCTGGTCGTAGTCGGCCTTCCAGGCCGTGGAGTTGTCCGTCGTGCGGTCCGGCTTGGCTATCCGATTGTGCAGCGGGCCCGGGTCGCCGCCGTAGCGGCTGTCCACCTTGTCGCCGAACTCGACCAGGATGGTGAAGATCTTGTCGGTCTTCTCCCGACCCAGCTCGACGTACTTGGCGTCGCCCTTCTTGCCCTTGAGCTGGACGACGTTGGAGCCGTCCTTCTTCTTCACCGAGGCCTTGCCGGATATGACCTGGTTCAGCGCCTCCTCGCGCTGGGCCTCCTGAGTGTCGCTCATGGGGCCCTTGAGGTCATGGGAGTGCATGCCCTTCGCGGGATGCGGGTCGTGGCGGTCCACGGCTTCCGGCCGGGCGGGCGAGTCCGCCTGCGCCACGCCGGCCGCGGAGAGCGTGGCGGTGGCCGCGGCGAGTGCGACGGTGGTCGCCGCCGTTCTGAACGTCCAGGATCTGCTGGTCACTTGAGTTCCTCCCCCGCGTGCACGCGCGCGGATGGGGGGACAAGGACAGGGCAGGTCCGCGCACACGTGATCAACGCGTGTAGTCAAGTGACGACATTTGACTAGAGGTTCACCGGAAAAGACAGACCTTGACTTGCGCAGGACAAGTGCACTATGCGGAGTCGGCGTTCGCTTTGCGGACACCGGCCCGTGACCGTCGTGCCCCGTCGTGGCCCGTCGTGGCCCGTCGTGGCCCGTCGCGGCGCCTCGGGCCGTCGGCGTGGCCGTCGTGGCGTCCCCCGACGGGCGCGCGGGACCGTCCACTTCCCGGACGCCATGAATCCGTGCGCCCCCTGTGCATCGGCCCTGTCGGTTAGGTCACGCTTACTGCCGGTTCCACTCGGGCACACAGCGGGTTAGAGTCGCTTGGCGGAACGCCCGGGAGCCGGCGGAATGCCAGGCCGACGGCCCGTCTCACCCCAGATTGTCTTCCGAGGACACGATGGCCATGCCCCGTCCGACTGCCTCACAGTTCGCCTACGGTTCGTGCACGGTGATCATCTCGACGCTCGCCATGCTGCTGCTGTCACAGACGAGTTCGGGTCCCGGAATCGCCGTCGTCGCCGTCGCGGCGCTGGCCCTCGGGCTGTTGGTCGCCATGGCGGTGGCCCGGCCCGGGACGCGGAGGGCGACCACCGTGCCGGCGAACAGGCCGACCGCGGCCCGGGAACCGGTGCCGGCGGCCCGGGTCTCCGCGGGCGCGGGCGAGCCGGCCCGAGGCCGCGCCGCCTGACACCTTCCCGGGACCTCAACGGGCACTGACCACCACCGTCTTGGCGGCCTTGTCGTGCAGGCCCTGCTTGTAGGGCCGGTCGAAGAAGCTCCAGCCACCGGTGATGACCGTCCAGACACAGGCGCAGCAGAAGGCGAACGGAATCCACAGCACCAGGGAGCGGATCAGTGACGTCTGCACCGAGGGCGTCGCGCCGTCGTCCAGGTTGGCCACCCGCAGGCCGAGCCACTTCTTGCCGAGGGTCTGACCCGTCCTGGCGGTCATGTACGTGTCGTAGGCGATGTAGAGCACCGCGGCGATCAGGGACTGCCAGAAGGAGTTGCCGACCGAGATGTCCTCGCCGTCCACCTGGTACTCCTGGACGTTGAAGGCCCAGCTGAGCAACCAGACCACGATGCCCACGAGGATCATGTCGATGATCCGGGCGAGTGTGCGCTTCCCGCTGTCGGCGAGCGGTGCCATGCCGGCCAGCGGATCGGTGGGGTAGGAACCGCCACCGTACGGATCACCGCCGTAGGGGCCGCCGCCACCGGGAGGGGGAGCACCGTAGGGTCCACCGCCGCCAGGAGGCGGAGCACCGTAGGGGCCGCCGCCCCCGGGAGGCGGGGGCGCGCTGCCGCCGTACGGCGGGGGCTGGCCGGCGCCGCCGTGCGGGGGCGGGTTGTCGTACGGCGAGCCCGTCCCGCCCCCGCCGGGGCCGGGACCGGGGTCCGGCCCGGGGGACGGGGGACGCTTCCTGAACGGGTCGTCTTCCGGCGGCTGCCCGCCGGAGCCGGGGGGCGGTTCGCTGCTCATGGCCCGAGTCGACCGCGAACCCCCAGGCCGCGCACGCGGCGAGCCGCCGTCCGGAGTACGGGCGCCTCCGGCGGTGGCGCCGGGATGCGCGGCGGCACGAGCGGCGTGACACGAGACGCGGGCCGCAGGCGGCGCGCGTCTGCGGCTGTGGCGCGTCGGGGCGGGCGGCCGGGGGGTGCTCGCGGCGGGGACCGCGCTGCCGCGCCGGCGGAGCGGCGGAGGTGGGCGCCGCGTGGCCGGCGGGTGCGCTTCGCGGCCGAGGCCGGGGGCGACGCGTGGGCCCCCGGGTCAGCCGGCGACGAAGGTGCGGGCCGCCTTGTCGTGCCAGCACTGGTGCCACGGGCGGTCGAACAGACACCAGGCGACGCCGACCACACCGACGGCCAGGAGGCCGGGGACGCTGTAGACCAGCCAGCGGCGCAGGGCCGCGCCGAAGGACGGGGGCTCGTGGGCCTCGATGTCCCGTACCTCCAGGCCGAGCAGCTTCTTGCCCAGGGTCCGGCCCCACTTGGCGGTGGGCAGCGCCTCGTAGACGACGCCGAAGAGCAGCAGGACGGCGAGCACGATGCCCAGGTACAGGGACGTCGTGCCGTCGAGCAGCCACACCGTGACGGTCTCGCCGGAGAGCTTCGCCTCGTCGATCTTGTCGTTGACGTGGTCGAGCCCCTTGATACCGAGGGGTACGGCGGCCGCCGCGGTGACGCACGCGAGGACGACGGTGTCGATCAGCCGGGCGGTCAGACGCTTGCCGAGCCCGGCGGGGCGGGCCGCGGCCTGGCGCCGGGCGGCAGCCTGGAACACGTCCTCGACCGGCGGTTTCCAGGGCGCGACGGGCTGCTCGTCACCGCCGGCGCCCGCGAGCCGGTGCACCTGCTGCGCCCAGGAGGCCTGCCCTCCACCGGGTCCGGACGCGACCGGGGCGGAGGCGGCGGGCTGCTGCTGGGGCGAGGCGTCCGGCTGCGGCACGGCGGCGGCCTGGTGCGGGAGGGCCGTGCCGCCCTGGCCGGTCGGGCCGGTGAGGCCGGTGAGGCCTGTGGGGCCGGTCGGGCCGGTGGGGCCTCCCGTCTGCTGCGGGCCGGAGAGGGCCGTGGGGGTGGCGGCCGCCGGGGGCTGCGCAGCGGCGGCTCGGCCGGCGGCGGCCTTCCCGGCACCGAAGCCGGGGCCGGAACCGCGGCCGGAGCCGGAGCCAGGGCCGGAGCCAGGGCCGGGGCCGGGGCCGCCCGCGGCGTCGGCGCGCGGGGGGAACGCGCGGAAGGTCATCGTGCCCTCGTCGGCGGCGCCGTCAGGGGCTCCCTGGCCCCCTGCCGTCGGGCGCCGGAAGACGAAGGTACTGCCCGACCCGGCCTCCTCCGCCCCGCCGGCGGACGCGGCCCCCGCCGAGGCGTCCGCCCGCGCGGCACGGGCGTCCTCGCCCCGCGCGGGCCGGCCCTCGGCGGATCCGGCGCCGGCGGGCCGGTCACCGCCCGCGGAACCCGCGGCGCCGCTCGGCGCCTGCGCACCGGTACCGGAACCGTTGCCGGCGCCGGCGGGCCGCCCCCCGGCGGCCTGCCCGTCCCGAGCGCCGTCGGCGGTCCTCGCACCGGGGATGCCGCCCGCGGCGGCAGGACCGGCCTCGGCCGCCGCTCCCCCGGCCGTTCCCGCGCCCCGGGCGTGCGGGACCCTGGGGTCCGTGCCCTGGGCGGGGTCCGGCCAGGCGACGCGCTGGTGCGGGTCACCGGCGAAGCCGGACTGGTGGGAGCGGTCGGCGCCCCAGGCCGTCGCGGGTTCCGGGCGGCTGCCGTGCGGGGACGCGGCGGCGGGCGGGTCCCCGACCGGGTCCTCGTCGAAGAAGTGCGGGCCGGTCTCCTCGACGGAGGGCCGCACGCCGGGCGGAGGCGCGAGCGGCTCGCCGTCCTTGGGGGCGGGCCGGCTCGTGCCCGGCACCCAGGAGGCGCCGTTCCAGTACCGGACGTATCCAGGAATGGACGGGTCCGGGTAATACCCTTCGCGGGGCCTGTCGTCGCCGGGGGCCGGGGTTGGGGCGCTCATGTCCGTCGTCCCGTATCTGCTCGGGGGTTGGTAGGGGGGCTCAACATCTATCAGACGGGCGCAATCCGCACCGCCGGTCCCGCCGGACCCGCCCCTTTCCGGGCAACCTCGTGCATGGATCTTCACTCCGGGGACAGAGGGGGGAGAAAAGTTCCGCGAACCCGCGTAACGCTCGCGGCCCCCGCCGTTCTCCTTCGTGCGGGCCCGCTCCAGGCGGCCCGTGCGGACCCGTACGAGAGAGGACACCCGGCCATGCGCCCCCACCCCACCGTCGTGGAACGCGAACTGGAGTTGCGGCTCATCCTGTCGCCCGAGCGCGGCATCCCGGTACCGGCCCTGCTCGGCTACCACACCGACGACCCGTACGCCGTCCACGTCACCTTCCACATCGGCTCCGCGCAGCCGGTGCACTGGACGTTCGCCCGCGATCTGCTGGTGGAGGGGGTGTTCCGGCCGTGCGGGCACGGGGACGTGCGGGTGTGGCCGTCGAAGGCGCGGGGCCGCGGCGTCGTGCTGATGGCGCTGAGCAGCCCCGACGGGGACGCCCTCCTGGAGGCGCCGACGGCACAGGTGTCGGCCTGGCTGGAGCGGACCCTGCGGGCGGTGCCGCCGGGCACCGAGGACGGGCAGTCCGGCATCGACGACGGGCTGGCCGAGCTGCTCGCCCGGTGAGGGGCGGCGCGACGCGCGGAGCACCGCGCCGGAGCGGCTCGCCGGGTCTCAGAGGCCGTTCTCAGAAGAGCTTGCCGGGGTTGAGGATGCCCAGCGGGTCGAATGCCTGCTTGACGGACCGCTGCATCTCCAGGCCCACCGGGCCGATCTCCCGTGCCAGCCACTCCTTCTTCAGGACGCCCACGCCGTGCTCGCCGGTGATGGTGCCGCCGAGTTCCAGGCCGAGGGCCATGATCTCGTCGAAGGACTCGCGGGCCCGCCGGGACTCGTCGGGGTCGGCCGCGTCGAAGCAGACCGTGGGGTGGGTGTTGCCGTCGCCCGCGTGGGCGCAGACCCCGATGGTGAGGCCGTACTTCGCCGCGACGCGTTCGATGCCCTCCAGCATGTCGCCGAGCCGGGAGCGGGGCACGCACACGTCGTCGATCATCGTCGTGCCCTTGACGGCTTCGAGGGCGGTGAGGGACAGGCGGCGGGCCTGGAGGAGGAGCTCGGACTCGGCCGCGTCGTCGGCGGGGACCACCTGCGTGGCACCGGCGGCCTCGCACAGCGCGCCGACGGCGGCGAGGTCGGCGGTCGGGTCGGCGGTGTCGAAGGCGGCGAGCAGGAGCGCCTCGGTGGTCTCCGGCAGACCCATGTGGGCGAGGTCGTTCACCGCCTTGACGGTCGTACGGTCCATCAGTTCGAGGAGGGACGGCACGTGCCCGCCCTCCATGATCCGGCAGATCGCGTCGCAGGCGGCGGTCGCGGAGGAGAACTCGGCGGCCAGCACGAGCTGCTCGGGCGGCTTGGGGCGCAGGGCGAGGACGGCCCGTACGACGATGCCGAGGGAGCCCTCGGAGCCGACGAACAGGCGGGTGAGGTCGTACCCGGCGACGCCCTTGGCGGTGCGGCGGCCGGTGGACATCAGGCGGCCGTCGGCGAGGACGACGTCGAGGCCGAGGACGTACTCGGCGGTCACCCCGTACTTGACGCAGCACAGGCCGCCGGAGGCGGTGCCGATGTTGCCGCCGATGGTGCACGTCTCCCAGCTGGAGGGGTCGGGAGGGTAGTACAGGCCGTGTTCGTGCACCGCGCGGGAGAGCGTCGCGTTGACGACGCCCGGTTCGACGACGGCGACGCGGTCGACCGGGTTGATCTCCAGGATGCGGTCCATCCGGGTCAGGGAGAGCACGACGCAGCCGTCGGTGGCGTTGGCCGCGCCGGACAGGCCGGTGCGGGCACCCTGCGGGACGACGGGGACGCGCAGCTCGGTGGCGGTGCGCATGACGTGCTGGACGTCCTCCACGGTGCGCGGCAGGACGACCACGGCGGGGGCGCCGGCCGGGCAGAAGCTCGCCATGTCGTTGGCGTAGGAGGCGGTGACGTCGGGGTCGGTGAGGACGGCCTCGGCGGGGAGGCCGGCGAGCAGCCGGTCGACGAGCGTGCCGGAGGCCGCGGTGGCCGGGTCCGCCGTGGCCGGGTCCGCCGTGGCTGCGTCGTCTTCGTCGCGAGGCGCTTCGATACGGCTCATGATCACAGGTTGGCACTCGGGGCCATCGGTGTGAACCCCGTCGACGGCATCCTCGCAAGCCCGAGTGTGGTTGTCATATGGGCGCACAGTAGGCGTCATGCAGATCGAACACGGGCGGCGAGCCCGCCGCCGCCGGGTGCTGATCGCCTGCGGCGCCGGGGCGGCCGTACTCGGCGGGGTCCTGGTGCTGCTGCCACGGGGCGCGGGTGACGCGCCACCGCCCGCGCCGGGGCCGGCCGCGCTGGCGCGGGGCGCGGTGACCACGGGGACGCCGGCCGCGCTGGGGGACCTGGCGGTGCTGATCGGCGACCGGGAGAAGCACCTGCGGGCGCATCCGCTGGACGGGGCGTCGTGGGCGGTGCTGGGGGCGGCGTACGTCGAGCGGGGCCGGCGGACGGCGGACACCGCGAACTGGCCGAAGGCCGAGAAGGCGCTGCGCACCTCGCTGAAGGTCGGGTCGGAGCGCAATCCGCAGGCCCTGGAGGGGCTGGCGGCGCTGTCGGTGGCGCGGCGGGACTTCCCCGCGGCGAAGAAGTGGGGGGAGAGCGCGGTGAAGGCGGCGCCGAAGCGGTGGACGGCGCACGCGGTGCTGATCGACGCGTACACGGGGCTCGGCGACCACGAGGGCGTGGGGCGGGCCCTGGACAAGGTGATGGAGCTGCGCCCGGACACGCCCGCCGTGGGGGCGCGGGCCGCGGCGGTCTACCGGGACCGGGGCTGGCGGGAGGACGCGGCGGCCCGGATCTCGGACGCGGCGGCGGCGGCCGGGACGCCGGCCGAGCGGGCGGCGTATCTGGAGCAGGCGGGGCGGCTGGCGTTCGAGCGCGGGGACCGCCAGGAGGCGCTGCGGTTCTTCCAGGAGGCGCTGCGCACCGACCCCGACCAGCGGGCCGCGCAGGCCGGGCAGGGGCGGGCGCTGGCGTCACTGGGCCGGACGACGGACGCGCTGTCGGCGTACCAGGCGGCGCTCGTCAAGCGCCCCGGCCCGGAGTACGCCCTGGAGCTGGGCGAGTTGTACGAGTCGCTGGGCCTCGGGCAGGCCGCGCGGGTCCAGTACGACCTGCTGCGGGAGCGGGTGCGGGCGGCCGAGGCGGCCGGGGGCGACGAGCAGCTGGTGCTGGGCCGGTTCGAGGCGGACCACGGGGACCCGGCGTCGGCGGTGCGGCGGCTGCGGGCGGAGTGGGGGCGGCAGCCGGGGACGGCGGTGGCCGACGCGCTGGGCTGGGCGCTGCACCGGGCCGGTGAGCACGGGGAGGCGCTGGAGTTCGCGACGATCGCGACGGACGGCGACAAGGGCGGCGGGGTGCGCAGCGCGCTGTACGTGTTCCACCGGGGGGTGATCGAGAAGGAGCTGGGGCGGTACGGGCCCGCGCGGCGGCATCTGCGGGAGGCGCTGATGATCAACCCGTACTTCTCGCCGCTGTGGGCGCCCGAGGCGGAGCGGGCGCTGACGGAGCTGGGCGAGCCCTCCGTGGAGGACCCGCCCGGCGCCTAGGCCGGCCCGGCCGTCAGAGGTTGCCGCGCTTGGCCTGCTCGCGTTCGATCGCCTCGAACAGGGCCTTGAAGTTGCCCTTGCCGAAGCCCATCGAGCCGTGCCGTTCGATGAGTTCGAAGAAGACGGTCGGGCGGTCCTGGACCGGCTTGGTGAAGATCTGCAGCAGGTAGCCGTCCTCGTCGCGGTCGACGAGGATCTTCAGCTCGCGCAGCGTCTCCACGGGGACGCGCGTCTCGCCCGCCCACTCGCCGAGCGTGTCGTAGTACGAGTCGGGCGTGTCCAGGAACCGGACGCCGTTCGCCTTCATCGTGCGTACGGTCTGGACGATGTCGTTGGTGTTCAGCGCGATGTGCTGGACGCCCGCGCCGCCGTAGAACTCCAGGTACTCGTCGATCTGGGACTTCTTCTTGGCGACGGCGGGCTCGTTGATCGGGAACTTGACCTTGAGCGTGCCGTCGGCGACGACCTTGGACATCAGCGCGCTGTACTCGGTGGCGATGTCGTCGCCCACGAACTCCTTCATGTTCGTGAAGCCCATGACCTTGTTGTAGAAGCCGACCCATTCGTTCATGCGGCCGAGTTCGACGTTGCCGACGCAGTGGTCGACGGCCTGGAAGGTGCGCTGCGCGGGCGGCTCGACCATCGGCTCGGCGGCGGTGTAGCCGGGCAGGTAGGGGCCGTCGTAGCCGGTGCGCTCGACGAGGGTGTGGCGGGTCTCGCCGTACGTGGCGATGGCGGCGAGGACGACGGTGCCGTGCTCGTCCTTGACCTCGTACGGCTCGGCGAGCGAGCGGGCGCCGTGCTCGACGGCGTAGGCGTGGGCGGCGCGCGCGTCCGGGACCTCGATGGCGAGGTCGACGACGCCGTCGCCGTGCTCGGCGACGTGCCGGGTGAGGAACTCGCCCCACTCGGTGGCCGGCTTGATGACGGAGGTGAGGACGAAGCGGGCGGAGCCGTTCTCCAGGACGTAGCTCGCGGTCTCGCGGCTGCCGTTCTCCGGTCCGGAGTAGGCGACCAGCGTCATGCCGAAGGCGGTGGAGTAGTAGTGCGCCGCCTGCTTGGCGTTGCCCACGGCGAAGACGACCGCGTCCATTCCCTTGACCGGGAAGGGGTCGGCCTGCCGGGCGGTGTCGGGAGTGTGGTGTGTGGTCTGCGTCATAGCCGCAGCGTCTCCCGCGTCTGCAAGGTGCGCAATAGTTCGCGCGTTCACTGGGCAACCTGACCAGTGACACGCCGGTGAGGGCGGGCGATCTGTACAGGATGACCAGCCGAGGGGGACGGGAATGGCGATCGACCGACTGGACGGGCGGATCATCGGGCTGCTGGCGCGGGAGCCGCGGATCGGGGTGCTGGAGATGTCCCGGCGGCTCGGGGTGGCGCGCGGCACCGCGCAGGCGCGCCTCGACCGGCTTCAGTCGAACGGAGTCATCCGCGGATTCGGTCCCGAGGTGGACCCGGCGGCGCTCGGCTACCCGGTGACCGCGTTCGCGACGCTGGAGATCCGGCAGGGCCAAGGGGCCGACGTACGGGCCCACTTGACGACCGTGCCGGAGGTGCTGGAGCTGCACACCACCACCGGCACGGGGGACATGCTGTGCCGGCTGGTGGCCCGCTCGAACGCCGATCTCCAGCGGGTGATCGACCGGGTCGTCGGTTTTGATGGCATCGTCCGGGCCGCCACGGCGATCGTCATGGAGAACCCCGTTCCGCTGCGGATCATCCCGCTGGTGGAGCAGGCGGCCCGCGACAACGGCAGCAACGACTGAGACCCGCCGACCCGGAGGTGAGCGCACGTGAACTTCTGGGAGTTCCTGGGCAGCCGCCACCAGCAGTTGCTCACCGACGCCTACCAGCACGCCAGCGCGGTGTTCCAGTGCATGGTCGTCGCGACGCTGCTCGGGGTGCTGATCGGCGTCGCCACCTACCGCAGCGAGTGGGCGGGGAACCTGGCGACCCTGACCACGTCGACCATCCTGACCATCCCGTCGCTGGCCATGATCGGCCTGCTCATCCCGGTGGTGGGCCTCGGTGTGCCGCCGACGGTGACCGCGCTGGTCCTGTACGGGCTGCTGCCCATCGTGCGCAACGCGATCGTCGGTCTGCGCGGCGTCGACCCGGCGCTGGTGGACGCGGCCAAGGGCATCGGGATGTCGGGTCCGGCCCGGCTGCTGAAGGTGGAGCTGCCGCTGGCCTGGCCGCCGATCCTCACCGGGATCCGGGTCTCGACGCAGATGCTGATGGGCATCGCCGCGATCGCCGCCTACGCCTCCGGCCCCGGGCTCGGCAACGAGATCTTCCGCGGGATCGCCTCGCTGGGCAGCAAG
Organism: Streptomyces sp. WG5; assembly: GCF_049974565.1. Classification (NCBI taxonomy): domain Bacteria; kingdom Bacillati; phylum Actinomycetota; class Actinomycetes; order Kitasatosporales; family Streptomycetaceae; genus Streptomyces; species Streptomyces sp. WG5. The sequence goes on along the minus strand of NZ_JBNGGC010000001.1, from coordinate 110,530 downwards.
AACGCGCTCAACCAGGTCCTCGCGGGCACGCTCGGGATCATCGTCCTGGCGCTGCTGTTCGACGCCGCGTACGTCCTGCTCGGACGGCTGACCATTCCGAGGGGGATCCGTGTCTGAGACAGGAGGGTCCATGTCCGGGACAGGAGGATCCAGATCCGGGACCGGGGGGTCCGGGGCAGGAGGGGCCAGGTCCGGGACAGGGGGGTCCACGGCCGGGGCAGGGGCGTCCAGGTCCGGGAACGGTCAGGGCGCCACCACCGGCGCGACCATCGAGCTGGACTGCCTCACCAAGCGCTACCCCGGCAACCCGCGGCCGGCCGTCGAGAACGTGTCGATGGAGATCGGGGCGGGCGAAACGGTGATCTTCGTCGGCCCCTCGGGCTGCGGGAAGTCCACCACCCTGAAGATGATCAACCGGCTGATCGAGCCCAGCGGCGGACGCATCCGCATCAACGGCGAGGACGTCACCGACATCGACCCGGTGAAACTGCGCCGCAAGGTCGGCTACGCGATCCAGGCGTCCGGGCTCTTCCCGCACATGACCGTCGCCCAGAACATCGCGCTGGTGCCGAAGATGATCGGCTGGCCGAAGGCGCGGATCCGGTCGCGGGTGGAGGAGATGCTCGACCTGGTGGGGCTGGACGCCGGGGAGTTCCACGGCCGCTACCCGCGCCAGCTGTCCGGCGGCCAGCAGCAGCGGGTGGGCGTGGCGCGGGCGCTGGCGGCCGATCCGCCGGTGCTGCTGATGGACGAGCCGTTCGGCGCGGTGGACCCGATCACCCGGGACCACCTCCAGGACGAGCTGATCCGGCTCCAGCGCGAGCTGCACAAGACGATCGTGTTCGTCACCCACGACTTCGACGAGGCGATCAAACTGGGCGACCGGATCGCCGTCCTGCGCGAGCGCTCCCACATCGCGCAGTTCGACACCCCGGAGGCCATCCTCACCAACCCGGCGGACGACTTCGTCTCCGGTTTCGTGGGCGCCGGGGCGGCGCTGAAGCGGCTGAACCTGACCCGCGTGCGGGACGTGGGGGTCACCGACTACCCGACGGTGACCGTGGAGGACCCGCTCCAGCACATCTTCGACCGGCTGCGGGCGGCCGGCACCAACGAGATCCTGCTCCTCGACCGGCGCGGGCGGCCGTACAAGTGGCTCCGGCGTGGCGACCTGATGCGGGCCAAGGGGTCGCTGGCACGGGCCGGGACGCTGGTGCACGACACGGTGACCGGGGACGCGACGCTGCGGGACGCGCTGGAGGCGGTGCTCACCGACAACGCCGGGCGGGTCGCGGTCACCGGGCGGCGCGGCCAGTACGAGGGCGTCGTCGACATGGAGACGCTGATGAACTCCGTGCACGAGCTGCTGGAGGCCGACCGGCTCGACGCGCTGGAGCACCAGCACGACCTGGAGGAGGCCCGGGCCGACCAGACCCATGCCGAGCAGGAGGGCTTCGGAGGGGACGGGACCACAGCGTGAGCACCTCTTCCTCCGGCCCCTCCGGCCCCTCCGGCCCTTCCCGGGGCTCCTCCCGGGGCTCGTCCCGGGGCTCCTCCCGCGGCCCGTCGTCCGGCCGGCGGCCCGAGGGCGAGCTCGAGGTCAGGGGGATCGCCTACCGCGACGAGGGCGAGGCGGAGTACGAGCCGCGCCCGCCGTCGCCGGCCGCGACGAGGCGGCGGGTCGGCTGGCGGAAGCTGACCTTCCTGCCCGCGGTCCTGGTCGCCCTGCTGCTGGCCACCTGGCTGTGGTTCCGGCAGGCCGACCTGGACGCGCTGAGCGAGAACGCCCTGTCGGGCGGCCAGGTCACCAAGGCCCTGTGGCAGCACGTCCAGCTGACCGTGATCTCCACCTTCTTCGTGCTGATCATCGCCATCCCGCTGGGCGTCCTGCTCACCCGCCGGGCGTTCCGGAAGGCCACGCCGGTGGCGATGGCCTTCGCCAACATGGGGCAGGCGACCCCGGCGATCGGCCTGCTGGCGCTGCTGGTGATCTGGCTGGGCATCGGCCGCCGCGCCGCCCTGATCGGCATCATCATCTACGCCGTCCTGCCCGTGCTCTCCAACACGATCGCGGGCCTGAAGGCGAACGACCCCACGCTGCTGGAGGCGGCCCGCGGCATCGGCATGTCCCCGCTGGGCGTGCTCACCCGTGTGGAACTGCCGCTGGCCGTGCCGCTGATCCTGGCCGGCGTGCGCACGGCCCTCGTGCTGAACGTCGGTACGGCGACCCTGGCGACCTTCGGCGGAGGCGGCGGCCTCGGGGTGCTGATCACCACCGGTATCACCAGCCAGCGCATGCCGGTGCTGGTGCTGGGCTCGGTCCTCACCGTGGCCCTGGCGCTGCTGGTGGACTGGCTGGCCTCGCTCGCCGAACTGCTGCTGCGCCCGCGCGGGCTGGAGGCGGGGACATGAGAGGGCGTACGTGTGTGCTGCTGGCCGCCTCGATCCTGGTCGGGGCCGCCGCGGGCTGCGGCCTGACCAGCGGCTCCCCCATGGTCGACGACGTCGGGCCCGGCACCATCGGCAAGGGCCGGCCGCTGGAGGGCGCCGACCTCACCGTCACCTCCAAGGAGTTCACCGAGCAGCTGATCCTCGGCGCGATCATGGGCATCGCCTTCGAGGCGGCCGGCGCGGAGGTGCTCGACCGCACCGGCATCCAGGGCTCCGTCGGCACCCGCGCGGCGGTCGAGAACGGCGACGCCGACGCCACGTACGAGTACACGGGCACCGCCTGGATCACGTACCTGGGCCACACCAGGCCGATTCCCGACCCGCGGCAGCAGTGGGAGGCGGTCCGCGACGCCGACGCGGAGAACGGGCTGACGTGGCTGCCGCCGGCGCCGATGAACAACACCTACGCGCTGGCGATGAACCGGGCCAACCACGGGAAGTACGGCACGAACACGCTGTCGGAGGTCGCCGAGCTGTCGAAGTCCGACCCCGGCGCGGTGACGCTGTGCGTGGAGGGCGAGTTCGCCAACCGCGCGGACGGGCTGCCGGGGCTGGAGAAAACGTACGGCATGGACATCCCGGCCGGGAACATCACGCAGATGGACACCGGCATCATCTACACGCAGACCGCGAAGGGCGCCTGCACCTACGGCGAGGTGTTCACCACCGACGGGCGGATCAAGTCCATGAACCTGGTGGTGATGGAGGACGACAAGAAGTTCTTCCCGAACTACAACGCGGCGCCCATGGTCAGGACCGAGACCCTGGAGAAGTGGCCGGCGATCCGGTCCGTCCTGGACCCGGTCACCAAGGCGCTGACCAACGACGTCGCGCAGACCCTGAACGCGAAGGTCGACGTGGACGGCGAGGACCCGCACCACGTGGCGCTGGACTGGATGACCGAGAAGGGCTTCGTGAAGGAGAACTGAGCGGCGCCCGCCCCAGCAGGCCGGCTTCGTGAAGGAGAACCGAGCGGCGCCCGCCTCAGCAGGCCGGGACCTCGCCCTTGCCCGTCCTCAGGGCCTCGAGCGAGTCGACCGCCCCCTTCAGGGTGGTGACCGGGATCAGGCGGAGCCCCTTCGGCAGCTCGGCCTGCGCGTCGGAGCACTCCGCCTTGGGCACCAGGAAGACGGTGGCCCCGTCCCGCCGTGCGGCCTGCGTCTTCAGCGGCACACCGCCCACGGCGCCGACCTTGCCGCCGGTGGTGATCGTGCCGGTCCCGGCGATGACCTTGCCGCCGGTGAGGTCGCCGGCGCGCAGCTTGTCGACGATGCCGAGGGAGAACAGCAGGCCGGCGCTGGGACCGCCGACGTCCTCGAGGCGCAGCTCGACGTCGACGTCCGACGCGTCGAGCTTCAGGTAGCCCAACGCGGCCGTGGTCGCCGCGTCCTGGGACTCCTTCATCTGCTCCTCGTTGTACTCCTCGATCTCCTCGACGTCGTCGCCGCTCGGGTAGACGGCGTCGCGCGGCATGACCGCGCGCTCGGTGCCGAACCAGCTGTCGACCACGTCGCCGAGGCGGACGTCGGCGTCCGGGCCGGTCGCCTCGATCGTCGTCATCCGCAGCTGGCCGCTCGTGTCGTGCGTCGGCGCGCCCTTGATCGTGATCACGGGCGCGCCCTGGTTCTCCCCCAGCACGTCGGCCGTCAGGCCCGGCTGCGCCACGGAGAACGGCAACGGCGCGAACACGGCGACGGCGAGCACTGCCACGACGGGCAGCGCACAGACGGCGAGGGCCTGGGGACGCGTGAGACGAGAGAGCACGGAGTCAATCTAACGTGACGCTCCTGCCGCCCGGGTGCGGGCATCGCGCGTCGGCGCCGGGAACGGGTGGGGCGCGCCCGCGGGCCGGGCCCGCGGGCCGGGCAGCCCGGCCGGAACCGGGTACCGCCGCGCGGGACGGGCGCTGCTAGCGCAACGCCTCCGCCACCTCGCGCGCCGCGTCCATCACCCGCGCCCCCACCCGCTCCGGCACCACGTCGGACAGCATCACCACGCCGACGCTGCCCTCCACTCCCGTCACCCCGAGGAGCGGTGCGGCGGCCCCGCAGGCGCCCGCCTCCAGCTCCCCGTGGGTGAGGGTGAACCCGGGCCCGTCCACCGCCTCGCCGGTACCGGCCCCCTGCGTATGCTGCCGGGCGGAGAGGATCGCCTTGCCCGCGGCCCCCCGCTCCAGCGGATGCCGGAAGCCCGCCCGGTAGGCCACGTGGTAGTCCGTCCAGGTCGGCTCGACGACGGCCACGGCCAGCGCCTCCGCCCCGTCGACCAGCGTCAGGTGGGCCGTCGCCCCGATGTCCTCGGCCAGCGCGCGCAGCGCGGGCATCGCCGCCTCGCGCACCAGCGGGTGCACCTGGCGGCCGAGTCCCAGCACGCCGAGCCCGACCCGGGCGCGTCCGCCCAGGTCACGGCGGACGAGTGCGTGCTGCTCCAGCGTGGCGAGCAACCGGTACACAACGGTCCGGTTCACGCCCAGTTTGTGGGATAGCTCGGTGACGGTCAGCCCGTGGTCCGTATCGGCGAGCAGTTTGAGGACGCGCAGTCCCCGGTCGAGCGTCTGAGAGGTCTCCGCGGTCACGACGCCCACTCCTTAGTGGTGAGGTCGGCGGCCCCCTCGCGGGTGGTGCGTCACCGAGTCCCGTCAGTGACGCGCTTCAGAGGCCGCCGATCGGCTGACGGCCCGGCCTTGTGCCCGGGCCCAGTCGCTTCACGGCTGCGCTCCGCGGCGGCGCTGCCACGGGGCGTGTGCGTAGCGGGACAGTAACGACCAGGTCCGCTCAGCGGAAGGCTCCGTCCAGAATCCGGGCGGTGACCGGTGTGGACTACCTGTGTTTGTCCCGATACGTACAGCACACGCCTGTGCCGCGCACGCCCCGCCCGTCACTTCATGCGCGTGGCCCACTCCCGCATCTTGTCGATGCGCTGGCGCAGCTGTCCGGCGGTGGCCTCGGCGCTGGCCGGGCCGCCGCACACCCGGCGCAGTTCGGTGTGGATCACGCCGTGCGGCTTGCCGCTCTGGTGGACGTAGGCGCCGACCATGGTGTTGAGCTGCTTGCGCAGCTCCATCAGTTCCTTGTGCGAGACCACCGGCCGCCGCTCGGCGGGCAGTTCGAGCAGGTCTGCCTCGTCGTCGGGCTTCCTGCGGCTGTGCGCGATCTGCCGGGCCTGCCGCTTCTGGAGCAGCAGCTGCACCTGGTCGGGCTCCAGCAGTCCCGGGATGCCGAGGTAGTCCTGCTCCTCCTCGCTGCCCGGGTGGGCCTGCATGCCGAACTCGGCGCCGTTGTACATGACCCGGTCGAAGGTGGCCTCGGACTCCAGCGCCTCGAAGGAGAACTGCTCCTGCTCGCCGGTGTCCTCGTCCTGCTCCCGGTTCGCCTCGTCCATCTCCTTCTCGGACTCGGCGTACGGGTCCTCCTCGCCCTCCTTCTTGGGCCTGTCGAGGACGTGGTCGCGCTCGCGCTCCATCTCGTTGGCGAAGGTGAGCAGGTCGGGCACGGTCGGCAGGAAGACGGAGGCGGTCTCGCCGCGCCGCCTGGACCGTACGAAACGGCCGACGGCCTGGGCGAAGAACAGCGGCGTGGAGATGGTGGTGGCGTACACGCCGACCGCGAGGCGGGGCACGTCGACGCCCTCGGACACCATGCGGACAGCGACCATCCACCGGTCGGTGTTCGCGCTGAAGTCGTCGATGTTCTTCGACGCGCCGGTGTCGTCGGACAGGACGACGGTGGCCTTGCTGCCGGTGATCTCGCGGATCAGCTTGGCGTAGGCGCGGGCGGAGTCCTGGTCGGCGGCGATGACGAGGGCGCCGGCGTCCGGGATGGCCTTCCTGACCTCGGTGAGCCGCTGGTCGGCGGCGCGCAGCACGGCGGGCATCCACTCGCCGCGCGGGTCCAGCGCGGTGCGCCAGGCCTGGCTGACGGCGTCCTTGGTCATGGGTTCGCCGAGCCGGGCGGCGATCTCGTCGCCCGCCTTGGTGCGCCAGCGCATGTTGCCGCTGTAGCTCATGAAGATGACCGGGCGGACGACGCCGTCGGCGAGCGCGGAGCCGTACCCGTAGGTGTAGTCGGCGGCGGAGCGCCGGATGCCGTCGTTGCCCTCCTCGTACGTCACGAAGGGGATCGGGTTGGTGTCCGACCGGAACGGCGTACCGGTCAGCGCGAGGCGCCGGGTGGCCGGCTCGAACGCCTCCAGGCAGGCCTCGCCCCAGGACTTGGAGTCACCGGCGTGGTGGATCTCGTCGAGGATGACGAGGGTCTTGCGCTGCTCGACGCGGTTGCGGTGCAGCATGGGGCGCACGCCGACGCCGGCGTAGGTGATGGCGATGCCGTGGTACTCGCGGCTGAGCGGGCCGGCGCTGTACTCCGGGTCGAGCTTGATCCCTATCCGCGCCGCGGCCTCGGCCCACTGCTTCTTCAGGTGCTCGGTCGGCGCGACGACGGTCACCTGCTGCACGACGTGGTGGTGCAGCAGCCAGGACGCCAACGTCAGGGCGAAGGTGGTCTTTCCGGCGCCGGGGGTGGCGACCGCCAGGAAGTCCCGGGGCTGCTCCTGGAGGTACTTCTCCATCGCCCCCTGCTGCCAGGCCCGCAGCTTGCTGGCGGTGCCCCACGGGGCACGGCCGGGGAAGGCCGGGGACAGGTGGTGCGAGGTGCTGGAGCTGGCGGTGGTAGTCACGGTCTCCGAAGGGGGTAGAGCGGTCGGCCACGTATGACAACCGGGCCACCCTACCGGCGCCCGGACGCGATCGACGCTCCCACCGGGGCGGCTCGCCCCCGGGTGGGACCGACGTCACAGTCGCCTGTTCCCGTCGACGAGCGCGTCGTCGCGGGCGAGGGACTCCCTCGCGGCCGCGGGCCTCCCCCCGGACGTCCGGCAGGCCTCCTGGCCGGACACGCCGGCCCGGGGCCGAGCCGGCGCCGACGCCACCCGCTCGGAGCAATACCGCCCCCAGTGGCCCTTCGTTCACCACTCGGTGACGCGCACGGACCGGGTGCCTCGCGGAAATCGGTGTCCGCACGGACAGGGAATCCCGTGAACGCGTACGGGCGGTCGGCTGTGCAGCCCTCCATCGAGGCACCGACACGGAAATCCCCCGGAAGGCAGGACGACCATGAAGTTCAGGAACGCCATCGCCTGCACGTTCGCCGCCCTGGCCGTCGCCGGCGGTACCGCCTCGACCGCACAGGCGGCCGACGACGACACGGCGAAGTTCGACAACAGTGAGCAGGTCCTCAGCTGCGACGTCATCGAGATCATCGACCAGCCGAACCTCGGGCCCGCGGACAACAACATCGACTGCTCCCGGAACAACAAGGAGGAGGAGACCACGTTGACGCACATGGTGGGCGAGGTGCTCCTCCCCCAGCATCAGCAGCGCTGATCACGCGGCTCGTCCGGTCACGCGGCACGTCCGGTCACGCGGGCCGTCCGTCCTTCCCACCGGGGCCGGCCGCCCGCCTGTTCCCGGCTGTGGGCTCCGCCGCGCCGGACGGCCTCCCGGCAGCGTCCGCTACGCGCACGGCCCGCCGCCCGCGCGGTCCTCGAACATGCCCGGCCAGGAGCACCAGTCGTCGTCCGCCGGCGTCGTGCGGCCGACCGGGTCGCGGGTGAGGGTGTCCACGGCGGCCCAGGTGCGGATCATGGTGTCGGCCAGTCGCCCGTAGGCGTCGGTCAGCTCGTGTTCCACGTCCCGTGCCTTCTGGCGGTGGAGCAGCCACAGGGTGAACGCGAGCGTGGAGACGTCGGTGCTGAGCGGGCGCGGGGCGGACTCGCCCTCGCTCCAGGACAGGACCTCGCCCGTGGCGCCGTCGACGACGAGGCCGGCGCCCCCGGCCAGGCAGCCGAGGCGTACCAGGCGCTCCGCTCCGCGTGGCAGGGGCGCACGGCGGGGGGCGTCGTCGGCCCGGTACTCCTCCAGCGTCGGCAGCGGCACGTCCGTGTCCGGGGAGAACCACGGGCCGCCCTCCGGCAGGCCCACCCGCCGCAGGAAGCGGCGGGTCGGCTCGTGCGTGAGCGCGGCCGGGAAGTCGATCTCCTCGAAACGGACGATCGCCGCCGCGCCGCACTCCTCGTCCAGGAGGCGGGGCGGCAGGTCCAGCGTCAGGCCGGACCGCCCGCCAGGACCCGCCGCCGGGGCCAGCGGACGGATGAGGGCCGCCGTCCTGCGCGGCGGGGCCGGTTCGGTGCCCGCATCCCCCTCCTCGAAGGCCGCGAGCAACCGGCGGGACGCCTCCGTCGCGGCCCGCGGCCCGTGACGGTCCACGTAGGAGGCGAACTGACCGCGCAGGTCCGCCAGTTCGTCCACGGCCGCGGCGCAGCCGGCCAGTGCCCGCAGTACGGGCGCGAGAGGCGCGCGGTCCCTCGGGGCCGGGCGGTCGCAGCGGACGTACGGCGTCGGGAGGTCGCCCGTCGCACCGTCCGGCAGGCCCCGGTCGGCCGCCGTGCCGCCGCGTCCCGGCAGCTCCCCCGTCAGCAGCCGGTCGCGCGGCTCCTCGGCCGGCCGGCGGCGCGACAGGCCGTGCGTGACGTACGGGTCGAGCTGAACCTCGGCCAGTGTGATCATCGTTCCCCCGTGCGTGCCGTCCGTCCCACCACCCACGACACTACGGCCCACCACTGACAACGCCGCGGCCCGCGAAGGCGCTCACGGGCTCAGACGGTCACCACCGCGGCCTGCGGCCGGATCGGCAGCCGGTTCACCGGGCGTCCCGTGGCCGCGCGCACGGCGGAGGCGACGGCCGCCGGGGAGGCCACCACCGGCGCCGCGCTGACCGCCTTCGCGCCGAAGGGGGCGACCACGTCGCGTTCCTCGACGAGCTTCACGATCCGGATGTCGGGGGCGTCGAGCGCGGTCGGCAGGGCGTAGCCGGTCAGGTCGGGGTGGCGGATCAGGCCGCGCGGGGTGCGCAGGTTCTCCGTCAGCGCGATGCCGACGCCCTGGGTCACGCCCGCCTCGATCCGGGCGGTCAGCTGCGCCGGGTTCAGCACCCGGCCCACGTCCTGCGCGACGGCCAGTTCCACGACCCGTACCGAGCCGATCTCGACGTCGACGTCGACCACCGCGCGGATCGCGCAGAAGGCCATGCCGACGAAGGCGTCGCCCTGACCGGCCTCGTCCAGCGGCTCGGTCGGGTGCGGACGGCACTGGGCGGTGGCCCACAGCTCCTTGCCGTCCAGCGCCTCGGCGACCGTGGTCGACAGCACGCCGTCGTACGAGGTGATCTTGCCGTCGGCGATCTGGAGCAGCTCGGTCGACATCCCGAACTGGTGCGCCAGCGGCTGGAGGAGCTGGGTGCGGACCATCTTGGCCGCCCGCTCCACCGCGCCGCCCGACACCCACGTGTGGCGGCCCCGGCAGCCCGCGCCCGCCGGGGGCTGGTCGGTGTCGACGGGCGCCACCTGCACCTCGTCGACGCCGAGGGTGTCCTGCACGATCTGCCGGGCCAGTGTGGAGAAGCCCTGCCCGGTCTCGACCGCCGCGCACAGCACCGTCGCCACGCCGTCCTGGACCTTCACGGTGGCCGTGGAGACCTCGTCCGCGCCCTCCGCGCCGAGCATGTGCACCATGCCGATGCCGTAGCCCACGCCCCGGCGCACCGCGCCCGGTTCGCCCGCGCCCTCGGGGCCGCCGGGCAGCAGCCACTCGTCCTCGGGCGTGTCCTTGGGCAGGGCGGGGAGGGGAAAGTCGCGTACGGCCTGGAGGAGTTCGGCGACCGGGGCCGGGCAGGTGACCGTCTGGCCGGTGGGGAGCACGTCGCCGGTGGCCAGTACGTTGCGCAGCCGCACCTCGGCCGGGTCGAGGCCGAGCTTCTTGGCGACCTTGTCCATCTGCGCCTCGTACGCGGCGCACACCTGCATGGCACCCTCGCCGCGCACATGGCCGGAGGGCGGGTTGTTGGTGCGCACGGCCCAGCCCTCGATGAAGGCGTTGGGGACGACGTACGGGCCGCAGGCGAAGGCCACCGCGGCGGCCAGGGCGTCCGAGGAGGTGTCGGCGTAGGCGCCCGCGTCGAGCAGGATCTGCGCCTCGACCTTCACCACCCGGCCCTCGGCGTCCGCGTGGTGGCGGTAGCGCAGGAGGGTGGGGTGGCGGTGGACGTGGCCGAGGAAGGACTCCTCGCGCGTGGCGGTCAGCTTCACCGGGCAGCCGGTCTTCAGGGCCAGCAGGCCGAGCGGCAGCTGGAAGCCCTGGTCCTCGCGGTCGGCGGTGGCGCCGGGCACCCCGGTGACGACGATTTTCACCTGTTCGGGTGCCAGGCCGTAGCACTCGGCGGCCGTGTCGCGGTCGGCGTGCGGGTCGGTGGAGGCCAGGTACAGCTCCACGCCGCCGTCCGGGCGCGGCACCGCGAGGCCCGCCTCGGCCCCTATGGGCGCCGGGTCCTGGCGGCCGATGCGGTACAGGCCCTCGACGACGACCTCGCCGGCCGCGTCCGGGTCGCCGTGCCGCAGCGGGATGTGGCGGATCAGGTTGCCGTCGGGGTGCAGCGGCTCGGCCTCGAAGGCCTGCTCCGGGTCGGTCACCGGGGCGAGCACCTCGTACTCGACGATGACGGCGGCGGCGGCCATCCGCGCGGTGTCCGGGTGGTCGGCGGCGACGGCCGCGATGGGCTCGCCGTGGTGGCGTACGACCTCGGAGGCGAACACCGGGCGGTCCGCCCGGCCGCCGCGTCCGTGCAGCGGGGTGCCGGGCACGTCCTCGTGCGTGACGACCGCCCGTACGCCGGGCATCTCGCGCGCGTGGGTGGTGTCGATGGACACGATGCGCGCGTGCGGGTGCGGTGAGCGCAGGACGGCCGCCCACAGCAGGCCCTCGGCCCACAGGTCGGCGGCGTACGGGAAGGTGCCCTCGGTCTTCGCGCGGGCGTCGGCGGGCGGCAGGGACGCGCCGAGGCCGTGCGGGATCGGCTCGGGCGCGGGGGCCGCCTCGGCGGTTCCCGCGGCCTCCGCAGTCGCGGCGTCGTTGCTCACGCGTGGCCTCCGTCCTGGCCGTGGGGGCCGCCCTGGCCGTGCGGGCCGTGGGGGTCATGGCCGTGGGGCTGGTCGCCGTAGGGCTGGGCGCCGTAGGGCTGGTCGTGCGGGCCCCGGGAGTGCGGTCCCGGGGTGTCCGGATTCCCGGGCGGTGTTCCGGGCGGCTCCTGGGACTCGAACGCCGACGGGTTGACGCCGCCCGCGCCCGGACCCGCCTGGTGCGGGATTCGGGGTGCGTCGGTGTCCGCGTCGTTCGCCTCGGCGGCGGCGTGCGCCTCGCGCTCGGCGACGACCTCCTTGACCGCCTCCAGGACACCCCGGTAGCCGGAGCAGCGGCACAGGTTGCCGCACAGGGCCTGCCGGGCCTCCAGCTCGGTCGGCGCCGGGTTGCCCTCCAGGAGGTTGTGCACGGTCATCGCCATGCCGGGCACGCAGAAACCGCACTGCACCGCGCCGCGCCGGGCGAGCGCCCGCTGCACGTCCGACGGCCGCCCGTCGGCGGCGAGGCCCTCGACCGTACGCACCTCGCTGCCGGCACTGGTCACGGCCGGGACCAGGCAGGAGGCGACGAGCCGTCCGTCGACCTGCACGTTGCAGGCGCCGCACTCGCCCTGCGAGCAGCCGTCCTTGGCGCCCGCGAGGCCGAGCCGCTCCCGCAGCACGTACAGCAGGGACTCGCCGATCCAGGCGTCGGTGACGGGCCGGTCGGCGCCGTTGACGCGCAGGACGTACGAGGCGAGGGGGTGCTCCTCGTGCGGTCCGGCCGGGGCCTGGCCCCGGGGGGCGGCCGGGGCGGCCCCGGAAGCAGCCGCTTCGGGGTCGGGGGCCTGGTCCGGGTCCGGGGCCTGGTCCGGGTCGGGGGCCTGGTCCGGGTCGGGGTCGGCGGTGCGGGGTTCCGCCTCCGGGGCCCGCTCGGGCTCCCGCCCGGACTCCTCCCGCGCGGCGACGGGCTCCGGACCCGCCACGGGCTCCTCAGCGGCCTCCGGGGCGGATTCCGTCTCCACGTCCCCGGTGGTGCCCGCGGGCGACTCTCCGGGGCCCTCGACGGCCTCCTCGGCCCCCTGGGGCTCACCGGTCGCCGTCCCGTCGGCCTCCGGGGCCGGGAGGCCGGTCTCCGTGACGGATTCGGTGGGCGCCTCCGCGTCCGGAACGACGGCCGGCCGGGGCGCCTCGGGCTCGGCCCGGTGCTCGGCCTGGTGCTCGGCCTGGTGCTCGGCCTGGTGCTCGGCCTGGTGCTCGGCCTGGTGCTCGGCCTGGTGCTCGGCCTGGCGTGCCGCGCCCGCCGGCGCGGCCTCCGCCGGGCGGTCGCCCCAGGGCTGCCCGGCCTGCTGCGTCGCCCAGGGCGCGGGGGCGCCGCCGGGCAGGGTGGCCGGTGCGGTGCCGCCCCACTGCTCGGCCAGGGACGACTGGGTGAACTCTCCCGACTCGTCGGGAAGGTCGCCGTCGGCGACGGGGATGGACCACTGGCCGGTCACGTCCTGCCCGGTCACGTCCTGCCCGGGCAGGTCCCCGCCGGACGCGGCGCCGGGCTCGGGCGCGGCGCTCTGCCCGGCCGCCGCCTCGGAGAAGTCCCACTGGGCGGTGGCCCCGGGCCGGTACGTGAACCGGTCGTCCTGTCCGGCGTCCGTGTCGTACGGCGCGCCCGTGCCGTACGGCGTGCTCCCGCCGTACGGGTCCGGCTGCGGGTACTCGGCGTACCCCTGGTGGCCGGCGGACTCCGGCGCCGCGTCCGGGACCTGCCACTGTGCGCCGTCCACGGGTGCGGACGGCATCGCCCAGGAGCCGGTGGCCGCCGGGTCGGTACCGGCGGTCGTGGCGGGCGCGACCGTGATCTGCGGCGGCACGTAGCCGTGCCCGGGCGCGGCGAGCGGGCTGTCGGCGGAGGCCAGGAGCGCGTCCACACCGCCCTCGGGGAGTGCGAAGAAGGCGGTGGCGCCGTCGTCGTAGTCGCCCTGGGGCAGCGGGTCCCAGCGTCCGCCGCTCGGGGGCGTGCCCTCTCCGTGCTGGTCGCCGTGCTGGTCGTCGGTCACGACAGCGCCCTCCCCAGTGCTCGTCGGGCCAGCGCGGCGACGGTGCGCCGCAGGTGCAGTACGGCCGGCGGGAGCTGCGGTACGGAACCGTCCTCGGCCGGGGCCGCGTCGGGGATGCAGGCGGCGGCGACGTACTCGCCGAAGGCGCTCAGGGCCTCCGGGACGATCGCGCGGCCGTTGTCCCAGTCGATGAGGGAGGCCACCCACTGCTCGGCCTCCAGGGGCCGCAGCGGCATCGGCGCGATGGCGCCGACCGCGCACCGCACCCCGCGCCGGGCGGGGTCGAGGACCAGCGCCACGGAGGCCATCGCGCGGCCCGGGCCGGTCCGGCCGGTCGCCTTCAGGAAGACCTGCGGCGCGTGCAGCAGCGGCACGCGCACGTAGCCGATGAGCTCGCCCGCGCGGAGCATCTCCATGCCGGCCAGCAGGTGCGAGACCGGCATCTCACGGCGGGCCCCGTCCGCGCCGGCGATGATCAGCGTCGCCTCCAGCGCGGCCAGCACCGGCAGCGCGTCGCCGGTGGAGGAGGCCGAGGCGATGTTGCCGCCCAGCGTGCCCGCGTTGCGGATCTGCGGCGGTCCGGCGGCGCGCGCGGCTGCGGCGAGCGCCGGGATGAGCGCGGCGAAGTCGGGGCGGCCCATGCGGGCGTGGGTGAGTCCCGCGCCGAGCAGCGCGTGACCGTCCTGGTACTGCCAGCCGCGGATCTCGCTGATCCGGCCGAGGCCCACCAGCGCGGCGGGCCTGAGCTGCCCGGAGTTGACGGCGGTCATCAGGTCGGTGCCGCCCGCCACCGGAACGGCGGCGGGCACGGCGGCCAGTGCCGCCACGGCCTCGTCCAGTGTCGTGGGCAGCGTGACGGCCTGCGCCGCCTGCGGTGCGTGCGTGGTCAAACCGACTGCCCCTTCCCGCTGTCCCACCTGGTCCCGCCCATGTCGCCGTACGGTACGACCTGACAGGGCGGACGTGGCAACTCTGGCACATCTTCGCAGGACCCGGACGCGGGGGTCCGCCAGGAGGTGTTCACCCATGTCGTCCGCGGGACGGTCCGTTTCGTGCGGGATCGCCGCCAATCGTCCGACAGTCGGAGGCGCGCACGACGGGCGGGAGTTGTCACTCTTCAGTGACGTTTCGGGGCGTTCCTTCCCTGCTGGCCTTACTTGTTCACCTTGGCCGTTCCCTCCTCGTTCTCCCTGCGTTCCCCTCCTCGTTCGTCTGCTCGTTCCCTTCCTCGTTCACCTGCTCGTTCACCTGCTCGTTCACCCGCTCGTCCGCCTCACTTGTCCGGTGGCGGGCCGTCGATCGGCCGGCCGAGCACTCCGGGCCGCCGCTGCCAGGGCAGCGGGCCGCCGGGCGGCCGGTAGGCGACGCCCAGGGCGTCAAGTCGCCGGTAATGGGCGGCCATCCGCCGTTCGAACCCGGCGAAGTCCCGGTCGGCCGGGGCGGGCAGCGCGCTCCAGGCCACCTCGGCGAACGCGGCGAGCCTCGGGAACGTCTGGTAGTCCACGCGCCCCTGGTCCTCCATCACCTCGGTCCACACGTTCGCCTGGGTTCCGATCACGTGTCCGGACTCGTCCGGCGTCAGCTCCGCCGGAACCGGCTCGAACCGGTAGACGTCCTCCAGGGTGCGCACGAAGCCGATCGGCACCGGTTCGTCCTCGCCCGCGTGCTGCCGGTGGTCCAGGTACACCTGCTGCTCGGGGCACATGACGACGTCGTGTCCCGCGCGCGCGGCGGCGACCCCGCCCGCGTACCCGCGCCAGGAGGACACGGCGGCGCCCTTGGCGAGTCCGCCCTCCAGGATCTCGTCCCAGCCGATGAGCCGCCGTCCGCGTCCGGCGAGCCAGGTGTCGAAGTGCTGGACGAACCAGGACTGGAGTTCGTCCTCGTCGGCGAGGCCGAGTTCCCCGATGCGTGCCTGCGCGGTGGCCGAGCGCCGCCACTGCTCCTTGGGGCATTCGTCGCCGCCGATGTGGATGAACTCCGAGGGGAACAGCCCGAGCACTTCCTCGAACACCCCCTCGTAGAAACGCAGGGTGGTGTCGGTGGGGGCGAGTACGTTCTCGCAGACGCCCCAGGTGTCCCAGACGGAGAGGGCGGTGGTGTCGACGACATCCGTGTTGCCGAGTTCCGGATACGCGGCGATGGCGGCCTGCGAATGCCCGGGAACGTCGATTTCGGGGACGACGGTGATGTGCCGTTCGGCCGCGTAGGCGACGATCTCCCGGATGTCGTCCTGGGTGTAGTAGCCGCCGTGGGGTTTGTCGTCCCAGAGCGGCGAGGCCCGGTGGCCGAATTTGGTGCGCGCCCGCCAGGAGCCGGTCTCGGTGAGCTTCGGGTGGCGTTCGATCTCGATGCGCCAGCCCTGGTCGTCGGTCAGGTGGAAGTGCAGGACGTTGAGTTTGTGGGCGGCCATCAGGTCCAGGTAGCGCAGGACGCCTTCCTTCGGCATGAAGTGCCGGGCGACGTCCAGCATCAGGCCCCGCCAGGGGAACCGGGGCGCGTCCTCGACGCGGACCAGCGGCAGCCGCCACCGGCGGCCGGGCAGCGGCGCGCGCCGGAAGGCGTCCGGTCCGAGCAGTTGCCGGAGCGTCTGGGCGCCCCAGAAGAGGCCGGCCGGGCCCCCGCCCGCGAGGTGCACGCCGGCCGGTGTGACGGCGAGGCGGTACCCCTCGGCCGCCAGCTCACCGTCGAGGGACAGGCGGACGGTGTTCTCCTCGCCCTGCCCCGGCGCGAGCGGCAGGCCGGTGGCCGCGCCCAGCGTGGCGCGCAGCCAGCGTTCGGTGCCCTGCGTGCCGTCGCCCGCCACCACCCCGGTGTCCGGTCCCAGCTCGAAGGAGCCGCCGCCGTGGAGCGCCACCTGCCGGGGCCGGGGAATCGCGTCCGTCCCGTCGGTCACGTCAGTCATGTCAGTCCTCAGTCCTTCACCGCTCCGCCGAGGCCGGAGACGAGTCGTCGTTGCACGAGTACGAAGAAGACCAGCACCGGAATCGTCATCACCGTGGACGCGGCCATCACCCCGCCCCAGTCGGGATCGTCCGGCTTGTAGAAGACCAGCAACGCCATCGGCAGCGTCGACTGGGAGGTGTCGCTGATGATGAACGACTTGGCGAACAGGAAGTCGTTCCAGGTCGAGATGAAGGAGAAGACGCTGGTGGCCACCAGCCCCGGAAAGACCAGCGGGAAAAGGATCTGCCACAGGAATCGCGCCCGGCTCGCCCCGTCGAGGTAGGCGGCCTCCTCCAGGGCCTCGGGCACCGCTTTCACGAAGCCCCGCAGCATCCAGATCGCGAAGGGCAGCGAGAAGGCGATGTGGGGGAGGATCAGCGAACCCAGCGTGTTCAGCTGGCCGAAGTCCCGCATGAGGAAGAACAGCGGAATCGTGAGCGCCTCCACGGGCACCATCTGGGCCACCAGGAACATGATCAGCAGAGTGGTCCGGAAACGGAACCGGAAACGCGTCACCGCGGTCGCCGCGAGGAACGCGATGAGCGCCGAGGCGATCACGACGGTGCCCGCCACCAGCAGGCTGTTGAGGAAGTAGCGGCCGAATTCCTGCTGCCCGAAGACCCGCCGGAAGGAGTCCAGCGAGGGCGCCAGGGTCCACGGCCGCGGCTCGCTCGACTCGATCTCCCCGGCCGGCTTGAAGGCGCTCAGCACCATCCAGTACAGCGGGAAGGCCACCACGACCGCGATCAGCAGCGCCGACGCCTCGGCCGCCAGCCGCCACGGACGGCGCACCCGCACACGCGGAAGATTCACAGCTCCTCCCCCTGGCGGCGCAGCAGCCGCAGGTAGACCAGCGTCACGGCGAGCAGGATCAGCAGCATCACGACACCGATCGCGGAGCCGAGGCTGTACTGCGAGGACGCGAACGCCTTCTGGTAGGCGTAGACGTTGAGGACGAGGTTCTGGCCGGCGATGCCGCCGCCGTTCGTCATGACGTAGATCTGGGTGAAGACCTTGAAGTCCCAGATGACCGACTGGATGGTGACGACCACCAGGATCGGCCGGAGCATCGGGGCGAGCACCGACCGCCAGATGCGCCACTGGGAGGCGCCGTCGAGCGCGGCGGCCTCCAGCACCTCCGCCGGGACGGCGCGGATACCGGCGTAGACGGTGACCATGACGAACGGGAAGGAGCACCAGACCACTTCGAGCAGGACGAGGGCGAAGGCGCTGTAGCGGCCGTACGTCCAGGAGTGGTCGCCGATGCCCAGCATCCGGTTGACTGGCCCGAAGTCCGGGTCGAACAGCAGCAGCCACACCGTCGACCCGGTGACCGCCGGGGTCGCCCAGGCGCCCAGCGCGGCGAGCATCAGCGCGAGCCGCGGCACGGCACGCACCCGGGTGAGCAGCACGGCGAGCGCACACCCGACGGCCAGCGTCGACACCACACAGGCGGCCGCGAAGACGACGGTGGCCGCCAGCACCTGCCAGAACTGCGTGTCCCCGAAGAGCTCGGCGTAGTTGCCGAATCCGCGGAAGGTGGTCGGCTCCCCACCGGAGACCTGTGCCTGGGTGTACTCCAGGAAGGAGATCAGTCCGAGCTGGTAGACGGGGTAGACGAGCAGCCCGCCGAGGACCACGAGAGCGGGCGCGAGATACAGCCAAGGCGTACGGGAGCGGCTCCCGAAGGGGCGCGGGGCCGTGCCGGGTTCGCGGCCACCGCCGCGTGGGCGCGGCACGCCACGACTCACCCGCACCCGCCCACGCACCGCGCCCCCCGAGCCGGAGGGCGCACTCATCCGGCGGAGCCGAACGCGTCGTCCATCTTCCGGGCCGCGTCCCCGGCGGCAGCGCCCACGTCCTTCTTGCCGCTGACCACCTCCTGGAACAGGGTCGGCAGCACCTGCGACGAGTCGATCGCCGCCCAGGCGGCCGAGGCCGGCACGAACTTCGTGCCCGCGGCGAGGGTGTCGACGAACGGCTTCACGAACGGCTCCTCGGCCGCGACCCGCTGCCGTACGTCCGTGAAGGTGGGCAGGAAGCCCATCGCGTCGAACATCTCGCCCTGCGCCTCCTTCGACGCGAGCCGCTTCATCAGGTCGACGGCGAGGGTGCGGTGCGAGGTGCTCTTCAGGACGCCGATGTTGTTGCCGCCCGCGAAGGCCGGGGCGATCGAGCCGGGCTCGGCCCCGGGCAGCGGCACGACCGCGTACTTGCCCTTCGCCGTCCCGGCCTCCACGGCCTGGCGGCTGAAGTCGCCGCCGATCGCCATGGCCGCCTTGCCGGAGGCGAACGCGGTGACGGTGTCGTTGCCGCCCATGCCGGCGCACTTGGCGGCAGGGCAGTTGTGGTCGCCGAAGAGGGACGTGTACGCCTCGATGCCCTTTTGGGCGGCGGCGCTGTCGATCGCCGAGGCGTACGAACCGCCCTTGCCGGTGGCGAGTTCGCCGCCGTTGGCCCAGATGAAGGGCATCGCACCGTAGGTGTAGGCGCCGCCGACGGCTATGCCGTAGAGGTCGGGCTTCGCGTCGCGGACCTTCTTCGCGGTGGACGCCAGTTCGTCCAGTGACTCGGGGGCCTTCAGGCCGAGTTCGTCGAAGACGTCGGTCCGGTAGTACAGGGCGCGGACTCCGACGAAGTAGGGGGCGCCGTAGATCTTGCCGTCCACGGTGACGGACTGCCGGGCGGTGGGGTCGGTGTCCTCGGCCTCGTCCCAGGCCCCGAACTCCTCGGTGACGTCCAGGAGTCCGCCGTCCTTGACGTACCCGGCGGTGTCGGTGTTGCCGTACTCGATGACGTCGGGGGCGCTGGCGGGGTCGTTGAAGGCGGCCTTGATGCGCTGGGCGCGGGTCTCGACGGGGATGTACTCGACGTCGACCTCCGTGTCCTCGTGCGCCTTCTCGAAGCCGGCCAGGACGGCGTCGACGACCTTCTCCTTCGGCTCGGTGTTGACCTCCTGGAAGAGCCAGACACGTAGCGTGCCGCTCTTCTCGTCCTTGCCGGAGGAGGAGTTGTCGGACGTCTGGGGGGCGCAGGCGGTCGCGGTGACGACGGCGGCGGCCAGCAGTACGGCCAGGCGGGGGGCGAGCTTCATGGAGTGTTCCTCCGGGCGTGCGTTGCAACATACGCAATGACGGTTTCGCTCTGCACAACAAGCAGGAGAGTAGGGAGTACATGAACATGTCCACAAGAGGTCTCGACCGGTTCGTGACGCACTACGGCCGCTCGGGGCGCCTCCAGCCGCACGAAGACCGCCCGGTGCCCCGTGCCGCACGAAGACCGCCCCCGGGCCCGCCCTGACGCACGAAGACCGCCCCCGGGCCCGCCCTGACGCACGAAGACCACCTCCAGGCCCGCCCTGACGCACCAAGACCGCCCCAGGTCCGCCCTGACGCACGAAGACCGCTCCGGGGCCTCCCCGACGCCCACGGCGCACGAAGGCCCCCGGAGCGCGCGCGGGCACGCTCCAGGGGCCTTGGAGACCTCGGTCGGGGAACTGCTACTTCTTCTTGTCGCCGCCCTTGCCCTCGTCGCCGCCGCCGCTCATGGACTCGTAGATCTCCTTGCACATGGGGCAGACCGGGTACTTCTTCGGGTCGCGGCCCGGTACCCAGACCTTGCCGCACAGCGCCACGACGGGGGTGCCGTCGAGGGCGCTCGCCATGATCTTGTCCTTCTGGACGTAATGGGCGAAGCGCTCGTGGTCACCGTCACCGTGGGAGGTCTGCGGTGTCGGCTCTACGAGGGTCCCCGTACCAGTCCCGCGCTCGGGCTCGAGAGTGCTCATGCCTGCCAGGGTACTGAAAGCCGGAGTATCGAAGCTCACACGGACCGGCACCGCCCGCCCGACCGGAGTTCAGTTGAGCGAGGGGTCGTCCGGATACGTCGCCACCATCGCCAGTTCACCCCGCTGGCGGCGCAGCACCTCGCGCCAGAGTCTGTCGGGGACCGGGCAGGACACGTCGCCGGGTTCGGACTCGACCACGTACCAGGCGCCCTCCGACAGCTCGTCCTCCAGCTGGCCGGGGCCCCAGCCGGCGTACCCGGCGAAGATCCGCAGCGCCCCCAGGGCGGGGGCCAGCAGCTCCGGCGGCGCCTCCAGGTCGACCAGGCCGATCGCGCCGTGCACCCGGCGCCAGCCCAGCGGCGCCGCCTCTCCGGCCGCCCCGCCGGGGACGACGGCGACGCCCAGGGCCGAGTCGAGCGACACCGGTCCGCCCTGGAAGACGACGCCGGGCTCGCCGGTCAGGCCGGCCCAGCCCTCCAGGATGTCGCCCACGTCGACCGGCGTCGGGCGGTTGAGGACGACACCGAGGGAGCCCTCCTCGTCGTGGTCGAGAAGGAGCACCACCGCGCGCTCGAAGTTCGGGTCCGCCAGGGCGGGTGTTGCCACGAGCAGCCGCCCTGTGAGCGAGGACACCTCGGTCATGCCAGACATGATCCCGCATGTTCCCCTCCCGTGGGGAGGCAATCGGGGGCACGGGGGTGAACGCGGACGCCGCGCGCGCCCCGCCGCGGTGACCGCACGTGCCCACCGGGGAACGGTTCGTGTTGTGACACACCTATGACGTTGTCCGACCGCGCACGGGCTTACTCGAGGGGGGTCCCAGGCGATTACCCTTTCCCTTCTGGCCCCTGCCCAACCCCCACGGAACGCGAGATTCATGACCGTCAACGGCGCTGATGACGTACTGCTTGTCCACGGCGGAACCCCGCTGGAGGGCGAGCTCCGGGTCCGCGGTGCGAAGAACCTCGTGCCGAAGGCCATGGTGGCCGCCCTGCTGGGCAGTGCGCCGAGCCGGCTGCGCAATGTGCCGGACATCCGCGACGTGCGGGTCGTACGCGGACTGCTGCAACTGCACGGGGTGACCGTCCGCCCGGGTGAGGAGCCCGGCGAGCTGGTGCTCGACCCCTCGCACGTGGAGAGCGCGAACGTCGCCGACATCGACGCCCACGCGGGCTCGTCGCGCATCCCGATCCTGTTCTGCGGCCCGCTGCTGCACCGCCTCGGGCACGCCTTCATCCCGGGCCTGGGCGGCTGCGACATCGGCGGCCGGCCCATCGACTTCCACTTCGAGGTGCTGCGGCAGTTCGGCGCCAAGATCGAGAAGCGGGCGGACGGCCAGTACCTGGAGGCCCCGCAGCGGCTGCGGGGCACCAAGATCCGGCTGCCGTACCCGTCCGTGGGCGCGACCGAGCAGGTGCTGCTGACGGCGGTGCTGGCCGAGGGCGTCACCGAGCTGTCCAACGCGGCCGTGGAGCCGGAGATCGAGGACCTGATCTGCGTCCTGCAGAAAATGGGCGCGATCATCGCGATGGACACCGACCGCACGATCCGCATCACCGGTGTGGACGAGCTCGGCGGCTACACCCACCGTGCCCTCTCGGACCGCCTGGAGGCCGCCTCCTGGGCCTCGGCGGCGCTGGCGACCGAGGGGAACGTCTACGTCCGGGGCGCCCAGCAGCGCTCGATGATGACGTTCCTGAACACCTTCCGGAAGGTGGGCGGCGCCTTCGAGATCGACGACGAGGGCATCCGCTTCTGGCACCCGGGCGGCCGGCTGAAGTCCATCGCCCTGGAGACGGACGTGCACCCGGGCTTCCAGACGGACTGGCAGCAGCCCCTGGTGGTCGCCCTGACGCAGGCCACGGGCCTGTCCATCGTCCACGAGACGGTCTACGAGTCCCGTCTCGGCTTCACCTCCGCGCTCAACCAGATGGGCGCGCACATCCAGCTCTACCGCGAGTGCCTCGGCGGCTCCCACTGCCGCTTCGGCCAGCGCAACTTCCTGCACTCGGCCGTCGTGTCCGGCCCGACCAGGCTGGAGGGCGCCGACCTGGTCATCCCCGACCTGCGCGGCGGGTTCTCGTACCTCATCGCCGCCCTCGCGGCCCAGGGCACCTCCCGGGTCCACGGCATCGACCTGATCAACCGGGGCTACGAGAACTTCATGGAGAAGCTCGTGGAGCTGGGCGCCAAGGTCGAGCTGCCGGGCAAGGCACTCGGCTGACGGTACGGACCCGCGCCGACGGCGCGCGGACATGAAAGGGGCGGCCACCCGTAGGTGGCCGCCCCTTTCACATCAGGGTCACTTGCCCTTCGCGGCTTCCTTCAGCTTGGAGCCCGCGGAGACCTTGACGCTGTAGCCGGCCGGAATCTGGATCGGCTCGCCGGTCTGCGGGTTGCGGGCGGTGCGAGCGGCACGGTGGGTGCGCTCGAAGGTCAGGAAGCCGGGGACGGTGACCTTCTCGTCGCCCTTGGAGACGATGTCGCCGACAACCTCGGCGAACGCGGCCAGCACGGCGTCGGCGTCCTTGCGGGTCACCTCGGCGCGGTCGGCCAGCGCGGCCACCAGCTCACTGCGGTTCATGTTGTTACTCCCGTGTTCTTCTTGCCGTTGAGGCGTGCCACGCGGCGGAGCCGCATGTTGGGCACAGCGATGCCGATGCTGCCAGGGCCCTCGGACATTCCCCGGACCCGGGTCGGTCGTCAGACCCTCGCGCCCAGGGAGGCATCCTGCCTCCACCTGCGGCGGTAAAGCCAATCCGGCACCCCCAGGAGTCGTGAGAACACCCTTGGGAGTCACACGAAGAGAGGGCCTGAGCCTTGCGCAACCCTAGAGGGCGATTCAAGGCCCCACATCCCGCGACGCGCCGGACGGGCGGCCCGCCGTGGTGATCCTCACCACCACGCCACGGGCCGCACACATTCCGTCCGGCTGCTACGCCACCACTCCGGCGGCCTTGGCGGCGTCCCGCACGGCGCCCGCGACGGCACCGGCGACCTTGTCGTTGAAGACGCTGGGAACGATGTAGTTCGGGTTGATCTCGTCCTCCGTCACCACGGCCGCGAGGGCCTGCGCGGCGGCCAGCATCATCTCGGTGTTGACCGTCCGGGACTGGGCGTCCAGCAGACCGCGGAACACACCGGGGAAGACCAGCACGTTGTTGATCTGGTTCGGGAAGTCGGAGCGGCCGGTGGCGACGACCGCCGCGGTCTGGCGGGCGACGGCCGGGTCGACCTCGGGGTCGGGGTTCGCGAGCGCGAACACGATGGCGCCGTCCGCCATGGCGGCCACGTCCTCGCCGTCCAGGACGTTGGGGGCCGAGACGCCGATGAAGACGTCGGCGCCGTGCACGGCCTCCTTCAGCGTGCCGGTGAGGCCCTCGGGGTTGGTGTTGTCGGCGATCCAGCGCAGCGCCGACTCCGGCGCGGCGTCGACGAGGTCGGCGCGGCCGGCGTGCACGACGCCGTGGATGTCGGCGACGACGGCGTTCTTGACGCCGGCGGCGAGCAGCAGCTTCAGGATGGCCGTACCGGCCGCGCCGGCACCGGACATGACGACCCGTACGTTCTCGATCGGCTTGTCGACGACGCGCAGCGCGTTGGTGAGGGCGGCGAGGACGACGATGGCGGTGCCGTGCTGGTCGTCGTGGAAGACGGGGATGTCGAGGGCCTCGCGCAGCCGGGCCTCGATCTCGAAGCAGCGGGGCGCGGAGATGTCCTCGAGGTTGATGCCGGCGAAGCCCGGGGCGATGGCCTTGACGATCTCGACGATCGCGTCGGTGTCCTGGGTGTCGAGGCAGAGCGGCCAGGCGTCGATGCCGGCGAAGCGCTTGAACAGGGCCGCCTTGCCCTCCATGACCGGCAGCGCGGCCTTCGGGCCGATGTTGCCGAGGCCCAGCACCGCCGAGCCGTCCGTCACGACCGCAACGGAGTTGCGCTTGATGGTGAGGCGGCGGGCGTCCTCGGGGTTCTCGGCGATCGCCATGCAGACGCGGGCCACACCGGGCGTGTAGACCATGGACAGGTCGTCACGGTTGCGGATGGGGTGCTTCGACGCCATCTCGATCTTGCCGCCGAGGTGCATGAGGAAGGTACGGTCGGAGACCTTGCCCAGGCTGACGCCCTCGATGCCGCGCAGCTGCTCGACGATCTCGTCCGCGTGGGAGGTCGAGCCGGCCGCGATGGTGACGTCGATGCGGAGCTTGTCGTGGCCGGAGGCCGTGACGTCGAGGCCGGTGACCGAGCCGCCGGCGGACTCCACCGCGGTGGTGAGCTGCGAGACCGCTGTCCCGCCCGCGGGCACCTCCAGTCGGACCGTCATCGAGTAGGAGACGCTGGGCGCCGTTGCCATGGCCGACTTCCTCTGCTTTCACCGTGTAACTGCGTTGTGCCGTCCGATCGTCGCACCTACCACTGAGTACGTGGTAGCCACCCCGGATTGCGAACTTTGTGTTCGCGCGCCGTCCACCACCGGTAAGGGCACTTTCGGAAAACGACTTCCACCATACGAGAAGTGGCGGTTGGACGGAAGAGGGAAGCCCGCCCGGGAAAGAACCCGGGGGACGGGAATGGTCCCGCGGGGATCGTTTGTTACCTTGGACGTGGCATCGGCTCGATCCAAGCCCCCGGGCCCAACCATCGTCGCTACGAGCGACCACTTGCCGCGAGGCGAGCATGGCGGGTCGGTGCCACTTGACGAGGGACGAGAGGCCCGCGCCGTCCGACGGCGCGGGCCTCTCGCATGTCCGGGCGCTGTCCCGGCGCCTCAGTCGCGCAGCAGGTCCGGCACCCCGGCCGCGTCCGGCTCGTCCCGCTCGCAGGAGACGACCGTCAGCTGCTGGGTGGCCCGGGTCAGGGCGACGTACAGCACGCGCAGGCCGGCGGGCGACTCGTCGGCGATCTCGGCCGGGGAGACGACGACCGTGGCGTCGTACTCCAGGCCCTTGGCCTCCAGGCTGCCCAGCGCCACCACGCGGTCGCCGAGCCCGGCCAGCCAGCGCCGGGCCTCCTCGCGGCGGTTCATGGCGACCACGACGCCGACGGTGCCGTCGACGAGGCCGAGCAGCCGGGCCGCCTCCGCCCGGACCGACTCCGCGAGGCCGTCCCCCACCACCGCGAAGCGCGGTTCCACGCCCGTCGACCGCACCGCCGCCGGGGACCGGGAGCCGGGCATGGCGAGGGCGAGCACCTTGGCCGCCAGCTCGGCGATCTCCGCCGGGTTGCGGTAGTTGACGGTCAGCTCGAAGCGGCGGCGCGGGCGGGTGCCCAGGGCCTCGTCGCGGGCCGCCGCCGCCTCGTCGGGGTCGGACCAGGAGGACTGGGCCGGGTCGCCGACGACCGTCCACGTGGCGTGCCGGCCGCGGCGGCCCACCATCCGCCACTGCATGGGGGTGAGGTCCTGGGCCTCGTCGACGATGACGTGCGCGTACTCGGTGCGTTCCTGGGCGAGGCGCTCGGCGCGCTCCCACTGGGTCTCCTCGCGCTGCGGCATCAGCTCGTCCAGGCCGGTGAGCTGGTCCAGCGGGTCCAGCTCGCGCCGCTTGCGGGGGCGGGCCGGGGTGCCGACGATCGCCTGGAGCTCGTCGAGCAGGGCGATGTCGTGCACGGAGTGGCCCTCGCGCCGCAGCGAACGGGCCACCTTGCGGACCTCTCCCGGGTTGAGCACCCGGCGCGCCCAGCGGCCCAGCCTCCGCTCGTCCGCCATGGCCGCCAGCACGGCGCCGGGGGTCAGCTCCGGCCACCAGGCGTCGAGGAAGCCGGTGAAGGAGTCCTCGGAGCTGACGTCCTCGTCGAAGGAGGAACGCAGCTCGGCGGCCAGCTCCGGGTCGCTGTGCCGGGTACCGGCGCCCGACTTGGACCACAGGGCGTCCAGGAGCAGCCGGCGGGCGCGGGGGCGCAGCAGGTTGACCGGTGCGGTGCCGCCGAGGACGGTGCGCCGGATGCCGGCCAGCTCCTCGGCCTCCAGTTCGAGCCGCCGGCCGAAGGCGACGACCCTGAGCAGGGTCGGCGAGTCGCTCGGCTCCAGTGCCCCGCGCGCGGCCCGGCGCAGCACCCGGAGCATCCGGGACGAGCCCTTGGCGCGGGCGGTGGCCGGGGAGTCGTACAGCGTGGCCTCGGCGCCGTCGACCAGTGAGCCGATCGCGCGGATGGCGACCTGCCCCTCCTCGCCGAGGGAGGGCAGCACGCCCTCGGTGTACGCCACCAGCAGCGGGGTCGGCGAGACGATCAGGATGCCGCCCGCGTACCGGCGCCGGTCCTGGTAGAGCAGGTACGCCGCCCGGTGCAGGGCGACGGCGGTCTTGCCGGTGCCGGGGCCGCCCTCGACGTACGTCACGGAGGCGGCCGGGGCGCGGATCACCAGGTCCTGCTCGGCCTGGATGGACGCCACGATGTCCCGCATGGAGTGCGTACGGGCCTGGCCGAGGGCGGCCATCAGGGCGCCGTCGCCGACCACGGCCAGTTCCTCGCCGTCCAGGCTCGCCCTGATCTCGGGCCGCATCAGGTCGTCCTCGACGCCGAGGACGCGCCGCCCCTTGGAGCGGATCACCCGGCGGCGCACGACCCGGCCCGGGTCGACCGGCGTGGACCGGTAGAAGGGGGCCGCGGCGGGCGCCCGCCAGTCGATGACCAGCGGGGCGTAGTCCTCGTCCAGGACGCCGATGCGGCCGATGTGCAGGGTCTCGGCGATGTCGGCGGTGCTGTCGGGCCGCAGGGCGCCCTCGGCGGGCTCGACCGCCGTGTACGCGCCGTCCGGGCCCTTCTTGCCGTCCTTGCCGAGGAGCAGGTCGATCCGGCCGAAGAGGAAGTCCTCGAACTCGTTGTTCAGCCGGTTGAGGTGGATGCCGGCCCGGAAGACCTGCGCGTCGCGCTCGGCCAGCGCGCCGGGCGTGCCCACGTGGCCGCGCTGCGCGGCGTCCTGCATGAGGAACTCGGCCTCGTCGATCTTCTCCTCGAGGCGGCGGTACACCCGGTCCAGGTGTGCCTGTTCCACGCTGATCTCTCGGTCCCGAACGGAGTCCTCCCGTACGGAGTCGTGTACGGCTTCCCCCGCGGCGCCGTGAACCGAGTCGACCGCTGAGTCCTGCTGAGCCTGTGCGGCCACCGGGCCCCCTTCTGACGTGCTGGGCAGCCGTCAAAGGTACGCGAAGGGGGCGCCGGAAGCTACGGCCGGTACCGCGGCGGGGCTACGCGTCCACCTCCACCAGACGCTCCCCGTCGAAGGTCATGACCTCGAAGTGGTCGATCTCGTTGGGGTCGAAGGCGGCGCCGCCCTGCACGTAGAGGGGTTTTCCGCCCTTGTCGCCGGCCGCGTCCGGAATGCCGTAGCCCCAGTCCGGGACGGACCAGGAGGTGACCGTCTCGCGTTCGCCGTTCTTGCCGACGGCGATCAGGGAGCACTTCTCGGGGCCCTTGAGGTTCTTGAGTTCCAGGACCGTGCCCGTGCCCCAGGGCTTCCTCTCCAGGGCCACGGTCGCGCTGACCCGGGTGGACGGGTCGGTCGCCGTGACGCGGTCGGGCAGGGCGGCGAAGGCGGACTCGGCGGTGCCCGCGGCCGGCCGCACCGCCTCGGTCCTGCGGCCACCGCCGTCACCGCCGCCTCCGTCCGTGGTCGCCACGGCGGCGAACGGTCCGCCGATGATCAGCGCGGCCGCGGTGCCCACCAGGTAGAAGTTGCGGCGGCGTTTGCGCGCGCGGCGTTCGGCGACCTCGTCGACGAGCTTCTCCGCCAGCCGCGGGCCCGGCCGCGCCGTCAGCGACTCGGCGATCGCGGGGGTCCCGGCGCCCGGCAGGCCAGCGAGCGCGGCCATCATCGGCTCCATCCCGGCCAGCTCGTCGAGTTGCCGGGCGCACCATGCGCAGCCGGCGAGGTGCGCCTCGAAGGCGGTCGCCTCCGCGTCGTCCAGGATGCCGAGGGCGTAGGCGCCGACGGTCTCGTGCTCGTCCGGCGCCGGTGGTCCCTGCATGGGGGCAGAACTACCCGTATCACCCGGGCCGAATCCCCCGCCGAATCCCTGAACTCCCCCGTACCCGCTCATCACGCCGTCACCCCCCGCTCCTCCAGAGCCAGCTTCATCGAACGCAGGGCGTAGAACACCCGGGAGCGCACGGTGCCGCTGGGTATGCCGAGTGTCTGCGCCGCCTCATTGACGGTACGCCCCTTGAAGTACGTCTCGACGAGGACCTCCCGGTGGGCCGGGGTCAGGTCGTCGAGCGCGTCCGACAGCGTCATCAGCCACAGCGCCTTGTCGATCTCGTCCTCCGCGGGGATGACCTCCAGCGGCGACGGATCGACCTCCTGCGGCCGGGCCTGCCGGCTGCGGTGGACGTCGATGACGATGCGCCGGGCGACCGTCACCAGCCAGGGGCGTACCGATCCGGTCGCACGGTTGAGCTGACCGGCGTTCTTCCAGGCACGGATGAGCGTCTCCTGGACGACGTCCTCGGCGCGCTGGCGGTCCCCCGCCACCAGACGCAGCACGTACGCCAGCAAGGGACCGGCGTGCTCCCGGTACAGGGCGCGCATCAGCTCCTCGTCGGGTTCCGAGGACGACTGGGGCATGCGATGCCGGGCCCTCGCACCACGTTCACCGGCCACGACGGAATCCTTGCGCACGCCCACCTCCGATGTCCGGGGGTTCCCCCAGTCGATCGCTCGCCCATGCGGTACGGACGTGAAGTGCGCGGTGTTCAAAGCGAGGTGACGGGTTATCGGGGAGGGCGTGACGAACGGGGCGCGGAAAGACTTATCGGGCGAGGGCGGCGCGGCGGCGGTGCCGGGCGACGCGCTCCCGGTTGCCGCAGAGCTCGCTGGAGCACCAGCGCCGGCGGCGTCCGCGGGAGGTGTCGACGTACACGATCGGGCAGTTGTCGCCCTCGCACTGCCTGAGGCCGGCCCGCGCGACGGGGTCGGTGAGCAGTTCCACGACGTCTCGGGCGAGGGCCCCGAGCAGCGCCGCGCACTCCGGCGGGCCGGTCAGCTCCCGCACCAGCGCGCCGTCCTCGCCGCGGACCGCGCGCGGGGCCGGGGGTGCGGCGAGGGCGAGTACGTTGACGCGGGCGAGCGCGAGACCGTACGGGTGGGCGCCGGGTGCGGCCCTGGAACGGATCAGACGGGCGGCGTGGAGGCGCAGTTCGCGGAAGCCGGCCAGCCAGGAGGTGTCGGCGTGGGCCAGCGGGGTGCCGGGCGGGACGAGCCCGGAGCCGGTGATCCAGGCACGCAGCACCTCGACGGAGGCGAGCCGTTCCATGGGGTGGGTGGTGGCGATGAGGTCCAGGCAGACTCGCCCGGTGTCGAACCGCAGCTCGTACGGGTCGGTGGCCGTACCCAGTGCCATGTTCCTGTCACCGCCTAGGGTCGCCCGGCGGAACGGGCCGGGAAGGGGAGCGGGTGGACCGCTCCCTCTACAGTGCCTGCCCGCCCCCGCGCCCGGAACCCCTCGTACCGCCTCCGGCCGCAAGCCCGTCCGTGCGCCCCCGCGCCCGGACAGCGGATTTCCGGCGGCGCGTGTCAGCCGTCCGTGTACTTGGCGTCCGTGGCCGGGTCCAGGGCCAGGCGGTAGCCGCGTTTCACCACCGTCTGGATCAGCTTCGGCGCGCCGAGGGACGTGCGCAGGCGGGCCATCGCCGTTTCGACGGCGTGTTCGTCACGGCCGGTGCCCGGCAGGGCGCGCAGCAGCTCCGCCCGGGGCACGACCCAGCCCGGCCGCCGGGACAGGGCCCGCAGCAGGGACATCCCGGCGGGCGGCACGGCCCTGAGCTCCCCGTCGACGAGGACCGCGTGCCCGCGGACCTCCAGGCGGTGCCCGGCGACCGGCAGGACACGGGCGCGGGCCGGCAGCTCCCGGCACAGCAGCTGGACGAGGGGGCCGAGCCGGAAGCGCTCGGGCTGGACCGTGTCGACGCCGTGCGCCTGGAGCGGCACCGCGGTGACCGGGCCGACGACGGCCGCCAGCACGTCGTGGCCGAGAGCGGCGAGCAGCTCGGGCAGCATGCCGCGCTCCTCGGCGCGGGAGAGCAGGGACGCGGCGGCGGGCGCACTGGTGAACGTCACGGCGTCCACCCCGCGCGAGACGGCCGCGTCCAGCAGCCGGTCCACGGGCCCGAGGTCCTCCGGCGGCAGCCACCGGTAGACGGGCACGCCCACCACCTCCGCGCCGCCCGCCCGCAGCGCCTCCACGAACCCCGGCAGCGGCTCGCCGTGCAGCTGTACGGCGATCCGGCGGCCGTCGACGCCCTGCTCCAGCAGCCGGTCCAGCACCTCGGCCATCGACTCGGAGGCCGGCGACCACTTCTCCGTCAGCCCGGCGGCCCGGACCGCGCCCTTGACCTTGGGTCCGCGCGCGAGGAGCTCCACCGCGCGCAGCCGCGCCAGCAGGGCGTCGCCGAGTCCCCACCCGTCGGCGGCCTCGACCCACCCCCGGAAACCGATGGCGGTGGTGGCCACGACGACGTCCGGCGCCTGGTCGAGGAGCTGCTCGGTCGCGGCCAGCAGCTCGCTGTCGTCGGCGAGCGGCACGATCCTGAGCGCCGGCGCGTGCAGGACGGCGGCACCGCGCCGCTGGAGCAGCGCGCCCAGTTCGTCGGCCCGGCGGGCGGCGGTCACGCCCACGGTGAATCCGGCGAGGGGTCCGTGGTCGGGTCGCCGCTGTCCGTCGTCCATCACTGTCGCCCCGATCGTCCCGGTCGTCGTCCTGCCTGCACGGCGACCGAGCCTGTCAACGGTGCGTGACAGGCTCGGTTCCGCTTCATGTCACCAGTGTTACGTCATACCTCGGCGTAACGGGGCCGCGCCTTCGTCCGCGCCGGGCCCGCCGGGCCGGCCGGCGTGCCTGCGGCCGGACGGCGAAGGTATACCGCCCATGTGACGGCGAAGCAGACGGCGTAGAAGGCGAGGAACGCGACGAAGGCGCCGGTGCCGGAGCCGACGGAGAGGAAGGACTGCCGGAAGGCGAGGTTGATGGCGACGCCGCCGAGCGCGCCGACCGCGCCGATCAGCCCCATGGAGGCACCGGAGAGCCGCCGCCCGTACGCCACGGCGTCCTCCCCCGTCAGTCCCTCGGCGAGCGCCTTGTTCTGGAAGATGCCGGGGATCATCTTGAACGTCGAGCCGTTGCCGAGCCCGCTGAGCACGAACAGCGCCACGAACACGGCGACGAACAGCCCGAGGGACTTCGTCATGCTGGCCGCGACGAGTACGGCGGTGGCGGCGGCCATGGCGACGAAGTTCCACAGGGTGATCCGCGCGCCGCCGTACCGGTCGGCGAGCCTGCCGCCCAGCGGCCGGACGAGGGAGCCGAGCAGCGGGCCGATGAAGGTCAGGTAGGCCGCCTGCAGCGGACTGCGCCCGAACTGGGTCTGCAGCACCTGCCCGAAGGCGAAGCTGTACCCGATGAACGACCCGAACGTGCCGACGTACAGCACGGCCATGATCCAGGTGTGGGCGTCCCGGGCGGCGTCCTTGGCGGCCCCGGTGTCGTTCTTCACGGAGGCGAGGTTGTCCATGAAGCGGGCGGCGAGGACGGCGGCGACCAGGATCAGCGGGATGTAGACGCCGAGCAGCACCCGCGGCCCGCCGCCCGCCCCGATGATCGCGAGTGCGGCCAGCTGGATGACCGGCACGCCGATGTTCCCGCCCCCGGCGTTGAGACCGAGCGCCCAGCCCTTCTTCCGGAGCGGGAAGAAGGCGTTGATGTTGGTCATGGAGGAGGCGAAGTTGCCGCCGCCGATGCCGGCCAGCAGCCCGACGAGGAGGAAGGTCGAGAAGGACGTCCCCGGCTCCATCACCGTGAACGCCGCGACGGTCGGCACGAGCAGCAGCCCGGCGGAGACGATCGTCCAGTTCCGCCCGCCGAAGACCGCGACGGCGAAGGTGTAGGGCACCCGCACGACGGCCCCGACGAGCGTCACCACGGACGTCAGCAGGAACTTGTCGGCCGGCGTCAGCCCGTACTCCGGCCCCATGAAGAGCACCAGCACGGACCACAGCGTCCAGACCGAGAACCCGATGTGCTCGGAGAGGACGGAGAAGAACAGGTTCCGCCGGGCGACCCGCTCCCCCGTCTCCTTCCAGAAGGTCTCGTCCTCCGGATCCCAGTGCTGGATCCAGCGGCCGCCAGGGACAGTCATGACGCCTCCACGGTGCTCCGTAGCTCGGTTGCACCGACGGTAGGCAGGGCGCGTTTCGGGCCGGTGGGGCTGTGGATGACCGGAAGGGAACGTTGCTCTCACCCGGCGCGGGAGCGGGGTGAGAGGTCGTCGCCGTCAGCGCCGCGGGGCCTGCGGCGGGGCGTACGGGTCCTGGGGTTGCTGCGGCTGGCCACGCACGGGCCGCCTGAGCCGGGGACGGCGGCTGTGGCGGCTGCAGCGGCTGCGGCTGCGGCTGCGGCTGGGCGTACGCTTCGGCGATCACGGAGTCGCGACGCGCCGTGATCACCGGGAGACCGGTATCCGCGATCCGGTCCGTCCGCTTCTACCGCCGGGCCGTCGCGGCGAGGTCGCCGGAGATCCTTTCGGCCCCGATCCGCCGCATGCGTTCGGTGCCCCATTCTCCCAGGGCGGCCAGGGCCGCGTTGAGTGTGACGCCGTGTTCCGTCAAGGAGTACTCGACCTTCGGAGGCACCTCGGGGTACACCTCACGGCGCACGAGCCCGTCTTCTTCCATTTCCCGCAGATGCTGGATCAGCATCTTCTCGCTGACACCGGGCAGACCGCGGCGAAGCTCGGCGAACCGGCGGGTTCCGTAGTGGTGGAGCTCCCAGAGGATGAGCGACTTCCACTTGCCGGCGACTACGTCCATCGCCGCGTCGATGCCGCAGAAGTAGGGACCTCGTCGCGCTGCGGTTGGCATCCGCCCTCCAAGAGGCACTTACTCACGGGTGAGTACCCAACTAATTAGTCCGTACTGGTCAACCTTACTGGCCGCGGGGAGGATCGAGCCGAAGGACGAAAGCCGAAGGACGAAGCATGAGGGGGAGCACCAGAATGACAACCGACGACAGCGTCCAGGTGACTGTTCTCGGGCTGGGGGCCATGGGCAGCGCTCTCGCGCGTGCCCTGGTGAAGGCCGGCTACGCGACCACGTGCTGGAACCGCTCACCGGGGAAGGCGGACGACCTCGTCGCGCAGGGCGCCAAGGCCGCCGACACGGCCGCCGACGCGGTCCGGGCCGGCCGCGTGGTGATCGCATGCCTGCTGGACCACGCGTCGGTCCGTGAGGTACTCGATCCGCTCTCCGACGAGCTGGCCGGACGCACCCTGGTCAACGTGACGACGACGTCACCCGCTCAGTCACGGGAGTTGGCCGACTGGGCCGCCCAAGCCGGAGTCGCGTATCTGGACGGCGGCATCATGGCCGTACCGGACATGATCGGCCGGCCCGGGGCATCGATCCTCTACAGCGGATCGGCCGATGTCTTCCATCAGTACAGGCCGCTGCTCGACCTGTGGGGAACCAGCACCTACTTCGGTGAGGATGCCG
This sequence comes from Streptomyces sp. WG5, assembly GCF_049974565.1. NCBI lineage: Bacteria > Bacillati > Actinomycetota > Actinomycetes > Kitasatosporales > Streptomycetaceae > Streptomyces > Streptomyces sp. WG5. The sequence goes on along the minus strand of NZ_JBNGGC010000001.1, from coordinate 76,872 downwards.
GGCTGGCGTCCCTGTACGACCTCGCCCTGCTCGCGGGCATGTACGTCATGTTCGCCGGATTCATGCACGGCGCCGCCATGGTCACCCCGGCCGGCGTGACGGCGGGCGAGTTCGCCGCGCACGCCGCACCCTGGCTGACCGCCATGACCGGCGCCTTCGAGGGCTTCGCCGCGGTCATCGACGGCGGGGACTACACCGTCGAAGGTCAACAGAGCCTCCGGTTCTCCGACCTCGGTGACATCCTGGCCGCCAGTGCCGACCAGGGCATCGGCACCGAGGTGGTCACCATGGTCCAGCGGCTCATCCAACGTCAGATCGACGCAGGCCGTGGAGAGGAGGGCTTCGCCCGCATCATCGAGAGCATCAGGCAGCCGGGCTGAGAACCCGCGCTGAGGGGCGTGGGCCATGGTCGCCTGATGGACCGGCCGTGTCCGGCTCGGCCGGCAGAAGGCGGTGGAGCCGCGCGAAGACCCCCGGCCTCCTGCCAGGTCACCACGTCGGTCACGCCCGGCCCGGGCCCCCTCGGCAAGATCCCGTCACGAGCGCTTCGCGCCGTTCGGCCACAGCCGTGGCTTCCGCTTCGCCGCGAGGTCCTCGACCCACCCGACCGCGAGGACCATCAGGCCGATGAGCGGCCAGACGAGGGCGAACATCCAGAGGGTGTACGCGCCGTCGAGGGCGTTCATCGCCCGCTCGTTCTGCATGAACGGGAGCCGGTAGGCCAGGTCGATGATCGGGACCGTCGCCATGATCAGCAGGTTGTGCCACAGGTAGATGGTGACCGCGCGGTTGTTGGAGAGGGTGATCAGCTTGTCCCACTTCGCCAGCCGCCCGGGGAGCTCCTGCCACGACGGGGAGTACTGGAGCAGGATCACGACGAAACCGAACGACCAGGTCGCCTGGGCCAGCGGGATGTCGTTGAGGTCCCAGCCGTCGGGGCCCAGGTGGTCGGAGGCCCACCACAGGCCGAAGGCCATCACCAGGGACGCGCAGGACACGGAGATGTACCGCGGGATCTGCTTCAGCAGGCCCTCCTGGTGGGCGAAGCCCAGGACCCAGCAGCCGCCGTAGACCGCGAAGTCGGTGATCGCGAGGCCCGTCTCGCCGGGGATGGTCACCACTCCGGTGCCGACGATCGCCGTCAGGCCGAGCGGCGCGAGCATCGTCGGCCAGGGGGCCTTGCGGAACAGCCACAGCAGCAGCGGGGAGGCGATGACGAACCACAGGTAGGCGCGCAGGTACCAGAGCGGGCCCGCGGCCTGTACCGCCCAGGTGTCCTCCAGCAGGCCGGACGGGGAGCCGACGTGCCACGGGTAGGGCGGGGCGCCGATCGGGACGATGTAGTTGAACAGCTCGACCAGGCCCCAGGCAGCGCCCTCCGGGTCCTCCGTGGGCTTCCAGCCGTTCACGAACATCATCGTCAGCACGACCGCGGCGAACGCCCACATCGGCGGCAGGAGCCGGCGCACGCGCCCGCGGATCACGCCCATCGCCGGACGCTTCAGCGAACGCGCCATCAGCGACCCCGCCAGCGCGAACATCACGCCCATCGACGGGAACAGCACCGACAGCCAGGCCCAGCCGAAGAGGTGGTACACCACGACGCGGACCAGGGCGATGGAGCGCAGCAGGTCCAGGTACCGGTCGCGGCCCGGTTTCCTGGCAGCCGGGGCGGCCGGGGCGGGAGCGGGCTCCGCTGGGGGCGCGGGCGCCGTCGTGCGCTGCCGCGGGACGGGGTACGGCACTCCCGCGGCCCCGTTCGGGTCACCCGCGTACGGGGAGCCGTACGGGCCGGCCGGCTCCGGGTTCGTACCCGTACCGGTCGTGTATCCGTGGGTCATGCCACGGGCCTCCGATCATCGCTGCTCTGCGAAGGCTGCTGCGGCACGGAGCCGCCGGGCGCCCCGACCACGCCGGTGCGCCGGAGCTTCTGCCAGCGCAGCCGGCCGCCGGTGAGCGCGGTGATCCAGGACTGGAGCAGCACCACGTACATGAGCTGGCGGTAGAGGATCTGCTGCAGCGGCAGCGAGATCAGGTGGGTCATGCGTTCACGGTCGAGGCGGAAGGCGTACGCCGCGCAGACCGCCTGGAGGGCCAGGACGCCCAGCCACGCCATGATCGTCTTCTGCGTGGGGCCGAAGACGATGCCATAGAGCAGGAAGACGTCGATCAGCGGGGCCAGCAGCGGGGCCAGGACCATGAAGAGGGAGACGAACGGCAGGCCGACGCGGCCGAAACGGCCCGAGGGGCCCTTGTCGATCAGCGCGCGGCGGTGCTTCCAGATGGCCTGCATGGTGCCGTAGGACCAGCGGTAGCGCTGGGACCACAGCTGCTGGACGGTCTCGGGCGCCTCGGTCCAGGCACGGGCGTTCTCGGCGTAGACCACGCGCCAGCCGGCGCGGTGCAGCGCCATGGTGACGTCGGTGTCCTCGGCGAGGGTGTCGTCGCTCATGCCGCCGATCGGGGCCAGCGCCGAGCGCCGGAAGGCGCCCACGGCACCGGGGATGGTCGGCATGCAGCCGAGGATGTCGTACATCCGGCGGTCCAGGTTGAAGCCCATCACGTACTCGATGTGCTGCCAGGCGCCGATGAGGCTGTCCTTGTTGCCGACCTTCGCGTTGCCGGCCACGGCGCCGACCTTCGGGTCGCCGAAGGGCTGGACGAGTTCGCGGACGGTGGAGGGTTCGAAGACGGTGTCGCCGTCCATCATCACGACGATGTCGTGGCTGGCGTTGGCGAGGCCCCGGTTCAGCGCGGCCGGCTTGCCCGCGTTGAGCTGGCGGATCACCCGGACGCCCGGCAGGCCCATGGCCTCGACGATCCGCGCGGTGCCGTCGGTGGAGCCGTCGTCGATGACGATGACCTCGACCGGGTGGTCGCTGGACATCAGGGAGAGGACGGTGTTCTCGATGCACTTGGCCTCGTTGTACGCCGGGACCAGCACCGTCACCGGTTCGGTCACCGGCGGGCCCCAGCTGAAGCCCTTGCGGCGGACCCGGCGGGCGTGGAAGCCGGAGAGGAGCAGCATCAGCACGAAACGGCCGATGACCAGCGTGCCGATGACCGCCAGGCCCACCACCAGGCCGTCGGTGATCTTCTCCGAGGCCTGGACGAGGAAGATCCATGCCTTGCCCTTCCAGAGTTCGGCGCCGGTCACCGGGGTCATCGCGCTGGGCGCGTCCAGGGCCTCGGTGAGGTTGTCGAACTCGTAGCCCTTCTTCTGCAGGTCGGGCAGGAACCTGTCCAGCGCCGCGACGGTCTGGCTGCGGTCACCGCCCGAGTCGTGCATCAGGACGATGGCGCCCTTGCCGTCCTTGGGCGTGGCGCGGCGGATGATCTCGTCGACGCCGGGCCGCTGCCAGTCCTCGCTGTCGGTGTTGTTGACGACGGTGATGTAGCCGCGGCTGCCGATGTACTCGGTGACGGGCCAGGACTTGTTGTCCATGGCGTCGGCGAAGGAGGAGTACGGCGGGCGGAAGAGCGAGGTGCGGATCCCGGCCGCGCCGGTGATCGCCAGCTGGTTCTGCGACAGCTCCCAGTCGATGCGCTTCTTGGACTGGAAGGAGAGGTCGGGGTGGTTGAACGTGTGCAGGCCGACCTCGTGGCCCTCGTCGACCATGCGCTTGACGAGGTCGGGGTAGCGGGAGGCCATGGTGCCGGTGACGAAGAAGACCCCGTGCGCGTCGTGCTTCTTCAGCACGTCCAGCACCTTCGGCGTCCAGGTCGGGTCCGGGCCGTCGTCGAACGTGAGGACCAGGCGGTGGTCGGGCACGCTCAGGCTCTCGGTGCGGCCGCCGCGGGCGTCGATGACCGGGCCGCCCTCGAGGATCTTCTCCGGCACCTGGTCGGTGGCGGCGGGCGGCTGGACGCGGTGGTCGGCGAGGATCTCGCTGTGCACGTATCCGCGCAGCATGAGCATCGCCGCCAGGGCGACCAGGACGAGCAGCGGAAGCAGCAGACGCAGGGGCAGGCGGCGGCGCCGGGAGCCCTCACGGGCGCTGCGCGCGGCCCCTTGACGGCGGGTGCGGGATGCCATCAGAGGGTGTTCTCCGGGGACAGGGAAGGGGACGTGGAGGTGTGGCCCGGACCGGCGGCGGTGACCTGCCGGTCGGCGGGTCCGGCGGCGGAGAGGGGACCGCTCGCGCCGTTGACGGCCGTACCGTCGGCACCGGGGCCGGTGCCCGTGGTGGGGTCCGGGGGCTGGGTCGGCTCGACCGGGGTTTCGCCGCCGTCCGTCGGCGTCGACGGGTCCGCGGTGCCGGGGGGCGGCACCTGCGTCGACGGCGTCGGGTCCAGGCCCGGGTCCGGGGCGGTCGCGCCGCCGCCCGGCAGCGTGTCGCCCTCGGTCGCCGAGGGCTCGGGGCCGACGCTGATGCCGGGCTCCAGCGCGGTGCCGGACGTGCCGGGCGCGGGGCCGTCGGCACCCGGTGCCGGCGTCGTGCCGGTGCCGGCCGAAGCGCCGGTCCGCGGGGCGGCGCTGCCCGTGCCGGAGGGCTGCGCCGACTGCGAGGGCAGCGGGGTGGTGTCGACCTGGCCGGCCGGCTTGTCCTTCTGCTGGCCCTCCACGGGCAGCCACGGCGCGTTGGAGTTGCCGGACAGCAGCGTGGAGACGATGACGACGGCGTAGACCGCGCAGGCGACGCCGACGGCGATGCCGAGACGGCGGTACAGGCGGCTGCGGCGTCCCGACGCGTCGACGAAGACCGGACCGTCGGAGCTCTCCGGGCCGCTCTCGCGGTCCCCTGCGTCGACCCTGCGGATCACGCCGTCACTGAGCTGGACGGCGTCGAGCTGGACCGTCACCTCGTGCGGGTCGTGGGTGAGGCCGCCGGCGTCGGGGACGGCGCCTGCGCCTGCGTCGGGGACGGCGTCCGGGGTGTCCTGCCAGGGGTCGCGAAGGACGGAGGTGGCGGGGCCGGGCGCGGTCGTGGGGAAGGCGCGGGTCGGGGCGGCCGGGGAGGCCTTGGAGAACTGGGGGGCCGGGGGGGCCTTGGAGAACTGAGTGGCCGAGGTGGCCGAGGTGGCCGAGGTGGCCGAGGGGAGGATGTCCGTCTTGTCGGCGTCCGGGCCGGTGCCGTGCTGGCCGGCGCTGTTCTGGCCGGCGCCGGTCGCGGCGGTCCCGACCGGATCCGTACCCGGCGGGTTCGTACCGGCCGGGTTCGTACCGGCCGGATTCGTACCGGCCGGATTCGTACCGGCCGGATTCGTACCAGCCGGATTCGTCCCGCCCCAGGTTATCCGTCCTGGGATCATCGGTTCGCGGCCTCGGTCCCGGCTCGGGCGTTCTCCGCTCACCGGGTCGCCGTCTATTCGCTGCCGGACTATTCGTGCCCCGGGAACCCCGGTCCCGGCGGCGCCGGCGTTCGTCAAGGGGTCGAGGAGCCGGGTCTCGGTGGCGTCCGGCGACGGCTGGGCCGCGGCGTCACGCGCGCTGTCCGGTCCGGCGGCGCCCGCGCTCCCGAACCACCCTGCCTCGGAACCGGCGGCCCCCGCGGAGTCGCCAGAGGTGCCGGAGTCGCCGGACGGCGTGGGCCGGGCGGGCCGGGCGGGCCGGGAGGACGACGCTCCGGTCGTCGGGGGCTGCCCGGTCACCGGGAAGTCCCTGGTCGCCGGAAACACCTCGGTGACGTCAGCATCCTGTTTCGCCTCTGGGAGATCACGCATTCCGGACACGGCCTCGGCCCCCTCCGGTTGGGCGTTTTTTTGCCATTTCTTCACGCGCACGCACTCCCCCCACGGGCCACTTCGGGGTGCGCGTACGACTCCGAGCACCTGTCGGCCGAACCGAACCCACCAGGTCGGGGCGCCCCCTGTACCACACCGTGCTCAGGCGAAGAATGTAGCGCACGCGGAGGACGCGTGGTTGCCGCGTGTCAGTCGTGAACGGACATCAAGGCGGCGTCGGCTGCCGGAATCCATCCTCCCTCGGGTCTGCGGAGCCAGCCGTTTTCGGCCGCAACCTGGGACGCCGCCCGGCGCAGCGCGCCCAACGCGGGGTGCACCAGCCCCCTTCGCCAGACCAGCGAGACCGGCGACAGCGGTACGGGGTCGACGAGCGGGCGCACCACGGTCGACCCGATGGCCGGAAAGCCCACCACGGCGAGGATCGGGGTGCTCGCCCTGTCCATGAGCCGCTGGAACTCCTCCTCCCCCACCGCCAGCGGAGCGGGTGCCGCCACCTCGATGCCGCGCCCCTCGAACAGGCGGTGCGCCAGGTCCGTCCACTCCGGCGTCCGCGGATTGCCGGCCCCGGCGTACACGGTCTCGCCCTCCAGCGCGGCGAGCGGCACCTCCGTCAGCCGGGCCAGCGGGTGGTCCTCGGGCAGCACCACCGCCATGGGCTCGTAGCGGACCGGTTGCTGGCCGAGGCCCGCCCGCAGCGCCGGGGCGAGGCCGGCGAACCGGCCGAACGACGCGTCGACGCGGCCCGCGAGCAGTTCGGCGGCGGCGCCCGTCAGCCCGCTCTCGTATCGCGCCATCAGCTCCTGCTCGGGCGCGAGTTCGCGGGCCCGTTCCAGGACCAGGCGGCCGGTGACGAGTCCCGGGGAGTTGAGATCGACCAGCAGCGGGCGGGCCTGCCCGAAGGCGGCCAGGAGGTCGTCCTGCGCCTGGAGGACGCGGCGGGCGTACGGCAGCAGCCGCTCGCCGTCGGCCGTCAGGGTCACCTGCCGGGTGGTCCGGACGAACAGCTCGGCGCCCAGCTCCCGTTCCAGGCGCCGCACGTCCCGGCTGAGCGCCTGCTGGGCGACGTACAGGCGGGCGGCGGCGCGGGTGAAGTGCAGTTCGTCGGCGACGGTGACGAAGCCGCGCAGGAGGCGGGGGTCGAGGTGGGCGGGTGTGGGCATCCGGCGAATTTACAACGGGGGTGCGTGAACGGGTGCGGAGAAGGTGTTGGACCCCTCGATCGCCCCCGGGCGACGGTAAGGGCATGCCGCAACCGACCTACGAACGCCCGTCCCCGCAGTCCACCGTCACCGCCGTCACCGCCGTCACCGCCGACACCCTCGTCACCGCCGACTTCCGCCCGCGCACCCGGCGCCGGCCGCCCGGCCCGTACCGGCGGCTCCTGGCCATACCCGGCGCCCGGGCGTTCACGGTCGGGAATCTCATGGCGCGGCTGCCCATGGGCATGTTCAGCGTGAGCGCGGTCGTGATGATCGCGGACACCCGCGGTTCGTACGCCCTCGCGGGTGCCGTCACCGCGACGGGGCTGGCGGCCACGGCGCTGGTCGCCCCGTGGACCGCTCGGCTCGTGGACCGGCACGGCCAGGCCCGGGTGGCCGTGCCCGCCACCCTGGTCGCCGCACTGGGCTCGCTCGCCCTGCTGCTGTGCGTGCGGTACGGCGCGCCCGCCTGGACGCTGTTCGCCGCGTACGCCGCCACCGCGACGACGCCCAACACCGGCGGCATGGCCCGCGCCCGCTGGGCCCACCTGCTGAAGGACGGCGAGGCCGGCACGGGCGCCGGTGGCGACCGCAGTGACCGGAAGGACGGGAAGGACGGGAAGGACGGGCGGGACGGGCGGGACGGGAGGGACAGCAGGGTCGCCGACGCCCTCCACACGGCGAACTCCTTCGAACAGGCCGCAGACGAGCTGTGCTTCATGCTCGGCCCGGTTCTCGCGGCCTTCCTGTGCACGGCGTTGTTCCCGGAGGCGGGCACGCTCGTCGGGGTGGTGCTGCTGGTGAGCGGCATGCTGCTCTTCACCGCCCAGCGTTCGACCGAGCCGCCGGCCCGGCCGCGCCCGACGGCGAAGGCCCCCTTCCGTGTCCCGGGCATCCCGCCGCTGCTGGTCGTGTGCCTGGCGATGGGCGGGGTGTTCGGGGCGATGGAGGTCGTCACGATCGCGTTCGCGGACGCACAGGGACATCGTGCGGCGGCCGGTGTGGTCCTCGCGCTGCAGGCGGCCGGTTCCTGCGCGGCGGGTCTGCTGTACGGCGCGCTGAAGCCGGCCGGGCCGGCCGAGCGCCGCCTGCCGTGGTGTGTCGCGGCGATGACGGCGCTGCTGACGCTGCCGCTGCTCGCGGCGTCCCTCACCGGCTCCCTGCCGCTGCTGGCGCTGACGCTGCTCGTCGCCGGGATGGCGACGGCCCCGACGATGGTCACCACCATGACGCTGGTCCAGCACCGCACCCCGGAGGGCCGCCTGAACGAGGGCATGACCCTCGCGGTGACCGGCCTGCTCGGCGGCATCGCCTGCGGCAGTGCGGCGGGCGGCTGGACGGTGGAGCACGCCTCCCCCACGGCCGCCTACGGCGTACCGGTCACGGCGGCCGCGGTGGCCCTGCTGCTCGCCCTGGCCCCGGCTCGGGGCTCGGCGGGACGGCCGCGGGCATGACGAAGGCCCCGCCGCGCGGAGCGGCGGGGCCTTCGCCCACATGGGAACTGTGGAGATGGCGGGAATCGAACCCGCGTCCAACGGTGCGGAACCAGGGCTTCTCCGTGTGCAGTCCGCTTCGATTTTCTCAGCCCCGGAGATCACGCGGACAAGTCTCCGACGGGCTCAGTCACTGTGTGGTTTCCCTCTTCACCCCGTGACCGGGATCAAGGTTTAGTCCCCTAGCTGATGCCAGGATCCGGGTCGGGAACAGCCCCGGGCTGACACTCCCTTGAGTAGGAGGCTCGCTCTGCTACCTGAGATCAGGCAGCGAGGGCGAAGGCCTGCTGGGAGGAATCGCGCTTGGTGTTGGCGATTATTTTTTTCGGCCTGTGGTTTACGAGATCATGGCCGCTTCCTCGACACGCTTCCCCTGCTTCGACATCCGCTGTCGAAACCGATCATCCCCATGTTGATTTTTCAATCAGCGCACCCGCTCGGGGTGCGTTCACCATCGTACGTGACCAACGCACGCGGGTGCCAGCCTATTCCCCGGGGGCACGTCCGGGGGCGGCCCGGGGTCCGGACCCGGGAGTCAGGCCCGCTGCTTGCGCCGGATCGCCGAGATCGTCCGCTCCGCCTCACGGCGGTCCTGCTTCTCCCTGAGCGTCTGCCGCTTGTCGTACTCCTTCTTGCCGCGCGCCAGCGCGATCTCGATCTTGGCCCGGCCGTCCTTGAAGTACAGCGCCAGGGGCACGATCGTGTGACCGGACTCCTGGGACTTCGACTCGAGCTTGTCGATCTCCACGCGGTGCAGCAGCAGCTTCCGCTTGCGGCGGGCGCTGTGGTTGGTCCAGGTGCCCTGGCTGTACTCCGGCACGTGCACGTTGTGCAGCCACGCCTCGTGCCCGTCCAGCTGCACGAAGCCGTCGGCCAGCGATGCCCGCCCCTGGCGCAGCGACTTCACCTCGGTACCGGACAGGACCAGGCCGGCCTCGTACGTGTCGAGGATCTGGTAGTCGTGCCGCGCCTTCTTGTTCTGCGCGATCAGCTTGCGCCCTTTTTCCTTAGCCATAGTGCAGCCCATTTTGGCACTACGGAGGGGGTCCGCGGGAAGCCGATTAACGGAGGGTGACCCTGCCGCCCCGGTCTGCCGCCCCCGCCTGCCGCCCCGGTCCTACCGCCCTACGCCGCTCAGCACCGTCCGCGCCCGCCCCAGGGCGTCCGGGTCCGCCGGGTCGATCTCCAGGTCGGGCGTGATGCCGGTGCCGTCGACCCCGTGGCCCGAGGGGGTGCGGTAGTGCCCGACGGTCAGCTCGGCCACCGAGCCGCCGGGCAGCCGGCTCGGCATCTGCACCGAGCCCTTGCCGAAGGTGCGGGAGCCCAGGACGACCGCCCGTCCGCGGTCCTGGAGGGCTCCGGTGAGGAGTTCGGCCGCGCTCATCGTGCCGCCGTCGACGAGTGCGACCAGGGGTCTGGTCGTGTCGCCGCCGGGTTCGGCGTGCAGGGCCCGCTGGTCGCCGTCCACGTCGTACGTGGCGACCAGGCCGCCGTCCAGGAAGGCGGAGGCGGCGGTGACGGCCTCGGCGACCAGGCCGCCGGAATTGCCGCGCAGGTCGAGGACGACGCCGGTGCCGGACGGCAGCCGCCGCACGGCGCCGCGCACCTGTTCGCCGACGCCCTTGGTGAACGAGACGACCTTGACGACGGTGACGCCGTCGGCGAGCGTGCGCACGGTCACGGGGTCCGTGGACAGCCGCGCCCGGCGGACGGTCTCGGTCCACGCGCGCGTGCCGCGTTCCAGGCCGAGCCGGACGGTGCTGCCGGCGGGCTCGTCCTCGGCGTCGCCGCGCAGTATGGAGACGACCTCGGTGACGGGGCGCCCGTCGACCCGCTCCCCGTCGACGCTGCGCAGCCGGTCGCCCTCGCGGATCCCTGCGTCGGCGGCGGGCGAGCCGGAGCGCACCCGGGTCACCGCGATGCGGCCGTCGCGCTCGCGGCGCGCGGAGAGCCCGACGCCGGTGTACCGGCCGTCGAGGGCGTCCTCCAACTCCTCGTACTCACCCGGTGAGTAGACGGCCCCCCAACGGTCCCCGCTGCGGCTAACGGCGCGTTCGGCGGCTTCCACGGGGGACTTGCCGTCGGCCATGGCGTCGGCCGCCGCCCGCGCGACGTCCTCGTGCCGGCCGTGCTGGCCGACGGGGACGGCCGGAGGGACCGTGCCCGGCGCGGACACCCGGTCGGCGTCGGGGAGCGAGCCGGTGGCCGCGCCGGTGACGAGCACGCTCGCGAACACCAAGGTCAGGGCGGCCCCGTGGCGTGTGCGACGGGGCTGACAGAACAGGTCACGACCTGACATGCCGGTGAGTCTAGGACAACGCGTAAGGGCCGCACGGTCGCTCGCCCGTGCGGCCCTCTTGGTATGTGTCACACCTTCAGGTACTTGCGCAACGCGAAGAACGCGGCCAACGCGGGCATCAGCAGGCTCGTGGCCAGGATGAGCGGCAGCTTCGTCAGCAGGGCGTCCCAGCCGATGAAGTCGATCAGGGCCAGCTTGTCGGCCAGGGCGAGTCCGTGGTCGATGATGAAGTACCGCGCGGTCACCAGGAAGCCGCAGGCGACCACGCCGCCGATGAGGCCGGCGACCGCCGCCTCCATGATGAACGGCGCCTGGATGTAGAAGCCGGAGGCGCCGACCAGCCGCATGATGCCGGTCTCACGCCGCCGGCTGAACGCCGAGACGCGCACCGTGTTGACGATCAGCATCAGCGCGACGACCAGCATGAGCGCCATCACCGCGCGCGCCGCCCAGTTCATGCCGTTGAGGAGTTCGAAGAGGTTGTCCAGGGTCGCGCGCTGGTCCGCCACGGAGTGCACGCCGTCCCGGCCGTCGAAGGCGGTCGCGATGACCTGGTACTTCTCCGGGTCCTTCAGCTTGATCCGGTACGACTCCTGCATCTGGTCCGGAGTGAGCGAGCTGGCCAGCGGCGAGTCGCCGAACTCGTCCTTGTAGTGCTTGTACGCCTCGTCCTGCGACTCGTACGTCACCTTGTCCACGACCGACAGCTCTTCGAGGTCGGCGAGGATCTGCTTCTTCTGGTCCTCGGTCACCGCGCCCTTGGCACAGGCGGGGTCGGACTTCGCGTCGCTCTTGTTGCAGAGGTAGACCGTGACGTTGACCTTGTCGTACCAGTAGCCCTTCATGGTGTTGACCTGGTCGCTCATCAGCAGCGAACCGCCGAACAGGGCCAGGGACAGCGCGACGGAGACGATGACGGCGAAGGTCATCGTCAGATTGCGGCGAAGACCGACACCGATCTCCGAGAGCACGAACTGGGCGCGCATGGCGTCTCGTTAAGCCTTTCCGTTCCTCGTCAGTGCTGGTAGCCGTAGACGCCGCGTGCCTGGTCGCGGACGAGACGGCCCTTCTCCAGCTCGATGACGCGCTTGCGCATCTGGTCCACGATGTTCTGGTCGTGGGTCGCCATGATCACGGTGGTGCCCGTCCGGTTGATGCGGTCGAGCAGCTTCATGATGCCGACGGAGGTCTGCGGGTCGAGGTTGCCGGTGGGCTCGTCGGCGATCAGCAGTTTGGGCCGGTTGACGAAGGCGCGCGCGATGGCGACGCGCTGCTGCTCACCGCCGGACAGCTCGCCCGGCCTGCGGTCCTCCTTGCCGCCGAGCCCGACGAGGTCGAGCACCTGCGGCACGGACTTGCGGATCTCGCCGCGGGACTTGCCGATGACCTCCTGGGCGAAGGCGACGTTCTCACCGACCGTCTTGTTCGGCAGCAGGCGGAAGTCCTGGAACACCGTCCCCAGCTGGCGCCGCATCTGCGGCACCTTCCAGTTGGACAGGCGTGCGAGGTCCTTGCCCAGAACGTGCACCTGTCCGTGGCTGCACCGCTCCTCGCGGAGGACCAGCCGCAGGAAGGTGGACTTTCCGGAGCCGGAGGACCCCACGAGGAAGACGAACTCGCCCTTCTCGACCTCCAGGGAGACATCCCTGAGGGCTGGGTGGTTTTGTTTGGGGTAGACCTTGGAGACGTTGTCGAATCGGATCACGGATGCACCACGGGTCGCCGGGGGTAGATGTGCGTGACCATACGCGAAGCGGGGAGCGGACCGCAGTCACCGGTCGGGGTTGCGCATCAGTTGCGCGTTTTGTCCTCACCCGGTCCGGCGGCCGGGCCCGCGTCCCGGTCCCGCCCGGGGGAGGGCGCGCGGCGCCCCACGGAACCTGGCACAGTGGAAGGGGGAACGTTCGCGCCGGTGCGGGCGTTGTCCTGACGGAGCCGGTGGCAAGGAGGGCGAGCGCATGACGTACGACCGGTTGGTGTGCGCGAACTGCGCGGCGCCCGTGAGTGAGGGCAGGTGCCCGGTGTGCCGGGCGAACCGCGAGCGGCTGCAGCAGGGGAACTTCCTCGCGGGGCTGAACCCGATGACGCTGGTCGCGCTGCTGGCGGTGCTGATCGCGGCGGTGGCCCTGTTGGCCCACCAGACCGCCTGATACCCGCACGAGGCCCCCGGGGGTCTCGGGACGCGGGTTCGGACCCGGACGGCAGGAGGGGCCCGGAGCATAGTGTGCTCCGGGCCCCTTCGCGCGCGTAAGCGGTGCGTACGCGGGCGACTACCGTCAGGCGGCAGCGCCGCCGCGGCCGTTCACCAGACGCGGCAGGAAGCGGAAGCCGATGCCGCCGGCGATCATCGTGGCGGCGCCGACCAGCAGGAACGTGGTCTGCGCGGCGCCGGTCTCGGCGAGCTCCTCACCACTGCCCTGGGCGGCGGTGTCGGAGACCTGGGCCGCCTCACCGGTGTCGGTCAGGGCCGAGGAACCCTGGTTCTGGGTGACGTTGTTGTTGCTGCCACCGTCGGGGGTGGTGTTGTTGCCCCCGCCGTTACCTCCGTTGCCGCCACCGTTACCCGGCCCCTCGGCGTTACCGCCGCCGTTACCCGGCCCCTCGGTGTTACCGCCGCCGTTACCCGGCCCCTCGGTGTTGCCACCGCCGTTACCCGGCCCCTCGGTGTTGCCACCGCCGTTACCCGGCTCCTCGGTGTTACCGCCGCCGTTACCCGGCTCCTCGGTGTTACCGCCGCCGTTACCCGGCTCCTCGGTGCCACCACCGTTACCCGGCTCCTCGGTGCCACCACCGTTACCCGGCTCCTCGGTGCCACCACCGTTACCCGGCTCCTCGGTGTTGCCACCGCCGTTACCCGGCTCCTCGGTTTCGCCACCCTCCTCGCATTCCGGAGTGACGACGATGTCACAGATGGGATTCTCGTCGTCGGCCTGCGCGACGCCCGTCACCATCAGCGACGCACCCGCGGCGACCACGGCGCCGGCTGCAATGCGTGCGACGCGGATCCGCGTCTTCTTCATCATGTGTGTGCTACCCCCAGTAGCTGATCGTCAGAGAGGCCGCGCTCGGGGCCGTGATCGACGGAGGTAGCTGTACTGAGGTCCCCCGGTTCACATGCGCCCCAGGAATACGCATGCCGCGCCTCACCCTTACGAATGTTCAAAGCGGCGTCAAGGCCATTGCGTACGCGATGTCCAGGTAAGGGATGTATGCCGGACACAATGGGTGTGAGTGTGATGTAAAACCCAGACATCACCGGCGGATTCGGCTAAGACAAAAGGCAACCGCCGCCGGGAGGGCGGCAGTTGCCTTGTCGACAAAACGCTGTTTCGGCTTCGCGTTACTTTTCCTGCTGCTTGCGCCAGCGAATGCCGGCCTCCAGGAAACCGTCGATCTCACCGTTGAACACGGACTCGGGGTTGCCCACTTCGTGCTCCGTGCGCAGGTCCTTGACCATCTGGTACGGGTGCAGCACGTACGAACGCATCTGGTTGCCCCAGGAGTTGCCGCCGTCCCCCTTGAGGGCGTCCATCTTGGCCTGCTCCTCCTGGCGGCGCCGCTCCAGGAGCTTGGCCTGGAGGACGTTCATGGCGGTGGCCTTGTTCTGGATCTGCGAGCGCTCGTTCTGGCAGGAGACCACGATGCCGGTGGGGAGGTGGGTGAGCCGCACCGCGGAGTCGGTGGTGTTGACGCCCTGGCCGCCGGGCCCGGACGAGCGGTACACGTCCACCCGCAGCTCGGACTCGTCGATCTCGATGTGGTCGGTCTGCTCGACCACGGGGAGGATCTCGACGCCCGCGAAGGAGGTCTGGCGGCGCCCCTGGTTGTCGAACGGCGAGATGCGCACCAGGCGGTGCGTGCCCTGCTCGACGGAGAGCGTGCCGTAGGCGTACGGCGCCTGCACGGCGAAGGTCGTCGACTTGATGCCGGCCTCCTCCGCGTACGACGTCTCGTAGACCTCGGTCTTGTAGCCGCGCTGCTCGGCCCAGCGCAGGTACATGCGCTGGAGCTTCTCGGCGAAGTCGGCGGCGTCCACGCCACCGGCCTCGGCGCGGATGTTGACGAGCGCCTCACGGGCGTCGTACTCGCCCGAGAGCAGCGTGCGGACCTCCATCTCGTCCAGCGCCTTCTTCACGGCCGTGAGCTCGGACTCGGCCTCGGCACGGGTGTCCGGGTCGTCCTCCTCCTCGGCCATCTCGAAGAGCACGGCGAGATCGTCGATCCGGCCACGCAGGACCTCGGCCTTCCGCACCTCGGCCTGGAGGTGCGAGAGCTTGCTGGTGATCTTCTGCGCCGCCTCCGGGTCGTCCCACAGGGAGGGCGCGGCCGCCTGCTCCTCGAGCACGGCGATGTCTGCCCTCAGCCTGTCGAGGTCCAGGACGGCCTCGATCGACTCCATGGTCGAGGAGAGGGACTTCAGCTCTTCGGATACATCGACGACTGCCACGCATCCAGCGTAACGGCTCCGCCAACCGGCCTTCGCCGGGTCGGTACGCGTCGGTAGCGGAACGGCGTGCCCGGCGTCACGCCGGACGGCGCCGGGCGCGCGGCGAGGCCGGTGCCGGATACACGGGGAACCCGGCACCGGATTCACGGCGAGGCCGGTGCCGAGTTCCTCGTGTCCTGGGGTCCCGCCCCGCCGTCCTCACCGCTCGTGGCCAGCCACGTACCGGCGCCGATCGCCGCCACCAGGGCGACCGCGCCCGCGCCGACGGCCAGCCGGCGGCGGCGCGCGGTGGCGCGGTTGCGGGCCGAGCCGGGGCGCGGGGCGCCGGACGCGCGCGGGGCGCGGGCGGTACCGCGGGCGCCGCCGGCCAGCTCGTCGGGGGCCGGCACGCGCATGGAGGTGTGCGTGTCCCGGTTGGAGTCGGCCGGCTTCGGCCCCGGCACCAGCGGCACCGCTCCCCTGCGCCGTACCGGCTCCCCGGCGGGCGCGGGGGACGCCTCGGGCTCCTCGGGTGCGTCCTCCTCCTGCTCCGCGCCGGGCTCGTCCACGTCCAGCGGGCCCATCCCGGCCAGCATCGGCAGCAGCTCGCGCAGCCGGGCGCCCAGCTCGGAGGCGCGCAGCCGGGAGGCGGGCGCCTTGGCGAGGCACTGCACGAGAAGCTGCCACAGTTCGTCCGGGATGCCGGGGAGGGGGACGACCGTCTCGGTCACATGGCGGCGCAGCACCGCGCCGGGGTGGCCGCCGCCGAACGGGGTGAAGCCCGCCAGCAGCTCGTACAGCACCGTGGCCAGCGCGTAGATGTCCACCGCCGCGCGCGGGGGCAGGCCCTCGACGATCTCCGGGGCCAGGTAGTCCGGCGTGCCGATGATCTTCGTGGCGCGGGTGCGCCGCGGGGTGTCGATGAGTTTGGCCACCCCGAAGTCCGTCAGCAGGGCCGGGTGCGAGCCGCCGGGGCCGAGCGGGCCGCGCATGTCGAGCAGCACGTTCTCGGGCTTGACGTCGCGGTGCACGACCCCGGCGGCGTGCGCGGCGGCCAGGCCGTCGGCGACGTCGGCGACGATGGCCACCGCGGCCTCGGGCGCCAGGCGCCGCTCCCGGTCGAGGCGGGTGCGCAGATCCGTCCCGCGGATCAGGTCCATGACCAGCGCGAGGTCGTTGCCGTCGACCACCAGGTCGCGCACGGAGACGACGTGCGGGTGCTCCAGGCCGAGCAGGGCGGTGCGCTCCTGCACGAAGCGCGAGACGAGTTCCTGGTCCGACGCCAGGTCCTCGCGCAGCAGCTTGATCGCGACGGGCCCCTCGGGACCCTCGCCCAGCCACACCGTGCCGGCGCTGCCCCGCCCGAGGATCTGGTGGGCGGTGTACCGGCTGCCGATCTTCCGTGCCAAGACTGCTCCTACCGACGCGTGTTGCGCTTAAAAGTACGCGTCCGGGGAGCCGGCCTTCACAGGGGAGGCGGAAATCACCCGCTGGGTGTCGACAAATCTCCAGACTCGCCGTCGGAGGCCGTCCCGGAATCGGGCGGAGCGCGGTCCGCCGTCGGCTCAGTTGCCGGTCGAGGACCCGCCGCCCGAGCCGCTGTCGCCGCCCAGTTCCCCGATCCAGTCGGTCGCGGTGGTGAACCAGTCGGTGAGCTGCTCCCAGTAGCCCTTGCCCGTGCCGATCCAGTCCTGCAGCGGGCTCAGCTCCCAGATCAGCCACCCGGCCACGAACAGGATGACGATCGTGACCAGGCACCCCTTGAGGCAGCCGAGCCCGGGGATGCGCATGGGGTTGGCGCTGCGCTGCCGCGGCGGCCTGGGCTCACGCCGGGGCGGCTGGGGCTCGGGCGCGGGCGGCGGGGCGTAGCGCTGCGGCTGGGGCCGGGGCGGCTGGGGCTGCGGGGGCTGCGGGGGCTGCGGAGTGGCGTAGCGCTGGGGCTGTTGCTGCTGCTGCTGCTGCTGCGGGTAGCCGTAGCCGGGCTGCTGGGGCGGCGGGCCCTGCGGGGGCTGGTGGGGCTGCTGCGGGCGGGAGACCTGCCGCTGGGGGCGGCGGCGCAGCGGGTCCTCGTTCGGGTCGAGGTACTGGACCTGCGTCTGCTCGTTGCGGTCGCGGGCGGCGCGCAGCTGGTTCTGCCACGGGTGCGGGTCCTCGGGCCCACCGGGCTGCCCCTGCCCCGGCCCGCCCGGCTGCCCCGGCGGCACCGGGGGCATGACGGCGGTCGGGTCGGCCGCGCCGCGGTTCGGGAGTACGGCGGTGGGGTCGGCGGCGCCCGCCGTGCTGCCGGCGTGCGGCAGGACGCTGGTCGCGCCGTTCGGGTCGTGGGCGCCGGGCGGGTTCTGCGGCAGGACCTGCGTCGGGTCGGCGGCCCCGGGGGCGCCCGGGACCTGTGCGGGCGCCGGGTCGGGCGCGAGCAGCGCGCCCACGCTCTCGGCGGCGCCGATCTGCGCGCTGTTCGCGTGCACGCCGATGCCCTCGGCGACGACGCGCAGGCCGCGGGCGAGGTTCTCGGCGCTGGGGCGGTCGTCGGGGTTCTTGCGCAGGCAGCGCTCGATGACCGTCCACAGCGGGTCGGGGACGGTCGAGGGGCGGCGCGGTTCGGCGCTCAGGTGCTGGTGCAGTACCTCCAGGGCGGAGCCTCCGCCGAACGGGGGCCGGCCGGTGACCAGCTCGTACAGCAGGATGCCGGCGCCGTAGACGTCGACGGCGGAGGTCTGCGGGCGGCCCTCGGCGGACTCCGGCGCCACGTACGCGGGCGTGCCGACGAACTCGTGGGTGCGGGTGAGGCCGGGCGAGTCGGCGAGGCGGGCGATGCCGAAGTCGGTGAGCATCGGGTGCATCTCGCCGCCGTCCTGCTTCAGCAGCACGTTGGCCGGCTTCAGGTCGCGGTGGACGACACCGTCCGCGTGGCTGGCGCCGAGGGCGTCGGCGATCTGCGCGGTGAGCAGGGCGGCGGCCACCGGGCTGAACGGCCCGTTCTCGCGCAGGTAGCGGTGCAGGTCCGGACCGTCGACGAGGTCCATGACGAGCGCCAGCAGCTCACCCTCGACGACCAGGTCGCGGACCCGGACGATGTTGGGGTGGGTCAGCCGCAGCAGGACGGAGCGCTCCCGCAGGAAGCGCATCACGATGTCGGGGTCGCTCGCGAGCTCCTCCTTGAGGACCTTGATCGCGACGGTCTCGCCGGGCTGCCCGGCCACGGCCGCCTCGGCGCCCGCGGTCTCCCGCTGGCGGGCGCGCCAGACGGTGCCCGTGGCACCGCGACCGAGGGGCTCCTCGAGGAGGTACTTGCTGCCTACCGGCCGCACGTCATGCGCTCCCTGTTGCTCGCTGACTTTTCCGCCCCACTGTAGTGCCGCGCTGCGGGCACCGGGCTGTCGTCGTCCTGTGGTTCCCATTGGTCCGCCGGTGCGCCTTACGTTCCGCTTCCGCGCACGTTCCGCTTCCGGCGCACGTTCCGCTTCCGGCGGGTTCGGGGGGAAGACGCGCGACCCGGTCCGTTGGTTGCCGGGCCCGGACGTGACCGATCTCAAGTGGACGCCGTTCGATCACCGCCGTGACACCTGTCGGGCATTTTTGCGGGCAGAGCCGACCAATCAAGATCATTTGACGGCGGGCGACGGGCGCGTTGTCCGTGGCAGGTGCGAGGATGCGTGCAGTACTGGCCGACGTGCTCGTGTGGCGGTGGGGGAAGTCCGCGGTGGGGGACCGTGGTGAACAACTTCTGTCCCCGGCGCGCGGGCGCCCGCGCGAAGGGACCGCTGACGGCGATGCAGATCCGGCTGACCGTCGTAGACCCGCTGGGCCCGCATGCTTCGGTGGGGGGCCGCGCCGCGAGCTGCGACGTGCTGGTCACCGCGCCGGCCGGCACGGCCCTGGCCGCGGTCGCCTCCGCGCTGGCCGCCGCGCTCCCCGGCGGTGAGGCTCCGGGCTCCGGCCAGGTGGTGCTCCACGCCGGCGCGCAGCGGCTCGACGCCCAGCGCAGCACCCTGGGCGAGCCCCCGCTGACCGACGGCGCCGTGCTCTGCCTGGGCGCCCCGGGCGAGCCCGACCCGCACGCCGAACCGGCCGACGTCCCGGCCCAGCTCCACGTCGTCGCCGGCCCCGACGCGGGCGGCGTCCACCTGCTGCACGGCGGCCAGGTCCGGCTCGGCCGCTCCGCCGACGCCGACGTCGCGCTCGACGACCCGGACGTCTCCAGGACGCACTGCGCCGTGACCGTCGCCCCCGACGGCCGCGTCTCGGTCGCCGACCTCGGCTCCACCAACGGCACCACCCTGGACGGCACCCGCGTGGGCAGCCGCCCGGTCCGCTTCGCGCCGGGGTCGCTGCTGCGGATCGGCGAGTCGGCCCTGCGGCTCGTGCCGGTCCCCCGGGGTGCGGTGGCGCGGGTGGCGACGACACCGGACGGGGAGGGGCACGTACGGCTGTCCGGTGCGGCGGCGTCCCCGTCGCCGGGCGCCGGCAGGGCCGCCGCCGGGGACGAGGTGGCGCACGCGCGCGTGGCCGACGGGGAGGGGGACCGCGCCGGCACGGGCGGTGAGCCGGGCCGTCCCGCACGCGCGGGCGGTCCCACGGACGGCACCGGCCGCCCGGCACGGGGCACGGGCAGTGCCCCGCGGACGGAACGGGCGGAACGGACGGCCGGGGAGGCGGACGGCCCCCCGCGCGGGTCCGGCACCGGGACGGCCCGGACCGGCGGGGCCGGGCCCGCGGACCGGAACCGCCCGGCCGGGCTCACACACCACGCCCACGGCACCGCCGCGGCCCGGCCCGACCCGCACCAGGTCCCCGGACAGGGCGGCGCACCGCGCATCGAGAGCCACGGCACGGGCCCCACGGCGGGCGTCCCCCGGCCGGCCCCGGCAGGAGACGCGACGCACGGAGGCGCTTCCGGCGCGACCACCTACGGCGCGGGGGCGTACCGAGCGGGCACACCCGACGCCGGCGCGTATGCGGCGGGCGCCCACGGACGGGACGCCTTCGAGGCGGCTCCCTCCGGTGCCTTCGGTGAGGCCCCCGGCGCCCCCGGTCCGGACGGCGGCACCGGGCGCAAGGGCACGCCCCTGCGCGGCACCGACGTCCCCCCGGGCGTGCGCAGGCGCGGCGGCCTCGGCGCGTGGGCGCGGCGGCTGGCCGGAGGCCGCGGCGGCCCCCAGGACACCGTCGGGTCCGGTGCGTACGCGTACGACGAGGAGCCCGCCGGACCGGCGCCGACGGCCCCGGCCGGCGTCCCCCGCGCGCCGGAGACCTGGCCGGACCCCGCCTCGCTGCTGCTGACGGCGCTCGGACCGGGGCCGCGGCTGTGGGAGCGCGGCCCGGGCCACCCGGAGGCGCTCACCGTGCGGCTCGGCACGGCCGACCGGGTGGCGCCCGGCGGCGACGTGCCGCTGCCCGCGGTCCCGGTGACCGCCGGACTGCGCGAGGTCGGGGCGCTCGGGCTGGCCGGGCCGCGCGCGCGGCTCGCCGGGCTGGCCCGGTCGGTGCTCGCCCAGCTCGCCGCGCTGCACTCCGCGGACGTCCTGGAGATCGTCCTGGTCAGCGCGGACCGCTCCCGTCCGCTCGCCGAGCGGGTCGCGGAGTGGTCGTGGCTGGGCTGGCTGCCGCAGCTGCGCCCGGGACACGGCCAGGACTGCCGCCTGCTGCTGGCCTACGACCGCGAGCAGGCCGCCGCCCGCGCGGGCGAACTCCTGCGCCGCCTGGAGGACCACCTGACGGACGCCCGGACCGGAGCACGGCGGCCGGCCCCCGCCGGCACGATCCCGGCCCAGCCGACGGCTCCCGCGCAGGACGTACGGCAGGACCCGCGGCAGGCCGCGACCACGGCCGGTACCCGGCAGCCCTCCTGGGCGCGGGCCGACGACGGGACCGACCCGGCCGGCGGCTTCGCCGGGCCGTACACCGTGGTCGTCGTCGACGGGGACCCCGGCGGTGCCGACGTGCGCGAGGCGGTGGCGCGGCTGGCCCTGGAGGGCCCGCGGGCCGGCATCCACGTCCTGTGCCTCGCCGAGACGGCCGCCGCCTCCCCGACGTCCCCGGTGACGGAGACGTACGAGGCCGCCTGCGCGGTGTCGTCGGTGTTCCGGGAGTGCGGTGCCGTGGCGCTGCTCAGCGGCGACGTGGCAACGGCCCTGCGCCTGCTGCGCGTCGCGCGCACCGGCACCTCCCAGGGCGCTCCGGACGCCTCCGCCGGCCCGGTCGGGCACGGCACCCTCGGCACGGTCGACGCCGTCTCCCTCGCCTGGGCCGAGCGGTTCGCGCGCGCCCTCGCCCCGCTGCGCACCGACGGCACGGTCGGCGACCGGCACGCCCGCGTGTCCGCGCCGCTGCCCCAGGCGGCCCGGCTCCTCGACGAGCTGGGCCTCGCCCGGGCCACCCCGGCCTCCCTGATGGCCCGGTGGGCCGACGCCGCCGACGACACGGAGGTCCCCGGCGGACGCGCCCAGGCCGTGCTGGGCGCCGGACCTCGCGGCCCGGTCACGGTCGACCTCGCCGCCGAGGGACCGCACCTGCTGATCGAGGGCCCGCCCGGCAGCGGCCGCACCGAGCTGCTGCGGGCGCTCGTCGCCTCGCTCGCCTCCGCCGAACGCCCCGACCGCCTCGGCATCGTCCTGATGGACGGCCGGGACAGCGTCGGCTCGGGCGGCGGCGGGCACGGGGAGGGACTGCGCGTCTGTACGGACGTACCCCATGTCACCACCCACCTCACCGCCAACGACCCCGTTCGCATGCGGGAGTTCGCGCAGTCCCTGAGCGCCGAGCTGAAGCGGCGCGCCGAGCTGCTCGGGCGGGCGGACTTCACCGAGTGGCACACCGGGCGCGAGGTGTCGGGCCGGATGGTCGCCCAGCGCACGGCCGCGGGCGCGCCCGGCCCCGCGGCGATATCCGATTCCGGGGACGTCGAGTCACCTCCCAGTTCCACGCTGCGGCTGCGACCGGGCGCGGTCCGGCGCCGGGCGGGGGCGGCGCCCCCGCTCCCCCGCCTCGTCGTGGTCGTGGACGACCTCGACGCCCTGGTCACTCCCCCGCTCGGCTCCCCCGGACGGCCCGCGGCGGGGTCGGTGATGCGGGCACTGGAATCGGTCGCGCGGGAGGGCGAGCGGCTGGGCGTGCACCTGGTGGCCGCCACCGCGCCCGGCGGCCGTACGGCCCAGACGGAACCCGCGCTCCGCGCCACCCTGCGCGTCGCGCTCGACGCTCCGTCGCCCGGCCCGGACGAACCCGTGCCGGGGCGTGGTCGGCTGGCCGGCCCGGACGGACGGGCCGTGCCGTTCCAGGGCGGCCGGGTCACGGGCCGCATCCCGCGCACGGCGACCCTGCGGCCCACGGTGGTCCCCCTGGAGTGGCACCGCATGGGCGACCCGCCCGCCCAGCGGCCGGTGCGCGAGCTGGGGAACGGGCCGACGGACCTGGCGTTGCTGGCCAGCGCGTTGGAGCGGGCGGCGCGGCAGGTCGCGGCGTCGGAGGTGCCGTCGCTGCTGTGACCGGGGCGTGTCACGATCTCGCCGCCGCCGTCCACGAGGCCCGGGCGCGGCGAGCCCGCGGGCACGCACTGCTCGGCGCGGGCGGGCCCGGCGGGGGCGCGGACGATGGCCGGCGTACCGCGGGGACACTCCGCGGCCTCGGCGGCAGACCCGGCGAACGGAAGGCCGGCCCGGCCTCCCCGACAGCCCGGCCCTGACGCCGCGGCCGGCGGACACGGTCACGGCCGCGCCCCGGGGAGACCGGGCCCGCGTGGGACGGTGGAGCCCTCCGGCCGGTCAGCGGCGCGCTCCCCGGGGCGGGCGGCAGCCTGCGAGCGGCCCCCGCGGCCTCACCCGGCGACCGGTCCCGGCCCCTCCGCGTGACCTCCGTGCTCCGCGGCCACGGCACGACCGCCGGACGGACACCGCCCGACGAGTCACGACGCGGTCACGATCCCCCGCTCGACAGCGGAGGCGCTCTTGCCGCCCTCACCCCCCTGGCGTACACCAGAGCCCACGGGACAGCGCCGGACGTTCGACGAGGAACGAAGAACGGGGCAGTGATGCGCACGAGCAGCACCATGCGGACACGCAGGGCCGTCAGGAAGGTCACGAGCAGGGCCGCGGGCGGGGCCACGGACAGGGCCGGGAAGAGGTCCGTCCGGGCCGCCGCCGCCCTCGCCGCGGGAGCCCTCGCGCTCTCGCTCACCGCGTGCGGCGGCGACGACGACAACGGCAGCGGCGACACGGACGGTCAGGGCGACGGCGGCAAGCAGCCGGCCGCCACCGTCACCCTCCCCCGGCTGGACGGCGAGAGCCTGGAGGTCGCCGCCGTCTGGACCGGCGCCGAGCAGGAGAACTTCAAGAAGGTCCTCGCGGAGTTCGAGAAGCGCACCGGCGCCAAGGTGACCTTCGTGCCCGCCCAGGACCCGATCATCAACTTCCTCGGCTCGAAGATCGCGGGCGGCGCCCCGCCGGACGTGGCGATGCTCCCGCAGCCCGGCGCCATCAAGCAGGCCGTGGAGAAGAGCTGGGCCAAGCCGCTGGGCACCGAGGCCACCAAGGAGCTGGCGGAGAACTACTCGCAGGGCTGGCAGGACATCGGCAAGGTCGCCGGCAAGCAGTTCGGCGTCTACTACAAGGCCGCGAACAAGTCCCTGATCTGGTACAACGCACAGGTCTTCGAGAACGCGGGCGCGGCCGAGCCCAAGACGTGGGACGAGCTGCTCACCGCCGCGCAGACGGTCTACGACTCCGGTGTCGCACCGTTCTCCGTCGGCGGCGCGGACGGCTGGACCCTCACCGACTGGTTCGAGAACGTCTACCTCTCGCAGGCGGGCCCGGAGAAGTACGACCAGCTGGCCAGGCACGAGATCAAGTGGACCGACCCGTCCGTGAAGGAGGCGCTGACCACCCTCGCCGAGATCTGGGGCAAGAAGGACTACGTGGCGGGCGGCGCGGCCGGCGCGTTGCAGACGGAGTTCCCGGCCTCGGTGACGCAGACCTTCACCGGCGGCGACCAGCCCAAGGCGGGCATGGTCTACGAGGGCGACTTCGTGCAGGTCAACATCGGCGAGACGGACGCGAAGGTCGGCACGGACGCGAAGGTGTTCCCGTTCCCGGCGGTCGGCGACACCGCGCCGGTGGTCTCCGGCGGTGACGCGGCCGTGATCCTGGAGGACTCGAAGGCGTCGCAGGCGCTGGCCACCTGGCTGGCCTCCCCGGACGCGGCGGCGATCCACGCGAAGCTCGGCGGCTACCTCTCGCCGAACAAGAACCTGGACGCGTCGGCGTACCCGAACGACGTGCAGAGGAAGATCGCCGAGGCGCTGGTCGCGGCCGGTGACGACTTCCGCTTCGACATGTCGGACCAGGCCCCGCAGGCCTTCGGCGGCACGCCCGGCAAGGGCGAGTGGAAGGCGTTGCAGGACTTCCTGAAGAACCCGAAGGACATCGCGGGCACGCAGCAGCGGCTGGAGGCGGACGCGGCCGCCGCCTACGGAGGCTGACGCGATGGCGTCGGCCACGGCGGCAGGAGCCTCCCAAGGGGCCTCACCGGGCCCTGCCGCCCCCGAATCGCGCAAGAGCGTGACCGGCACCCGCAGGACCGTGGCGGCCCTGTTCCTGCTGCCCGCCCTGGTACTGCTCGGCGCGCTCGTGGTCTACCCGATCGGGTACTCGCTGATCCGCAGCTTCTACGACCAGTCCGGCGACTCCTTCGCCGGAGTCGACAACTACCGGGCGCTGTTCACCGACGACGGCATCCGCACCGCCCTGAAGAACAACGTCATCTGGGTGGTGTTCGCCCCGACGGTCGCCACCGCGCTCGGCCTGGTCTTCGCGGTGCTGACCGAACGGGTGCGCTGGGGAACGGCGTTCAAGCTGGTCGTCTTCATGCCGATGGCCATCTCGATGCTGGCCGCCGGGATCATCTTCCGGCTGGTGTACGACCAGGACCCGGACAAGGGCGTCGCGAACGCGGTGTGGGTCGGGGTGCACGACACGTTCGCCGAGTCGTCCGCGTTCCCGAAGGCGCACCCGGGCCGCGAGTCGCCGCTGGAGCCGGCCGGCGGCGGCGCGTTCATCACCAGGCAGCCGGTGAGCGCGGGCGAGACGGTCGTCCTCCCCCTCGTGGGCGTCGCCCCGGACGTGATGCCGGACGGCGCGGAGAAGGCCGCACCTGCGAAACCCGAGGACGGGAAGATCACCGGTACCACCTGGCAGGACTTCACCCGCGGCAAGGGCGTCGGCAAGCTCAACGGCGTCGACGCGGCCGAGCTGGGCTACGCCGGGATGAAGATCGAGGCGGTGAAGGACGGCGAGGTCGTCGCGGAGACCACGGCGGCGGGCGACGGCACCTTCACGCTCCCCGCGGCGGCCGACGGGGCGCAGCTCAGGCTCCCCGCCGACAACTTCAAGGAGCCGTACAACGGCCTGGACTGGCTCGGCCCCTCCCTCGTCACCCCGGCCATCATCGGGTCGTACGTGTGGATGTGGGCGGGCTTCGCGATGGTGCTGATCGCGGCCGGGCTGGCGGGGGTGCCCCGGGAACTCCTCGAAGCGGCCCGGGTCGACGGCGCCAACGAGTGGCAGGTCTTCAGACGGGTCACGGTCCCGCTCCTCGCACCGGTCCTCGCGGTCGTCGTCGTCACCCTGATGATCAACGTGCTGAAGGTCTTCGACCTGGTCTTCATCATCGCGCCCGGTTCCTCCCAGGACGACGCGAACGTGCTCGCCCTGGAGCTGTACCGCAAGGGCTTCGCCTCGGACCAGCCGGGCATCGCCAGTGCCATCGCGGTGTTCCTGCTGCTCCTGGTCATCCCGGTGATGTGGTTCAACGTACGGCGGCTCAGGCGGGAGGTGCGGCGATGACCACGGACGCGGGCTCCCTCACGAAGACGGCGCCGGCACCACCCGGGACGGCCCGCAAGGCGAAGCGGTCGCTGGGCTCGCGGCTCGCCGAGGGCGTCAGCGGCGGGCTGGTCCGGGTGTTCCTGATCGTCGTGGGCCTGTTCTGGCTGGTCCCCACGATCGGTCTGCTGCTGTCGTCGCTGCGCACGCCCCGGGACATGGCGGCGAGCGGCTGGTGGGAGGTCTTCACCAAGCCGTCCCAGCTCACCTTCCAGAGCTACGAGGAGCTGCTGAGGAACGGCGACATCACCTCCTCCCTCCTCAACACCGTGATGATCACGGTCCCGGCGACGGTCCTGGTCGTGGTCATCGGGTCGTTGGCGGGCTACGCCTTCGCGTGGATGGAGTTCCCGGGCCGTGACTGGTGGTTCCTGGCCGTGGTCGGGCTGCTCGTCGTGCCCGTCCAGGTCGCGCTGATCCCGATCGCCGAACTCTTCGGCACGATCGGCCTGTTCGGGTCCGTCGTCGGGGTGATCCTGTTCCACGTCGGCTTCGGCCTGCCCTTCGCGGTGTTCCTGCTGCGGAACTTCTTCGCGGAGATCCCGCGAGAGCTGCTGGAGGCGGCACGGCTGGACGGCGCGGGTGAACTGCGGCTGTTCGTCCGGGTCGTGATGCCGCTGGGCGGGCCCGCGATCGCGAGCCTCGGCATCTTCCAGTTCCTGTGGGTGTGGAACGACATGCTGGTCGCGCTGATCTTCTCGGACTCCGGGAGCCAGCCGATCACGGTCGCCCTGCAGACCCAGGTACGGCAGTTCGGCAACAACATCGACGTACTGGCGCCGGGAGCGTTCATCTCCATGGTGATCCCGCTGGCCGTGTTCTTCGCGTTCCAGCGGCAGTTCGTCTCCGGCGTGATGGCGGGCGCCGTCAAGTAGCCGACAGGGAAGCACTCTTGAGGGGGCGGGCCGGACACCGGCCGGCCCCCTCTCGCGTACCGGGCTCCTCCCCGTGCACGGGGTCCCCCGAATGCCGCAGGGAACGTAACCAAGTCACTCCACCGGCCGTTCCCGGGCCGAACGCCCGCGCCGACTCCGCCGGCCCCGCCGACCCATGGATGCCCCGTGCCCAGGTTCAGTGTCATCGTCCCCGCGTACCAGGTTCAGGCGTATCTGCACGCGTGCCTGGAGTCGGTGCTGTCCCAGTCGTACCCGGACCTCGAACTGATCGTCGTCGACGACTGCTCCCCCGACGCCTGCGGCGCGATCGCCGACGAGTTCGCGGCCCGCGACCCGCGCGTACGCGCCGTGCACCTGCCCGGGAACGAGGGCCTGGGAGCCGCCCGCAACGCCGGGATGGAGCGGGCGAGCGGCGACTACCTGGTCTTCCTCGACGGCGACGACACCCTCACCCCCGACGCGCTCAGGGCCGTCGCCGACCGGGTGAAGGAGACCGGCGAACCGGACGTCCTGGTCTACGACTACGCGCGCACGCACTGGTCGGGCGAGACGGTCCGCAACCAGGCCGCCGCGCACCTCACCGAAGAGGGCCCGGCACCGTTCCGGCTCGCCGACCGGCCGGGGCTGCTCCGGCTGCTGATGGTGGCCTGGAACAAGGCGGTGCGGCGGGAGTTCGCCGAGCGCGCGGGGTTCACCTTCCCGCCCGGCTACTACGAGGACACGCCGTGGACGTACCCGGTCCTGATGACGGCCCGGTCCATCGCCACCCTGGACCGGGTCTGCGTCCACTACCGGCAGCGCCGGCGGGGCAGCATCCTGGGCACACCAAGCCCACGGCACCTCGACGTCTTCGCGCAGTACGACCGCGTCTTCGCGTTCCTGGAGTCGGCCCCGGAGCTGGAGCACTGGCGGCCGGTGCTGTTCCGCCGCATGGCCGACCACCTGACGACGGTGTTCACCCGCCCCGACCGCCTCCCCCGCTCCCTGCGCGGCGAGTTCCTGCGCCGGGCCCGCGTCCACTGCCGCCGCTACCGGGTCCCCGGCGCCCCCGCCCCGCTGCCGGTGCGCCTGCGCCACGCCCTGCTCCGGCTCGGCCTGCGCCGCACCTACGAGGCCCTGCGGCTGGCGTCGGCCCTGCGCCACCGGACGGTGAAGGGCACCGCCCAGCTGCTGCGCACCGCGCGGGCCGTCACCCTCCGCCTGCACTACCGCGTCCAGCGCCGCCTCCCCCTGCGCGCCGACCGTGCCGTCTTCGCCGGTGACGGGGACCGGGGGCACGGCTGCAACCCGGGCGCGCTGGAGGAGGCGTTCCGCAGCTTCGCGCCGCACGTGCGCACGGCGTGGGCCGCCGCCCCCGCGCACCACCACACGATCCCGCCCGGCACGCGCCGCCTGGTCCCCGGCACGGCCGCCTACTGGACGGCGCTGGCCCGCTCCCGCTACCTGGTGCACCACACCGGTTTCGACGCCGGCCTGGTCAAACGCCGGGGCCAGGTCCTGATCCAGACGCAGGCCGGAACACCCCTCAAGCACATGGGCCTGGACCTCCAGGAGCGCCCGGCCGCCGCGGCCGGCACCGACTTCGCCCGGCTGCTGCGCGACGTCGACTCCTGGGACTACGTCGTCTCCGCCAACCGCCACTCCACCCTGACCTGGGAACGCGTCCACCCCGGCGGCTACACCACGCTGGAGTGCGGCCAGCCCCGCACCGACGTCCTCCAGCGGGCGACGGCCGCGGACGTGGCGCGGCTGCGCGAGAGCCTCGGCATCCCCGAGGGCACCGTCGCGATCCTGTACGCGCCCACCCACCGCGACTACCGCCGCACCCAGCGCGTCGCCCTGGACCTGGAGCGCGTCATCACCCGTCTCGGCCCCCGCTTCATGGTGCTGGCCCGCGCCCATCCCCGGCACGGCGGTCCGCTCGCCGAGTCCCGGGGCCGCGTCCTCGACGTCAGCGGCCATCCCCGGGTGGAATCGCTCTGCCTGGCCTCGGACGCCCTCGTCACCGACTACTCGGCGCTGATGTTCGACTACGCGGGCCTGGACCGGCCGATCGTGCTCCACGCCGACGAGCCGGAGGCGTACGAGGCGGCCCGCGGCACCTACTTCGACCTGCGCTCCTTCCCGCCGGGCGCGATCGCGCGGGACGAGGACGAGCTGATCGACGTCTTCGCCGGCGGCCACTGGTGCGGACCCCGGTCCGACCGGCTGAGGGCCGCCTTCCGCGAGCGGTTCTGCCCGTACGACGACGGCCGCGCCGCGGAGCGCGTCGTACGCCGGGTGGTGCTCGGGGAGACGGACCTGCCGCCCGTCGTGCCGCTCGCCGAGCGCCGGCCGGCGCCCTCCTCCCCCGTTCTCGGCCTCGCCCGAGCGGGGGGTCCCCCGTCCGCGGCCCTCACCCGCACCCCGCTGGCGACCGTGCCGAAACCCGCCGGGCTCCGCACCGTCACCGACAGCCTCTGACCGCCGTTTGTCCTCTGGGAGTCCGTATGCCCCGCACCTCGTCGCGGCCCACTCCGACCCGGCCGCCCACCTGGCGGCCGACGGGACGGCCGGGCCGCCGGCCGGCGGGGGCGGCGGGGGGTGACGTCCGCCGGACGGGCAGCTTCCGTCCGGCGGAGGGCTCCCGTCCGGCGGAGGGCTTCCGTCGGACGGGGGGCTCCCGTCGGACGGACGGCTCCCGTGCGACCAGGAGAACGAGAGAAAGAGCAGCATGCCCCGCTTCAGCATCATCGTCCCGTCCCATGGGGTCGCGGGGCGGCTGTCCCAGGCGCTGGACTCGGTCCTCGCCCAGTCCTTCGGCGACTTCGAGCTGATCCCCGTCCACGACGCCCCCGACCGCGCCGAGGCGGACGTCGTGGCGGAGCGCGCCGAGCGGGACTCCCGGGTGGCGCCCGTGCACTCGCCGCCGTCGGCCGGGCTGGCCGGGGCGCGCAACACCGGGATGCGGGCGGCGACCGGCGCGTACCTGCTGTTCCTCGACGGCGACGACGTCCTCGTGCCGGGCGCGCTGGCGGCGCTGGACGCGCGGCTGGCGGACACCGGCGGCGTCGACGTGCTGTACGTCGGACACGAGCGGGTGCCCTGGTGGGAGGGCGAGGCGACCCATCCGGCCGCCCCGCTGCTGGCCAAGGCCCCGGACGGTGTCTTCGCCCCGGGCCGCGCCCCGCACCTCACCGGCGTGCGGCTGCCCGCGTGGAGCGCGGTGTACCGCCGTACCTTCCTCGCCGAGCGGCGCCTGGCGTTCCCCGACGGGCACTTCACGGACATCGGCTTCGGCGCCCTCGTCGCGGCGCGCGCCGAGCGGGTGGCGGTGCTGCGCTCCGTGGTCGTACGGCATCTGGTGCGGCGGCAGGGCAGCCGGCTGAACCTGCCCGGCGAGCACCACGCCGACCTCCTCGACCAGGCCGAACTGGCGCTCGCGCACGCCACCGAACGGGGGCTGCCGGCCGAGCGGCGCGGTCCGCTGTTCGAGGAGCTCTTCGCCATGATCCTGAAGACCGCCACGCATCCCCGGCGTCTGACGCGCCGGGGGCGCCGCGCCTTCTTCCGCCGGGCGAGCCACCTCTACCGGCGCCACCGCCCCGCCGGTTTCGTGCCTCCGGGCGGCCGGCTCGGCGTGCAGCACCGGCTGCTGGCGTCCGGGTCGTACGCCGCCTTCCGCGCCCTGCGCGCCGCGAACCGGGCGGCGGCCG
Source organism: Streptomyces sp. WG5 (assembly GCF_049974565.1). Lineage (NCBI taxonomy): Bacteria > Bacillati > Actinomycetota > Actinomycetes > Kitasatosporales > Streptomycetaceae > Streptomyces > Streptomyces sp. WG5. The sequence continues at coordinate 46,305 of NZ_JBNGGC010000001.1, read as the reverse complement.
GCGTCCTGCGTCACCTGCCGCGCCCGCACGGACTGCGCACCCGCCTGCGCTACCGCCGCCGGCTGCGCCGCCCGCTGGACCCCCACCTCGTCGTGTACTGCGCCTACTGGGGCCGCGGCTACGCCTGCAACCCGGCGGCGATCCACGCCAAGGCCCGCGAACTCGCCCCGCACCTGCGGTCGGTGTTCCTGGTCGAGCCGGACCAGGCGCACACGGTCCCCGAGGACGTCGACCACGCCGTCATCGGCAGCCCGCGCTACTGGGACGTGCTCGCCCGCGCCACGTACCTGGTCAACAACGCCAACTTCGCGGACGACGTCGTCAAGCGGCCCGGCAGCGTGCACCTGCAGACGCAGCACGGCACCCCCCTGAAGACGATGGGCGTCGACCAGTCGACGTACCCCGTGGTGGCCGCGGCCAGCGGCAGCTTCGCCAAGCTGCTGGGCCGCGTGGACCGCTGGGACTACAACCTGTCCTCCAACCGCCACTCCACCCAGACGTGGGAGCGCGCCTTCCCCGGCTCCTACGAGCAGCTGGAGTACGGCTATCCGCGCAACGACGTCTACTGCACGGCGACCGCCGGCGACGTCGCCCGCGTCCGGCGCGAGCTGGGCGTCCCCGAGGGGGCGACGGCCGTGCTGTACGCGCCCACGCACCGGGACTACGAGGCCGGTTTCGGCACTGGCGGCCTGGACCTGGAGGCGTTCTGCGAGGCGGCCGGCGAGGACGTGGTGGTGCTGCTGCGCGCCCACTACTTCTACGACCGGGGTGGTGCGCGGAGCACCGGCCGGGTCATCGACGTCACCGCGCACCGCTCCTCCGAGGACGTGTGCCTGGCCGCCGACGCGCTGGTCACCGACTACTCGTCGATCATGTTCGACTACGCCAACCTGGACCGGCCGATCGTCGTGTACGCCGACGACTGGGACGTCTACCGGGAGACCCGCGGCGTCTGCTTCGACCTGATGGCGGCGCCGCCCGGCCCGGTGGTGCGGACGCCCGAGGAACTGGCCCGCGTCTTCGGCGACGGCTCGTACGCGGGGCCGGAGTCGGCGGCGCTGCGGGCGGCGTTCCGGGAGCGGTTCTGCGAGTTCGACGACGGCCGGGCCGCCGAGCGCGTCGTACGCCGGGTGCTGCTCGGCGAGCCGCCCGAGGCCCTGCCGCCCGTGACCCCGCTCGCGGAGCGCGTCCCCGCCCCCGCCGCCGCCACCTTCGCAAGGAGCTGACTCCGCAGTGCCCCGCTTCAGCGTCATCATCCCCTGCTTCAAGGTGCAGGGCTTCCTGCGCGAGTGCCTCGACTCGGTCCTGGACCAGTCCTACCGGGACATCGAGGTCGTCGCCGTCGACGACTGCTCGCCGGACGGCTCGGGCGCGATCCTCGACGAGTACGCCGCCCGCGACGAGCGGGTGCGCGTGCTGCACCTGGAGGAGAACGCCGGCCTCGGCCGGGCCCGCAACGCCGGTATGCCGCACGCCACCGGCGACTACCTCTTCTTCCTCGACAGCGACGACACGCTCACCCCGGGCGCCCTGCGCGCGATGGCCGACCGCCTGGCGGAGACGGCCGACCCGGACGTCCTGGTCTTCGACTACGCGCGCACCTACTGGTGGGGAGGCACCCGGCGCAACGTGCTGGCCGGGGTGCTGGCGGAGGCCGGCGACGGCACCTTCACCGCGGCCGAACACCCCGGGATCCTCGACCTGCTGATGGTGGTGTGGAACAAGGTCTACCGGCGCGACTTCGTGGAGCGGGAGGGCTTCACCTTCCCGCCGGGCTACTACGAGGACACGCCCTGGACCTTCCCGGTCATGTTCAGCGCCGGGCGGATCGCCACGCTGGACCGCATCTGCCTCAACTACCGGCAGCGCCGCCAGGGCAACATCCTGTCCACCACCAGCCGCAAGCACTTCGACGTCCACGCGCAGTACGAGCGGGTCTTCGCGTTCCTCGACGCCCGCCCGCACCTGGCCCGGTGGCGGCCGTTCCTGCACACCAAGATGGGCGAGCACTGCCTGGACATCCTGTCCAAGCCGGACCGGCTGCCCCCGGGCGACAGGGCCGAGTTCTTCCTCCGCACCGCCGAGATGTTCCGCGCGTACCGGCCGGAGGGCGCCGAGGTCCCGGCCGAACTGCGCGTCCTGGACTGCGGGGCCCTCGGGTACGCGGCCTACCGGCTGCGGCGGCAGTCCGGGAGGGCGGGCCGGGAACTGGCGCGGCGGGCGCGGCGGGCGCAGGAAGCGGCCGGCGGGGGTCTGGGGCGGGTGCGCGGCGCGGTGAACATCCGCCGTCCGCTGGATCCCGGCCTCGTCGTCTACTCGGCCTTCTCCCACCGGGGGGTGCTCGGCGACCCCGCGGCGATCCACCGCAAGGCGCGCGAGATCGCCCCGCACCTGCGCGGGGTGTGGGTGGTGCGCGACGAGGAGTGCGCGGCGGACAGGGCCGTGCTGCCGCCGGACACCGAACACGTGGTCCTCGGCAGTGCGGCCTACCGCCGGATCACCGAGCGGGCCACGTACTTCGTCAACAACGTCAACTGGCCCGGTGCCGTGGCCAAGCGGCCCGGCAGCGTCCACATCCACACCCACCAGGGCACCCCGCTCAAGTACATGGGCGCCGACCTGCTGGACAGGCCCGGTGCCCGGCACGGCCTGGACGTGCCGCAGATGCTGCGCCGGGCCGACCGCTGGGACTACAGCCTGGTCGCGAGCCGGTACGCGGAACGGGTGTGGGAGCGGGCGTACCCGTGCCACTTCACCTCGGTGCGCACCGGCAGTCCGCGCAACGACGTGCTGGTGGGCGCCGCCCCGGAGGACGGCCGCGCGGTCCGCGAGCGGCTCGGCGTCCCCGACGGCCACACCCTCGTGCTGTACGCGCCGACCCGCCGTGAGTACCGGCGCGGCGGGCACGTCGACCGGATCGACCCGGCCCGTCTCGCCGCCGACCTCGGGGACGGCCACACCCTGGTGGTGCGGCTCCATCCGTCCCTCGCCACCGGGCCGGCGCGCGGCATGGGCCTGTCGGAGCTGCACCGGCGGGGCGTCCTGGTCGACGCGACCGACGAACCGCACGTCGAGGAGCTGATGCTCGCCTCCGACCTGCTGATCACCGACTACTCCGCCCTGATGTTCGACTACGCCCTCCTGGACCGGCCGATCGTGATCCACGCCGACGACTGGGGCGCCTACGCGGCGAGCCGCGGCGCCTACTTCGACATCACCGCCGAGGCGCCGGGTCACGTGTCCCGCTCCTACCGGGAACTGGCGTGGCTGCTGGACTCCGGTGCGTGGCGGGACGAGGAGGCGGCACGGCTGCGGTCCGCGTTCCGGGCACGGTTCTGCGAGTACGACGACGGGCGGGCCGCCGAGCGGGTGGTCCGGACGCTGATGCTGGGCGAGGCGATGCCCGCCCCCGGGGCCCTGCACGTCCCCGGTGCCCGCGCCGTGCCGGACGGCCGCGACGTGCTGACCTCCCCGTGAGGCCGCGCACCTGGGTGCTCGTCCTGGCCGCGGTGTTCGCCCTGCTCCAGCTCGCGAACGTCACCGGCCGGGCCACGCCCGACTCCAAGAACTACCTGTCGTACGCGCTGAGCCTCGGCGGTGGGAGCGAGCGCGCGGTGGCGGCGGCCACCATCGACTACGCGTGCGCGAGCGAGGCGTCGGCGGCCCGCCGCGACCAGAGCGTGCACGTGGTCCGTTTCCATCGCCCCGACCCCACCGGACCGGTCATGGCCGCGTGCCGGGAGCGGGAGTGGCGTGCGGTGGAGCCGCGGCTGGCGGCCGGGACGGCCGGCGGGCACACCACGCCGTTCATGCCGGAGCGCTTCATGCGGATCTTCGAGGTGCGGCCCGGTTACCCGGTGTTCCTGGTGCCGTTCGTCACGGCCTTCGGGGTGACGTGGGGTCTGTGGGCGGCGGGCGTCGTCATCGCGTGTGCGGGCGGCGTCCTCGCCTTCCTGGTCCTGCGCACGCTGTCCGTGCCGGTACCGGTCGCGCTGACCGGGCAGGCGCTGTACTACGTGCTGCCGTGCGGGACGACGGCCATGCGCCCGATGGCCGAGGGGCTGCTGATGGCGCTGACCCTGGCGGCGGTGTGGGGCTGTGCGCTGGTGCTGCGGGCGGGGCGTGCGCGGGCCGGGCTCGCCCTGGTCGCCGGGTCGCTGCTCGCGCTGTTCACGGTCAAGCACTCGCAGGCGCTGTTCCTCGGGCTGTGCCTGGCGGCGGCGGGCGCGCTGATCGCCCTGCGACGGCACCGGCGGGGCCGGCCACCGGGCCGGGAGGTGCTGTCGCTCACGGCGATCGGCCTGGCCGGCGTCGTCGTCACGCTGACCCTGGCGCGGCTGCTGCACTACCCCTCCGAGACCGACAGTCTGCAGGACCTGCTCACCGACCACTTCGCCCGGCCCGACCGGGAGCGGCCGTGGGCGGAGTTCTGGCAGTTGCAGGGCAACTTCTGGGTGGAGTGGCTGCGCCGGCAGGCGCGGGAGCCGCTGTTCGTCGCGGCCCTGGCCGCCGGGGCGTGGGGTGCGCTGCGGCGCGGGGGCGCGGCCGGCGGCTTCCTGGCCGCGGCTGCGTTCACCGGGATCCTCACCCAGGCGGGGCATCCGGACATCAACATCTGGGGTGAGCGGCTGATCGTGCTGGCGTGGCTGCTGCCGGTGGTGGGGGTGCCGCTGCTGCTGGAGCCGGGGGTGCGGCGCCGGGTGGCGCTGCCCGCGCAGGGGCGTGCCGGCCGGGCTCGCGCGCCCCGGTGATCCGCGCTCCGGGCGTCACTCGGTTCCGCACACCGGGCGTCACTCGATGAGGTGAACCGGGGTCATTTCACTGACCTCAACGGGAACATACGGCAAATGCCCCGAATGTCCCACCTTTCACCCCTTCCGTGAGTGCCGGCGTCGCCGTCCGGCGGTCCGTGCGCGGCGCGACGGCGCTGCGCGGCGGCCGCGCCTGGCGCCCCACCCCGTACCAGGCCGCCGGCTTCCTGTTCTTCCTGCTGATGTCACTGGCGTACTGGGCGGTGCCGCTGTGCTGCGACGCCGGCCAGCACGCGGCCGTCGTGGAGCGCCTGAGGGCCGACCTCCTGAACCCCCGCCACCCGATGGCCGACCTGCCGGGCGCGGGAAGCGCCTACTACTCGCCGTACGCGGTGGCGCAGGGCCTGTTCGCCCGGCTGACCGGGCTGGGCGGCTGGGAGGTGGTGCGGCTCACCGGACCGGTGAACCTGCTGGTACTGCTGACCGGCCTGGGCCGCTTCGTACGGGTCCTGACCCCGCGGCCGTGGGCGCCGGTGCTGGCGCTGGGCGCGATGACGCTGCTGTGGGGCACCGAGCGGGCCTGGTGGAGCGGCTATCTCGGGCTGATGTCGATGACGGGAAACCTCGGCTACCCGTCGGCGTGCGCGATCGGGCTGACGTTCTGGGCCTGGGCGCTGACCGGGGCGCGGGCACGGGACGCGCGCCGGGTGCGGTACGTGGGGCCGAGCGGACTGCACGGCCTGCCCGGGTACGCGGCGCTCGGCCTCCTCTACGGCCTGGTCCTCCTCGTCCACCCGATCACGGCGGTGGCGGCTGCGCTCGGCGCGGTGGCGCTGGTGACCGGGTGGCAGCGCGGGTGGCGCGGGGCGGTCGCCGGGCGGTGGGCGCTGACGGGCGCCGTGGCGGCGGCGTCGGCGGCGGCGTGGCCGTACTTCGACGTGTTCGCGCTGGCCGGCGACGACAGCGTGGACGGGATGCACCGGATCCTGTACCTGCACCTGCCCGGGGAGTTCTGGCTGGCGCTGCTCGGGCTGCCGGCGCTGTGGCTGCGCGGACGCCGGTCACCGTCGGATCCGCTGGTGCTGATGTGCGCGCTGGACTGCGCGGTGGTGGCGTACGGCTGGTTCAGCGGCCACTACACCTACGGCCGGATCCTCGGGCTCACCCTGGTGCCGCTGCAGTTCGCCCTGGCGGTGGAGCTGGCGGCGCCCCGGCCGTGGGGGCGGTGGCGCGCGGCACTGGGCTGGACCGCGGCCGCGGGGGCGCTGCTGGGGTTCCTCACCGTCCATGCCGGGGCGGTCGTGCCGCGCGCGCTGGACCCGGTCGGCTTCGAGCAGCCGCCCCACTGGCCGACGTACGAGTGGGCGGCCCGGCACATCGGCCCCGGCGAGGTCGTGATCACCGACGGCTACTACGCCGGGCACGCCATCGCCGGGTACGGGCCGAACCTCGCGGCGCCCGCCTGGCCGGATCCGTCGCTGGACGAGGCGGAACGCCGGCGGCGGGTGGCCGACGTCGAGGCCTACCTCGCGCCCGGCTCGACCCGCGCCGAGCGCGCCGCCGTCGTCCGCCGCCACCACGTCCGCTGGCTGCTGCTGACCCGCTGGCAGCCGGTGCCCGAGGAGGCGGTGGTGGTGGCGTGGAGCGAACGGACGGGAGAGGTGCTGGCGCGGGTCGGGGCCCGGGGCTGACTACTCGATGACGAGGTCGACCGGGATGTTGCCGCGGGTGGCGTTGGAGTAGGGGCAGACCTGGTGGGCCTGCTCGACCAGCGTGCGGCCGGTCTCCTCGTCCACGCCCTCGGGCAGCTCGACCCGGAGGGTGACGGCGAGCGCGAAGCCCTCGCCCTGCTTGCCGATGCCGACCTCGGCGGTCACCGCGGCGTCGCTGACGTCGACCTTCGCCTGCCGGCCGACGAGGCCGAGGGCGCTGCCGAAACAGGCGGCGTACCCGGCGGCGAACAGCTGCTCGGGGTTGGTGCCCTGCCCGTTGCCGCCCAGCTCCACGGGGGCACCGAGCGCGAGGTCGAGCTTGCCGTCGGAGCTGACGGCGCGGCCGTCGCGGCCGTGGGTGGCGGTGGCGGCGGCGGTGTAGAGCGCGTCCATGGGAAAACCGTCCCTCTCGAGGAATTGCGGGGGTGCGGAGTCGGGAAGAGGTTCCGACGACGCCAAGTAGAGCACACAATTCAGTTGTGCACAATTCAGTGACGGGCAAAGACCGTCGGTTAGGCTGAAGGCATGACCACGCCCGCAACGGACTGGCTCCGCCTCGACCAGCAGATCTGCTTCTCGCTCAACGCCGCCTCGCGCGCCTTCAACGGCGTCTACCGCGTGGTCCTCAAGGAACTGGGCCTCACCTACCCGCAGTACCTGGTGATGCTGGTGCTGTGGGAGCACGGGGAGCTGCCGGTGAAGAAGCTCGGCGAGCACCTGCGGCTCGACTCCGGCACACTCTCGCCCCTGCTCAAGCGGCTGGAGACGGCCGGTCTGGTCCGGCGGGAGCGCAGCGCGCGGGACGAGCGGTCCGTGGAGGTGCGGCCGACCGCACAGGGCGCGGCGCTGCGCGAGCGGGCCCGCGAGGTACCGCGCCGGATCGCCGCGGCGACCGGCCTGGACCTCGCGGAGATCCAGGAACTGCGCTCGCGCCTCGACCGGCTCACGACCTCCCTGGACGCGTACGTCCCGAAGTCCCCCTCCGCCCCGTCCTGACGGGTACGGTGCCCACCGGGCACCGAATGCCGGATCATGGCTACCGACGACCACTGACGAGGGGACGGCCACACATGACCTGGCTGATCACCGGCGGCGCCGGTTACATCGGGGCGCACGTCGTACGGGCGATGACCGAGGCGGGCGAGAAGGCGGTCGTGTACGACGACCTGTCCACCGGCATCGCCGAGCGCGTGCCCGACGGCGTCCCCCTGGTGGTGGGCTCGGTCCTCGACGGCGAACGGGTCGCGCGCGCCCTCACCGGCCACTCCGTCACCGGCGTCGTACACCTCGCGGCGAAGAAGCAGGTCGGCGAGTCGGTGGACCTGCCGCTGCACTACTACCGGGAGAACGTCGAGGGCCTGCGCGTCCTGCTGGAGGCGGTCACCGCGGCCGGCGTGCCGTCCTTCGTCTTCTCCTCCTCCGCGGCCGTGTACGGCATGCCCGACGTCGACCTGGTGACGGAGGAGACACCGTGCCTGCCCATGTCGCCGTACGGCGAGACCAAGCTGGCCGGTGAGTGGCTGGTCCGCGCCACCGGCCGGGCGGCAGGCCTGTCCACGGCGGCGCTGCGCTACTTCAACGTGGCGGGCGCGGCGAGCCCGGAACTCGCCGACACCGGCGTCTACAACCTCGTCCCGATGGTCTTCGAGAAGCTGACGGAGGGCGCCGCGCCGCGCGTCTTCGGCGACGACTACGCGACGCCGGACGGCACCTGCGTCCGCGACTACATCCACGTGGTCGACGTGGCCGAGGCCCACGTCGCCGCGGCCCGCGCCCTGACGGCCTCCCCCGGGCGCGCCCTCACCCTCAACATCGGCCGGGGCGAGGGCGTCTCCGTCCGCGAGATGATCGACCGCATCAGCACCGTCACCGGCCACGACCACCCGGCGACGGTCACCCCCCGCCGCCCCGGCGACCCGGCCCGCGTGGTCGCCTCGGCCGACCGGGCCTCGGTGGAACTGGGCTGGAAGGCCAAGTACGACGTCGACGACATGATCGCGTCCGCGTGGGCGGGCTGGGTCCGGCTGCACCCGGGGGCGGCGCGGGACTGAGCACGACCGGGGCCGGGTGCCGCCCGCCGGCCCCGGCGCTCGGACACCACGACCGGGGCCGGGTGCCGCCCGCCGCCGGCCTCGGCGCTCGGGCCCACGACGGGCCGCCACACGCGGAGGGCGCGCACCTCCACGCCGGGAGCGCGCCGGCAGTACGGGTCCTCGTCGGGGATCCGTCCTGCCGGCGGCGCGCGCTCACAACGCCTTGAGCCCCTCCGCCGTGGCCCGCGCCAGCGCCCCCAGGTACTCCTTGGGCAGCTTCGGGCTGCGGACGACCACCGAGCGCCAGTACAGCGGGCCCGAGATCAGGTCGAGGGCGAGGTCGGTGTCGGCGGCGGGGCTGAGCTCGCCCCGTTCCGCAGCCGCCGAGAGAATCTTGCTGGCGACGCCGTCCTGCCCCTCCCGCAACGTCTTCTGCAGGGCTTTCGCGATGTCGGGATTGCGGGCCGCCTCCGCCTGGAGGTCGGGGATGACCTGCGAGGCCACCGGGTGGCGCAGGGCACGGGACGTCACCTCGTACAGCAGCCGCAGGTCGCCCTCCAGGGACCCGGTGTCGGGCGCGGGCAGGCCCTGCACGGCGAGTGCGGAGACGATGTCGAGCACCAGGTGCAGCTTGGAGCGCCAGCGCCGGTAGACGGCCGTCTTGCCGACGCCCGCACGGCGCGCGATCCCCTCGATGGACATCCGCGCGTAGCCGACCGCCACGAGTTCCCCGATGACCGCCGCCCGGATGGCCTCCGTCACGTCCTCGCGGAGCACGGCCGCCCCGGCGGGGGCCCGGCGGCGCGGGCGCGGCTGCGGCTCGTCGGCGTTGGTCGTCATGCGAGCCAAGCATAGGGGCGTGACGACGGAACGGTTGCGTTCCGACGTCGTCACGCCCTACGCTCGCGAGACGACGATACGGTCCCGTCCCGACGTAAGTGAACGCACAAGGTCACCCAGGTGAACAGCACACACGTCACCCGGGTGGACGACGGGCGCCCCCCACCCCTCCCCTCGAGCTGAAAGCAGCGGATGTGAGTCAGGCCCTCCACACACCGCCCTCGAAAGCGGCCCCGGCCGCCCCCGCCGCCGACCACGACCTCGCGGCCCTCGCCGCCCGCCACGGTCTGTCGGTCAGCGGCGCCCGCCCGTCCCTGCCCGCGTACGTCCGCCAGCTGTGGGCACGCCGGCACTTCATCACCGCCTTCGCCACCGCCAAGCTCACCGCCCAGTACAGCCAGGCCAAACTGGGTCAGGTCTGGCAGGTGATGACGCCCCTGCTCAACGCGGCGGTGTACTACTTCATCTTCGGCATGCTGATGAACACCAGCCGGGGCGTGGAGGACTTCGTCCCGTTCCTGGTCACCGGCGTGTTCGTGTGGACGTTCACGCAGAGCTCGATCATGGCGGGCACCAAGGCCATCTCCGGCAACCTCGGTCTCGTGCGCGCCCTGCACTTCCCGCGGGCCGCGCTGCCGGTCTCCTTCTGCCTCCAGCAGCTCCAGCAGCTGCTGTTCTCGATGGCCGCGCTGCTCGTGATCCTGCTCGCCTTCGGCGTACCGCCCGCCGCCTCCTGGGTGCTGGCGGTCCCGGCCCTGGTCCTGCAGTTCACGTTCAACACCGGCGTGTCGCTGCTCATGGCCCGGGTCGGCTCCAAGATCCCCGACGCCGCCCAGCTGATGCCGTTCCTGCTGCGCACCTGGATGTACGCCTCCGGCGTCATGTTCAGCATCGACCACATGACCGGCCCCGACAGCGGCCTGCCGTCCTGGGTCGGCACCGCGCTCCAGCTCAACCCCGCCGTCGTCTACATCGACCTGATGCGCTTCGCCCTGATCGACACCTTCGACGGGAGCCACCTGCCGCCCCACGTGTGGGCGCTCGCGACGGGCTGGGCGCTGCTCGCCGGGATCGGCGGCTTCATCTACTTCTGGAAGGCCGAGGAGACGTACGGTCGTGGCTGACAACACCCCCAGCAACCAGGCGGACGAACGCGTCCCCACCGTCGTCGCCGACGGCGTCGACATCGTCTACCGGGTCAACGGCACCGGCGCCGGCCGCGGCTCCGCGACCGCCGCCCTCCACCGCATCCTGCGCCGCGGGAAGGCCGAGAAGGCGGCGGGAGTACGCCGGGTGCACGCCGTGAAGAACGTGTCCTTCGTGGCGTACCGGGGCGAGGCCATCGGCCTGATCGGCACCAACGGCTCCGGCAAGTCGACCCTCCTCAAGGCGGTCGCCGGCCTCCTCCCGGTGGAGAACGGCCGCATCTACACCGACGGCCAGCCCTCCCTCCTCGGCGTCAACGCGGCCCTGATGAACGACCTCACCGGCGAGCGCAACGTGCACCTCGGCGGCCTGGCGATGGGCATGTCCCGGACGCAGATCAAGGAGCGCTACCAGGAGATCGTCGACTTCTCCGGGATCAACGACAAGGGCGACTTCATCACCCTGCCGATGCGCACGTACTCCTCCGGCATGGCGGCCCGGCTGCGCTTCTCCATCGCCGCCGCCAAGGACCACGACGTCCTCCTCGTCGACGAGGCGCTGGCCACCGGCGACCGCTCCTTCCAGAAGCGCTCCGAGGAACGCATCCGGGAGCTGCGCCAGCACGCCGGCACGGTGTTCCTGGTCAGCCACAGCAACAAGTCCATCCGCGACACCTGCGACCGGGTGCTGTGGCTGGAGCGCGGCGAGCTGCGCATGGACGGGCCCACGGAGGAGGTCCTGAGGGAGTACGAGAAGTTCACCAACACTCCGGACAAGGGGGCGAAGCCCAGGCCCGCCCCCGCACCCGGGGCGAAGACGGCCGTCTGAATCCTCCCCTTCCGCAGGGGTCCCGGCTCGTGCCGCCTCCTGGAGCGGCGCTCCAGGAGGTCATCTCTCCCGCCCTCGACGCCGTCCGGGCCGGGACCAGCCCGGACGAGCATGACGGACGCGGAGTTCCGGCCTCCCTGGAACGTACGGGTCATGCGGCGGACGGTCGCTGCGGTCATCCGCCGGTCGCACCACCTCACCGGCCGTCAGACGGAGCCGATTCGTCCCTCGGAGCGACGCTCGGAGCCCCCGCGACCGGGATCTTCGGTACCGAACGGACCGAACAGCAGTCCGTCCGAGCCGAGGACCGCCCATGCAGCAGCTCCAGCACGCCGGAGAACCCACCACCGTCCGCCCCGGACGCTTGCGCGCCACCTGGCGGGCGGCCCACGAGCCCGTTGCCGGGGTGTCACGACGGATGCGACTGGTGGCTTACGCCGTGCCCTTGACCGTCCTTCCTTCCAGTGTCTGGCGGCTCCCGCCCGCGTTCGGCGAGGGTCGCGGACTCGGCGAGCGGTCGTACGTCGTCTTCCTCTCGGTTCTGTCCGAGGTCTTCGCCTTCGCCGCGATCGGTCTGATCGCCCGCTGGGGTGAGGTGTTCCCGCGCTGGATCCCGTTCCTTCGCGGCCGCCGGGTTCCGAGAAGGGCAGCCGTCCTCCCCGCCGCCATCGGCGCCGCGAGCCTCACCCTCCTGTTCACCCTCTTGTTCGTCGCCTCCCAGGTCAGGGGTACCACGATCCGAGGTGGCGACCTGCCGGCCGACTACCCCAGCCGAGCCGGCGGCTGGGAAACCGCCTGGTTCTACCTCTGCTACGCGCCGCTGACCCTGTGGGGGCCACTGCTGGGCGTACTGACTGTCGCGTACTGGAAACGCCGTTCCGCCGCCGAGAGGGCACCTGCGGCGGCGTGAGATCACTCGTCGCGCCATCCGGATGCGCCTCCTCCCCGCCGCGCCCCTTACCCCGGAAGATGTCGGAGCGGTTAACCCCTTTGCCTGTTTCATGGCAATATGACCGAACGGCCGAAGGAGTGTGTCGGGAGCGACGACGGCGAAGGAGTCCCCGCCATGTCCGAGACCCTGTCCGAGACCGCGTCCGAGACGCCCGAACTCAGCGTCGTCGTGCACGGCCCCGACGTCCAGGACCACCTGTCCGCACTCCTCGACTCCCTGGACGCCCACCCCCTCACCGGCGTCGAGGTGATCGTCGCCGCCGTCGGGGACTGGGCCCGGGAGGCCGCCGAGCGGCACACCCCCGCGTTCACCGTGCTGCCCCTGCCGGACGGGGCCCGCGACCCGGCGGCCCGCTCGGCCGGGGCGGCGCGGGCGTCGGGCCGGTGGCTGCACTTCGTCCACGCCAAGGACGGGCTGCCCCCGGGCGCCCCGCGCGCCATCGCCGAGCACGCCGCCGGCCTCCCCGACACCGTGGACGTCCTGCTCCTCGACCACGTCCGCAGCACCTGGCGCGCCTCCGGCCTGCCCTCCCCCGACGGCCCCCGCCTCGCCCGCGCGGGCCGTGCCGCCCTCGCCCCCGACGACCACCCGGCGCTGCTCGAAGTGACCCCGCTGCTCGGCAACCGGGCCGTGCGCGCCGGCTTCTGGCGGGCCCACGAGCGCCTCCTCACCACCGACGACGAGCCGTTCGCCGCGTACGCCGCCCTGCTGCTCGCCGACCGCGTCGCCTGCCTGCCCCACCCGGCGTACGAGGACCGCCGGCTGCGCCCCGAAAGCCTCCCGCCCCCCACGCCGGAGCAGCGGTACGCCCTGGTCGAGCGCTTCGAGACGCTCCTCGGCCTGGCCGCCGGCCGCCCGGCCGCGCACGCCGTCCTGTACGACCTGATGATCCGCGAGTGCCTCCACGCCTTCGCCCGCTCCGGGATGCCGGACGACGTCGCGCGGGAGTTCTTCCACCGGGCCTCCCTGGCCGCCCGGCGCCACCGCCCCGACGGCCACCGGCACCCGGCCGGCCTCGAGGGCGTACGCCGGTCGCTGCTGGAGCGGGACGCCTGCGCCGAGTACCGCGCCCTGCGGGCCGCCCACCGCACGCGCCGCAGGGCGCGGTCCGCGGTGCGCACCGGAAGGCACCGGGCCGGGACGCTGCTGCGCACCCTCCAGTACCGCCGGGCACTCGCCGGGCCGGTCGACCCCCACCTCGCCGTCTTCTCGGCGTACTGGGCCCGCGGCGTGGCCTGCAACCCCGCCGCGATCGCCGCCAGGCTCGCCGAACTCGCCCCCGGCGTCCACCCGGTGTGGGTGGTCACCGCGGCGGGCGCGGCCCTGCTGCCGCCCGGCACCGACCACGTCGTCCCCGGCACCCGCCGCTACTGGGAGGTACTGGCCCGCGCCAAGTACCTCGTCAACAACGTCAACTTCCCGGACGCGGTGGTCAAACGCCCCGGCACCGTCCACCTCCAGACCCACCACGGGACCCCGCTCAAGCGGATGGGGGTGGACCAGATGCCGTACCCCGCGGCCGCCCGGGGCCTCGACTTCCAGGCGCTGCTGGAGCGGGTGGACCGGTGGGACTTCAGCGTCAGCGCCAACAGCCACTCCACGCGCATGTGGCAGCGGGCGTACCCGTCCCGCCACGTCTCCCTCGACCACGGCTATCCGCGCAACGACGTCTTCTACACGGCCGGCGCCGCCGACGTCCGCGCGGTCCGCGAGCGCCTCGGCATCGCGCCCGGCCACCGGGCGGTCCTGTACGCGCCGACCCACCGCGACTACGAGGCCGGCTGGACCCCGCGCCTGGACCTCGCCGCCCTCGCCGACGCACTCGGCGAGGAAACGATTCTCCTGGTGCGCGCCCACTACTTCTACGAGGGCACGGCCGCCCCGCACGCCTCCCCGCCGGCCGGCCCGCGCCGCACCGGCCGGATCATCGACGTCTCCTCCTACGATCCGGTCGAGGAGCTGTGCCTGGCCGCCGACGCGCTGGTCACCGACTACTCGTCGATCATGTTCGACTACGCCAACCTCGACCGCCCGATCGTGATCCACGCCGACGACTGGGAGACGTACCGCACCACCCGCGGCGTCTACTTCGACCTGATGGCCGAGGCACCGGGCCCGGTCGCCCGCGACCAGGCGGAGCTGACGGAGATCCTCACCACGGACGCCTGGCGCGACGAACGCGCGGCGAAGGCGCGGGCCGCCTTCCGGCGCCGGTTCTGCGAGTACGACGACGGCCGCGCCGCCGAACGCGTCGTGCGCCGCGTCTTCCTCGGCGAGGACGAACGGACGCTGCCCCCCGTCCTGCCGGTCGAGGAACGCACTCCCGCGCCCAGCCCCGAGGAGGCGACCGCGTCATGAGCACGTCCACGGACTCCCTGACGGACGCCCCCGACGTCACCGTCACCGTCATCGTCCACAACGACGCCGGACGCCTCCCCCGCGCGGTCGCCTCCGTCCTGCGCCAGACCCACGCGAACCTCGAGGTCGTCATCAGCGACGACCACTCGACGGACGCGACCGAGGACGTGGCCCGCCGGCTCGCGGCCCGCGACCCCCGCGTCGGGTACCTCCGCCTGCCCGAGAACAGCGGCGGCTGCAGCGCCCCGCGCAACCGCGCCCTGGAGATCGCGCGGGCGCCGTACCTGATGTTCCTGGACAGCGACGACGAACTGCCCGAGCGCGCCGTGGAGGTCCTGCTCGCCGCCCACCGCGCACGCGACATCGACTTCGCGATGGGCGCGGTGCACCGGATACGCGTGGACGGCGGGCGCCGCACCACCTGGATGCCGCACCTGGTCGCCGAACGCCGCACGCTCGACGGCATCGAGGCCGACCCGCGGCTGTTCTTCGAGCACCTGGCGACCAGCAAGATGTACGCCCGCGCCTTCCTCGACCGGCACGGCCTGCGCTTCCCCGAGGGCATCCACTACGAGGACCAGCTCTTCTCGGCGCAGGCGTACTGCCTGGCCAAGACGTTCACCGTCGTCCCGGATCCCGTCTACCGCTGGTACGTCGCCCCGTACGCCGCCTCCGAGGCGGCCTCCATCTCCAACCAGCGGTACAAGCTGACCAACGTCCGCGACCGCGTCCACGTCCAGCGCCTCATCGACGCGTTCCTGGCCGAGAGCGGGCACGAGTCGCTGCGCGAGGACAAGGACTTCAAGTTCCTCAAGCACGACTTCCGGATGTACGCGGGCGACCTGCCGTACCGGGACGACGCGTGGCTCGCGTCCTTCGCGGACCTCGTGAACCCGTACCTCGACACGCTGGCCCCGGGTGCCTTCGCCCGCCTCCCCCGCCCCGAACGGGTCGTGCTCCAGCTGGTCCGCGACCGCCGGCTGTCCGACGTACGGGAGGCGGCCCACGGCCTCGGGCACGACGTGGCACCCCGCCGGACCACGACGGACCCGGCGGACGGCCGCACGTACTGGGGCGAGGAGCTCCCGCACTCCGCACAGGCCCGCCGCGAGCTGGACCTGACGGACCTGGACCTGGACACCCGCCCGTTCTCCAGCGCCGGGCTCCGCCACGAGATCACCGGGATCGCGCGGGGCCCCGGCGCCTGCGTCGACCTGACCGTCCGCACCTACGACCCGGCCCTGCGCCTCCCGGTCGGCCCCCGGCGCGCCACCCTCCACCTCTCCCCCGGCCGTCGTCGCCTGACCGTCCCCTTCCGCCTCTCCCCCGTCCGCCCCGGCACCTTCGAGGGCCGCGTACGCCTGGACCTGGCGTCGGCGCCCCTCCCCTTCCACGGCTTCGAGGGCGTCCGCCACCCCGTACTCCGCCTCCACCACCAGGGCCAGACCCACACGGGCATCGTCCTGGCCCCCCTGTCCTTCCCGGCGCTGACCGCCCGTGTCCCCTACCGCGCCGGCGCGACCCCGCACCGGGTCACCGTGGAACCGGAGGGCCACAACCCGGGACGCCTCCGGATCCGCTGGCAGCCGGTGGGCGCCACGGCGACGCTGATCCGCCCGGCCGTGCACCGCCTGGCCACGCCCCGGGTGAAGCGAGCGGCCCGCCTGGCAGCCGGCATCCTCCACTGACGCCGCCGCCACGACCCGCGGGCAGCGTCGGCGTCGGCGTCGGCAGCGCCGGTACCCGTTCCCCCTTCGTTCCCCTCCTCCACTCGTTCCTCTCCTCCACCACGTTCCCCCTCCACCCGGTTCACCCCACCGCCCCGTTCATCCCACCACCGCGTACAGCACCTCCCCGCCCGGTCCCCGAGCCACCTCCCGCAAGCCCTCGGCCCCCCGGAGCGCCTCGCCCCGGTCCACCACCCACCGCACCCCGTACTCCCGCACGATCCCCCGCCGCACACTCCCCGCCACTCCCTCCGCGAAGTACGTCCGCGACGCCGCGACCCGGGCCCCCTCGTCGGGCAGGAAGAAGTCGGGATATCCCGGAGCCACGGTGTACGCCCCGTACGCCGGGATCTGCCGTGAGGGGGACTCCCGCGCCATGACCACGTCCCCGTACCCCACCCACGGCGTGATCCAGTGGTACCCCGTCCACGGCTCCCGGTACTTCCCCTCGACCGCCCCCGGCAACACCCCCCGCCCCACCACGTACCCGAGCACCCCCGCCTGCCCCCACGCCCCCACCACCAGCGCCGCGCCCAGCACGCACGCCCACCCGGCCCGCACCACCCGGCGCCCGGACTCCGCCGCCTCCAGCGCCACCGCGAGCTGCGCCGGAATCAGCACGGCCGGCAGCACCCGCCCCCACGACCAGTGCCCGCTCACCCCACCCGCCACGAACACCACCGCACCCAGCACGAAGAACAGCACCAGCGCGTCCCGCCCCTCCCGCCGCCGGCGCACCTCCAGCGCCGCCACTCCCACCAGCACCAGCCAGTACCGTCCGAGCAGGTCCCGGTAGAGCGAACGGTGCACCGCGTCCATCCCGTCCCCGGCGCCGAGCAGCGCGAAGAAGTCGTAGTACGGCCAGGCCCACAGCACCACCGTCCCCAGCACCAGCCCCGCCCCGAACCGCCCCCACCCGCTCCGCCCGGCCCGCGCCGCGATCACGACGGCGAGCGCGCCCAGCGAGGCGACGACCCCGGAGAACTGGTGGACGAGCAGGATCACCGCCCACAGCACTCCGCACCCGAGCCAGGCCGCCCATCCGGCCGGCTGCGCCAGCCACGCCCACAGGTGAAACGCGAGACCGAGCGCGAGCACGCTCGGATAGGCCACCGTCAGCGCCAGCGAGTGGAGTCCGAGGAATCCGCTCCAGCTGAACTCCGCCGTGCCCCACAGCAGCACCAGGCAGAGCAACGCGAGCGGGGGCGCCGCCGGACGCGCGCTCAGCACCCGTATGTACCGCCACACGCCCGTCACCAGCAGCCCGAGCGCCGCCAGTGCACCGATCCGCAGCACGACGAAGACGGAGAGCCCGGTCGCCCTGGCCACGCAGCCGAGCAGCACCGTCCACGGCGAGTAGTAGGGGCTCGGCGTGTCCGCGTCGACCAGTGGATTGCCGGGGTCGAGCAGGCTGTGCCGCAGGCGTTCGACGGTGGCCGCGTGGATGCCCAGGTCACCGGCCCAGGGCAGCCGGACGACCACCAGGAACAGCAGCAGGAGAAGGGGGAGGAGGAGCAGAAGGGGGACGAGCGCGGCGACGCGTGTCGTCCGGAGGCGCCCGGTCACGCGGCCACTTTATACGGGACATCCGGGCAACTCGGATATAAAGGCGCCCCGGGCCTTGACGGGCCCGGGGCGCCTCACCCGGCTACGGCGTCACGCGTCACGCATGCGTGCGCAGCAGCGTCCGCATCGTCCGCATCGCCACCGACAGGTTGGCCAGGTCGAAGGCGTCCGAACCGCGGATCTCCTCCAGGGTGGTGCGGGCCCGGCCGAGGATCGCCGCGTTCTTCTGCTCCCACGCCTTGAACCGCTGCTCGGGCGTCGACGTGCCGTTGCCCGCCGCCAGGACGTCGGCGGTGAGCGACGCGTGGGCCGCGTACAGGTCCTCGCGGATCGCCGCGCGGGCCATGGACTGCCAGCGGTCGGTGCGGGGCAGATCGCTGATCCGGTCCATCAGCTGGGTGACGCTCAGCCGGTCGGCGAGGTCGTAGTACACCTCGGCGACGTCCAGCGGCTCCTTGCCCGTGCGGTCGGCCACCGACACGATGTCCAGCGTCGGGAACGCCGACGAGAACCCGGCCACCCGCGTGGCCGGCTCGTCCGGGACTCCGGCGGCGGTCAGCTCGTCGTAGATGTGCTGGTACCACTCCGCGTCCGCGCCGCGCAGCAGCTTGGGCAGCTGCGACCAGACCTGCTCGACGCGCTCGGCGAAGAAGTCGACGGTCTCGGCGAGTTCCAGCGGCTGCGGCCGGTTGTTGAGCAGCCAGCGCGTGCCGCGCTCGACCAGCCGCCGCGAGTGCAGCCTGATGCGGGTCTGCACGGCGGCCTCGACCTTGGTGTCCAGGGCCTCCACCGCGTCCCACACCGGGGCGGCGCGGAAGATCGCCCGGGCCGCGGTCTGCGCCCGCACGATCTCCTCCAGCGACGCACCGGTCTCCTCGCGCATCCGGTGCAGGTACGTCGTACCGCCCGTGTTGACCGTGTCGTTGACCAGGACGGTCGTCGTGATCTCGCGGCGCAGCGGGTGGCCGTCGATCCGGTCGCCGAACTGCTCGCGCAGCGCCGTCGGGAAGTACGCGTGCAGCAGGCCCTTGAGGTACGGGTCGTCGGGCAGCGAGGTGTGCAGCAGCTCCTCGGCGACCGTGATCTTCGTGTACGCCAGCAGCACGGCCGTCTCGGGACCGGTCAGGCCCTGCCCGGTGCCGAGGCGCTCGCGGATCTGGCGGTCGGTGGGCAGGAACTCCAGGGCCCGGTTGAGGTGCCCCTCCCTGACCAGGTGGCGCATGAAGCGCTGCTGGGCGTGGAGCATGTCCTTGGACTGGGCCAGCGCGTTGGCGATCGCGGTGTTCTGCGCGTAGTTGTTGCGCAGGACGAGCGCGCCGACCTCGTCGGTCATCTCGGCGAGCAGCTTGTTGCGCTGCTTGACGGTCATGTCGCCGTCCTTGACGAGACCGTTGAGCAGGATCTTGATGTTCACCTCGTGGTCGGAGGTGTCCACGCCCGCGCTGTTGTCGATGGCGTCGGTGTTGACCCGGCCGCCGTGCGTGGCGATCTCGATCCGGCCGAGCTGGGTCAGGCCCAGGTTGCCGCCCTCGCCGACGACCCGGGCCCGCAGGTCCTTGCCGTCGACGCGGATGGCGTCGTTGGCCTTGTCGCCGACGTCGCCGTTGGACTCGGTGGACGCCTTGACGTACGTACCGATGCCGCCGTTCCACAGCAGGTCCACCGGGGCGACGAGGATGGCCTTCATCAGCTCGGCCGGGGTCATCTTGGTGACGCCGGGCTCGATGCCGAGGGCCTCGCGCATGTGGGCGTTGACCGGGATGGACTTGGCCGAGCGCGGGAAGACGCCGCCGCCGGCCGAGAGCAGTTCGGTGTCGTAGTCCGCCCACGACGAGCGCGGCAGCTCGAACAGGCGGCGGCGCTCGGCGTACGAGGTGGCCGCGTCCGGGTTCGGGTCGACGACGATGTGCCGGTGGTCGAAGGCGGCGACCAGGCGGATGTGCTCGCTGAGCAGCATGCCGTTGCCGAACACGTCACCGGACATGTCGCCGATGCCGACGACGGTGAAGTCCTGGGTCTGGGTGTCCACGCCCAGCTCCCGGAAGTGCCGCTTGACGGACTCCCAGGCACCGCGGGCGGTGATGCCCATGCCCTTGTGGTCGTAGCCCGCCGAGCCGCCGGAGGCGAAGGCGTCGCCGAGCCAGAAGTTGTAGGACTCGGCGACCTCGTTGGCGATGTCCGAGAACTTCGCGGTGCCCTTGTCGGCGGCGACCACGAGGTAGGTGTCGTCCTCGTCGTGCCGGACGACGTCCGCGGGGTGCACGACCTCGCCGGCCACCATGTTGTCGGTGATGTCGAGGAGCGCGGAGATGAAGGTGCGGTAGCTGGCGACGCCCTCGGCCATCCAGGCGTCGCGGTCGGTGTTCGGGTCGGGAAGCTGCTTGGCGACGAAGCCGCCCTTGGCACCGACCGGCACGATGACGGTGTTCTTCACCATCTGCGCCTTGACCAGGCCGAGGATCTCGGTACGGAAGTCCTCCCGCCGGTCCGACCAGCGCAGACCGCCGCGCGCGACCTTGCCGAAGCGCAGGTGCACGCCCTCGACGCGCGGCGAGTACACCCAGATCTCGAACGCCGGGCGCGGCGCGGGCAGGTCGGGGATGGCCTGCGGGTCGAACTTCATGGAGACGTAGTCGTGCGGCTCGCCGTCGCTGGTCTTCTGGAAGAAGTTGGTCCGCAGCGTCGCCTTGATGACGGTGAGGAAGGACCTCAGGATCCGGTCCTCGTCGAGGCTCGCGACCTGGTCGAGGGCCGCGTCGACCTCTTCGAGCAGGGCGTCGACGATCTCGCGCCCGGCGCGCTGCCGCTCCGGGGCCATCCGCGCCTCGAAGAGGGAGACGAGCAGGCGCGTGGTGTGGACGTTGTTGCGGAGGGTGTCCTCCATGTAGTCCTGGCTGAACGTCGAGCCGGCCTGCCGCAGGTACTTGGCGTACGCGCGCAGCACCATCGCCTGCCGCCAGGTCAGCCCGGCGCTGAGGACGAGGGCGTTGAAGCCGTCGTTCTCCGCCTGGCCGGTCCAGGTGGCGGCGAAGGCGTCCTGCACGCGCTCGCGCGCGTCGTCGCCGAGGTAGTCGGCGCCGCCCGCCACCGACTTGGGCATGCGCAGCCCGAAGTCGTAGATCCAGGCGGTCGTGCGGTCCGAGCAGCGCAGTTCGTACGGCCGCTCGTCGGTGACCTCGACGCCGAGCCGGCTGAGCACCGGGAGGACGGCCGACAGGGAGACCTGGCCGCCCTTCTGGTAGATCTTGAAACGCCGCTCCTCGGGCGCGGCACCGACCGGCTCGTACAGGCTCAGCGCGAACGTCCGGTCCTCGTCGAGCCGCTCCAGGTGACCGAGGTCGGCGACCGCGGAGCGCGGGCCGTGGTCGGCCTTGTAGCCCTCGGGGAAGGCACTTCCGTACTGGCGCAGCAGCTCGGCGGACCGCTCCTCGCCGACCTCGGCGGTCAGCGCCTCGGCGAACCCGTCGGCCCAGGAGCGGGCGGCCTCGACGAGGCGGGCCTCGATGCGCTCCTTGTCGGCGTCGGACAGCTGCGGCAGCTCGGTGCCCTGCGGGACGCGGACCACGAAGTGCAGCCGGGACAGGATCGACTCGGTGTTCCAGGCGGTGAAGTCGACGCTGGTGCCGCCGAGCTCCTCCTTGAGGATGTCGATGATCCGCAGCCGGACGCCGGTGGTGTAGCGGTCGCGGGGGAGGTAGACGAGGGCCGAGTAGTAGCGCCCGTACTCGTCCTGGCGCAGGTAGAGGCGCAGGCGGCGCCGCTCCTGGAGGTAGAGCACGGAGGTGACGATGGCCTGCAGCTCGTCCGGCGGGGTCTGGAACAGCTCGTCGCGCGGGTAGGTCTCCAGGATCTGGAGCAGGTCCCGCCCGTCGTGGCTGTGGGGCGAGAAGCCGGCCCGCTCCAGCACCTCCTCCACCTTGCGCCGGATGACCGGGACGCGGCGGACGGACTCCGTGTAGGCGGCGGAGGAGAACAGGCCGAGGAAGCGGCGCTCGCCGACCACGTTGCCGTTCTCGTCGAACTTCTTGACGCCGATGTAGTCCAGGTACGACGGCCGGTGCACGGTGGCCCGGCTGTTGGCCTTGGTCAGCACCAGCAGCCGGTGCTCGCGGGCCTTGGCCCGGGCGTCCGCGGGCAGCCGCTCGAAGGACGGACTGACCGGGTGGCTCTCGTCGGCCGCGTGGTGCGGGTCGGAGCGCAGGATGCCGAGGCCGGTGCCGGGGACGGCGGCGAGGGAGTCGTCGCCGCGCAGCTGGTACTCGCGGTAGCCGAGGAAGGTGAAGTGGTCGTCGGCCAGCCAGCGCAGCAGCTCGCGGGCCTCCTCCAGCTCACGCGGGGGAAGGTCGCCGGGGGTGGGCTCCGCCGGCAGCCGCTCCGCGATGCGGACGGCCGCGTCGCGCATCTTGCCCCAGTCCTCGACGGTCTCGCGGACGTCGTTCAGGACGCGGAGCAGGTCGGCGGTGATCTGCTTGAGGTCGCCGCGGTCGGTCTCGCGGTCGAACTCCACGTGGATCCAGGACTCGACGTGCGCGTCGTGCGGCAGGCCGGCGGTGGGCGGACCGGCGAGCACCTCGACCAGCTTGCCGGTGACGTCGCGCCGCACCACGATCTGCGGGTGGACGACGACGTGGATGCCGCGGCCCTGCCGGGTCAGCTCGTTGGTCACGGAGTCGACGAGGAAGGGCATGTCGTCCGTGACCACCTCGACGACGGAGTGGCTGCACGTCCAGCCGTTCTCCTCGACCGTCGGGGTGTGCACCCGCACGTTCGCCGTGCCCTGCGGACGGTTCTCGGCCAGCCGGTAGTGCGAGACGGCGGCTCCGAAGACGTCGACCGGGTCGCGGTCGGCCAGGTCCTCCGGGGCGGTATGCCGGTAGTAGCGCTGGAGGAACGCGAACACGGATGCGTGGTCCGGGGTGCCCGGGGTGCTCCCGTCCGTCGTCCCGGTCGGTAGGTGCCCCCCGACCGGGCTGTTCTCAGCTACCCGCGCAGCCCTTTCGAGCAGCTCGGCCTTGGCTTCGTCCAGCTTGGTCTGCATTGTCCTCTGACTCCTGTCGCGCGCCGTTGCGTGACGTAGAAGGAAGTACGGTCTCCTGCCTTCCGGCATGACGTCGAGACGCGGGGTGTCCGGTCTGTTCCGACGCTATGCCGCAAGGCGCGAAGAGCGGGGGCATATCAGCCAATGTCGCCGCGTCCGCCGGGTGTGACGTCGCTCTCGCCGCCACCGCCCGGGGGATGCGCGGCGCCGTACCGGGGGCCCTCGATGCCCCGTCCCGCCCGCGAAGACCAGCGACCGCCGCCCGGACACGGATGTCGTCCGTGCGCACCGGGCGCGGGGCGGGGGCACCAGTGCCCCCGCGAGCTATCGCGCTGATCACGCCACAAGGCTATCGCTCCCCGCGGGGCCCCCGTCACGAGCCGCATGTGTACAAAACCAGGGCCGAAACTTTGACGTTTTGCACAGAACCACTTCCCCCGCAGCGGACGGACGCGCCTCCCCCGGTGCCTGAACGCCCGGGTGGGTACCCGCGGGCCCGGCACGGAGCCGGCCCGGGCGGGACGGGGCCGGCCCGGGCGGGACGGGCGGCACCCCGCCACGCCGGGCTGCCCGCCCACCGGGCTCGCTCCGGCGCGGACCACCCTCGCCCCCTCTCCCCCGCAGAGCCACCACACGAGCCCGCGACGGCTGCCCAGCCCGCGGCGCCTGCCGGCCCGCGGCAGCCTCACGCCGCCAGCCGCTCCGCCTCCGCCACCGCCTCCGCCAACGTGTCCACCACGGGCACGCCGACCCCCTCGAGGCTGGCGCGGCTGTGCGACCCCCCGGTGTACAGCACCGCACCCGCTCCCACGTGCCGCGCGGCCACCGCGTCATCCGCGGCGTCCCCGATCACCACCGTGCGGGCGGGCTCCACCCCGGCCCGCGCCAGCTCCGCGAGGTGCCGGACCATGTGCTCCGCCTTGCTGCCCCCGGACGGCCCGGTCCGCCCGTCGACCCGTATGAAGTGCGCCTCGATCCCGAACCCCTTGACCAGCGGCACCAGCTCGTCATGGCCGTACATGCTGAGGATCGACTGGCTGCGCCCCGCCGACCGCCAGCCCGCGAGCAGCTCCGCCACGCCCTCGGCGAGCCCGCACCGCACCCGGTGCTCGGTGTAGTGGCGGTGGAAGGCCGCGTCCATGACCTCCCACTCGGCGTCGGTGGGCAGCCGCCCCATCAGCCGCTCGTAGAACTTGGGCACCGGCACGCAGTACAGCGCCCGGTACTGCTCCAGCGTGATCGACGCCAGTCCCAGCTCGGCGAAGGCGGCGTTCGTCGCCCCGATGACCGCGTCATTGTCGTGGAACAGCGTCCCGTTCCAGTCCCAGACGATGTGCGCCCCTGTCTGCATCCCCATGCTCAAGAACGTACCCGCCGCCACTGACAGTCAGGACGGGGACCTCGACGGCGGTACGTCAGTGACCGGCCCCCACCAGGTTCGGGATCTCCTGCGTCGCGTACCACAGCAGCTCGTGGTCCTCCGCCCCGTCCACGACGAACCGGGCGTCGTCGTCCCCGCCGTCCGCCGCGGCGAGGGCCTCGGCCGCCGCGGTCACGTCCGCCTCCGCGTCGGCGGAGTCGACGTGCACCGAGGCCACCTCGGCCAGCCGCAGGGGTTCGGCGAGCAGCACCGCGCCCAGCGCCGCCGGGTCCTCGCGCCCGCGGTCCGGGCCGGCCGAGGCGGCGCCGTCGGCCACGTCGGCGGCGACCACGACCCGGCGCCGCGCCGCGTCCGCGTCGGCCGCCAACCGCCGCAGCGAGGCCAGCGCGGCCCGGTTCAGGGCGGCGTACTCCAGCTCCTCGACATCGTCCGAGCGGTACCACTCACGCAGCCCCGGGGTGACGGCGTAGGCGACGAGCGGACCGGACCCCAGCTTCCCCGTCCTGTGCGCCTCGGCGAGGCCGGCGAGGGTCAGGGGGACGTAGACGCGCATGGGACTTCCGCTTTCGTGTCGGGAGCTCCACCGAAGACCTCGGTCGGCCTGGGGTGATGTGGGGTGCCGGGTCGGCCTGGACGAGCCTTCAGGATACGTGCGGGTGTCCCCTTTCGGGTCCCCGCCCGTGGTGTCCGACGTGTCCACCCCGGGCCCGGAATTCACCCGGTGCAGCCGCTCCGCGCCGGGCTCTCCGACCACCCTGGTCACTCTGATAGGTGAACCTCCTGACACCCTCGGCCCGGCCGCCCTCCTCCTTGCCGTCCCCCCGCACCACCCCGTACAAGATCCCCGATCACGAAGTTACTGCCCGGTATCGTCCGGGCCGCCGAACGGGGAGCCCCCATGCGCAAGGTCATGACCCGGACCGAGCTCCGCCCGAGCAGCACACCCCTCCGCACCCCGGACGGCTCGCTCGTCCCCACCCCTGCCCGCACGCCCGGCGACGAACCCACGTCCCGCCCGCCTGCCGCAGCACCACCGGCCGCCCCGGCCGGCACCCCGCACCGCACGGCCGCGGGCGTCCCGCCCCGCCCGACCGGCGGCCCCGAGCCCCGCACGACCGGCAGCGCCCCACCCCGCCCAGCCGGCGGCATGCCGCCCCGCAGGCCCGGCGGAAGGGCCGTGCGGGCCGCGGCGCCCGGTGGCCGGCCGCCTGGCTCCCCGGGCAGGGACTCGCGTGCCCGTACGAGGCCCGCGGACACCCGTCCGCCCACGACCGGCCCGGGCAGGGCCCCCAGGACGGCTTCCCGCACGGCGACGGGTGCCTCCCTGGCCGGCCCCGCCGCAGCCGCAGCCGCCGTGCACAGGACCGCGCCGGCTCCCGCACCGCCTCCCGCCCCCGCCCGGCCCCCTCGCCCGCCCGTCCCGCAGCTCCGTCCCACCGACCGTTTCGCCGAGCTCCTCCTCAACGTCCTGAGCGGCCGGCGCCCCGTCCACTCGATGCTCCGGCACACCGCCGGGCGTGCCTACGACGAGCTGGCCCACCTCGCCGAACGCGGCCCCCTGCGCACCCGCGGCACCCTGCCCGTCGTCCGCGACATCGGCTACTTCGAGCCCCGGCCGGGTGCCCTGGAGGTCTTCGCCCGCATCGGCGCGGGCGACCAGCTGCGCGCCATGGCCTTCCGGCTGGAGCGGGGCGGGGACCTGCGCTGGCGTTGCACGGCGGTGGAACTGGGCGGACCCCGCCGCCCGCACACGGACGACGACTGATCCCGCGTCCGGCCGACACCGCCCGAAGACCGGTGCCGGCCGCCGGGCAGGCCGAAGGGCCGGGCACCCACGGGTGCCCGGCCCTTCCTGCCGCTACGGCGCCCACCGGCACCGCACCGTCACTCCTGCGCTGTCACTCCGGGGCCGTCACTTCTTGCGGCGCCGTCCGCCCTTGGCCTGCTTGCGGCGCTCCGCGCGCGTGAGCCCGTCGGACTGGGCCTGCGCGGGCTCTCCGTCGGTGGCGAACTCGCCCTCGACGACACCGCCCTCACCGTCCACGGTCGGCGCGGAGAAGTGCAGGTCCCTGCGCTGCGGGGCATCGAGCCCCTTGGCGCGGATCTCCGGTCGGGTGCCCGCCTGGGCCGGAACCGTGTCCTGCGCGCCCTTCTCCAGCGACGGGGCCTTGTCCTCGACCGGGACCTCCTCGACCTGCTGCTCGACCTGGACCTCCAGGTTGAACAGGTAGCCGACGGACTCCTCCTTGATGCCCTCCATCATGGCCTGGAACATGTCGAAGCCCTCGCGCTGGTACTCGACCAGCGGGTCCTTCTGCGCCATCGCGCGCAGGCCGATGCCCTCCTGGAGGTAGTCCATCTCGTAGAGGTGCTCGCGCCACTTGCGGTCCAGGACCGAGAGCACGACCCGGCGCTCCAGCTCACGCATGATCTCCGAGCCGAGCTGCGCCTCACGCGCCTCGTACTGCTCCCGGACGTCGTCCTTGATGGACTCCGCGATGAAGTCTGCGGTCAGCCCGGCCCGGTCACCGGCCGCCTCCTCCAGCTCCTCGACGGTGACCTTCACCGGGTAGAGCTGCTTGAAGGCGCCCCACAGCCGGTCGAGGTCCCAGTCCTCGGGGAAGCCCTCGGCGGTCTCGGCCTGCACGTACGCGTCGATCGTGTCGTTCGTGAAGTGCTGGATCTGCTCCTGCAGGTCCTCGCCCTCCAGGACGCGGCGCCGCTCGCCGTAGATGACCTCGCGCTGCCGGTTGAGGACCTCGTCGTACTTCAGGACGTTCTTGCGGGTCTCGAAGTTCTGCGTCTCGACCTGCGACTGGGCGGACGCGATCGCGCGCGTGACCATCTTGTTCTCGATCGGCACGTCGTCCGGGACGTTCGCCATCGACATCACGCGCTCGACCATCTGGGCCTTGAACAGCCGCATCAGGTCGTCGCCCAGGGAGAGGTAGAAGCGGGACTCGCCGGGGTCGCCCTGACGGCCGCTGCGGCCGCGCAGCTGGTTGTCGATACGCCGCGACTCGTGCCGCTCGGTGCCCAGCACGTAGAGACCGCCGAGGTTCTTGACCTCCTCGAACTCCGCCTTGACCGCCTGCTCGGCCCGCTCCAGCGCGGCGGGCAGGGCCGCGGCCCACTCCTCGATGTGCTCCTCGGGGTCGAGGCCGCGCTGGCGCAGCTCCGCCTCGGCGAGGTCCTCGGGGTTGCCGCCGAGCTTGATGTCCGTGCCACGGCCGGCCATGTTCGTGGCCACCGTCACGGCGCCCTTGCGGCCCGCCTGGGCGACGATCGTCGCCTCACGGTCGTGCTGCTTGGCGTTCAGTACCTCGTGCTGGACACCGCGCTTGCTGAGCTGCTGCGAGAGGTACTCGGACTTCTCGACCGACGTGGTGCCGACGAGGATCGGCTGGCCCTTGCGGTGCTTCTCCTCGATGTCGTCGACGACCGCCTCGAACTTGGCGACCTCGGTGCGGTAGATCAGGTCCGACTGGTCCTTGCGGACCATCGGCCGGTTGGTCGGGATGGGCACCACGCCGAGCTTGTAGATCTGGTGGAACTCGGCGGCCTCGGTCATCGCCGTACCCGTCATGCCGGACAGGCCGGGCTGCTCCTTGCCGTTGTGGTCGTGGCGCTTGTAGAGGCGGAAGAAGTTCTGGAGGGTGATCGTGGCGAGCGTCTGGTTCTCGTCCTTGATGTCCACCCCTTCCTTCGCCTCGATCGCCTGGTGCATGCCCTCGTTGTAGCGGCGGCCGGCGAGGATACGGCCGGTGTGCTCGTCGACGATCATGACTTCGCCGTCGAGGACGACGTAGTCCTTGTCCTTCTTGAAGAGTTCCTTGGCCTTGATGGCGTTGTTCAGGTAGCCGACCAGGGGGGTGTTCACCGACTCGTAGAGGTTGTCGATGCCCAGCCAGTCCTCGACCTTGGCGACGCCGGACTCGTGGATGGCGACGGTGCGCTTCTTCTCGTCGACCTCGTAGTCGCCGGTCTCCTCGATGCCCTTGAGGGTGTTGCCGGCCTCGCCCTTCTTGAGGCGCGTGACCAGCTTGGCGAAGTCGCCGTACCACTTGGTGGCCTGGTCGGCCGGGCCGGAGATGATCAGCGGCGTACGGGCCTCGTCGACGAGGATGGAGTCGACCTCGTCGACGATGGCGAAGTTGTGGCCGCGCTGGACGAGTTCGTCCTTGGACCACGCCATGTTGTCGCGCAGGTAGTCGAAGCCGAACTCGTTGTTCGTGCCGTAGGTGATGTCGCAGCCGTACATCTCGCGGCGCTGGGCCGGCGTCTGGTTGGCGAGGATGCAGCCGACGGTCAGACCGAGGAACTTGTGGACACGGCCCATCAGCTCGGAGTCGCGCTCGGCCAGGTAGTCGTTGACCGTGACGATGTGCACGCCCTCGCCGGACAGGGCGTTGAGATAGGCGGGCAGCGTGCCGACGAGGGTCTTGCCCTCACCGGTCTTCATCTCGGCCACGTAGCCCATGTGCAGGGCCGCGCCACCCATCATCTGCACGTCGTAGTGCCGCTGTCCGAGGACGCGCTTGGCGGCCTCCCGGACGGTGGCGAAGGCTTCGGGAAGCAGGTCGTCCAGGCTCTCACCATCGGCGTAGCGCTGCTTGTACTCATCGGTGAGGGCCCGCAGCTCGGCGTCGGAGAGGTCGACGAAGTCCTCTTCGATGGAGTTGACCTGGTCCGCGATGCGGTGCAGCTTGCGCAGGATCTTGCCTTCGCCTGCACGCATGATCTTCGAGAGGACGGACACGGGGGTTGGTCTCCTTGCCGGTCGGGCCTGGGACGGTCGTTTTCCTGTGACGGACTGAGCAACGGCCATCGTATGCGAGGACCCCGCCGCCCCGGGAGGCTGCCGTAACGGGGACCGCGTGCTCCTTCATCCAGCTTCCCGTCTGCTGTCATCGGGTTCAACGTCCGGGCACCGCGGATGGTGCCGCGCCCGCCGACGAATTGCGCGAACAGTGACCGTCTGTTCACGCACGGCTAAAAGATGGCGTCCGTCGCGGACCACCGCGCAGAATCGGTCGATGGAACCCCTCACGCTCACCACCGACCGCCTCGTCCTGCGCACGGTCGGCCCCCGGGACGCCGATTCCGTGTACGCCGCGTGCCAGGATCCGGACATCCAGCGCTGGACCACGATCCCGTCGCCCTACCTTCCCGAGCACGCGCGCGGCTTCACGGAGCAGATGGTCCCCGACGGGTGGGCGAACGCGTCGATGTTCACCTTCGGCCTCTTCCTTCCCACCGGGGACCTCGCGGGGATGCTCGGCGTCACGATGATCTCCCTGGGCGTCGGCGAGATCGGTTTCTGGGGCGCCAAGGAGCACCGCGGGCACGGCTACGTCACCGAGGCCGCCGTGGCCGTCTCCCGCTGGGCCTTCACCGACCGGGCGATCGACCGTTTGGAGTGGCGCGCCGAGGTCGGCAACACGGCCTCCCGCGCGGTGGCCCGACGGGCGGGCTTCACCATGGAGGGCACACTGCGCTCCGCGATCAACAACAACGGCGTACGCCGCGACTGCTGGATCGGCTCCCTCCTCCCCTCGGACCTCGCCCTCCCGTCGACGGCTCCGTACCTGCCGGCGCCCTAGCCGGTCCCGCCCCGCCCCGCATCCCCAACGCCGTTGTCGGACCCACCCCTTATCGTGCGGACGTATGACGACCCTCCCGCACCCCGTTACGGAACTGTCGGCAGACGAGGCCCGCCGCCTCGCCCTCCGCGCACAGGGCTTCCTCGGTGTGCCCGACCGCCGCGCGGGCGTCCGGGGCGTCCTCCGTCACCTGGGCGCGGTGCAGCTCGACACCATCTCGGTCCTCGCCCGCTCCCACGAACTCATCCCGTACGCCCGCCTGGGCGCCGTGGGCCGCAGGACGGTCGAGAACGCCTACTGGCACCCTGTTTCCACCGGCGCGCCTCCGGCACGACCGGCCGCCTTCGAGTACTGGTCCCACGCCGCCTGCATCCTCCCCATCGAGGAATGGCCCCACTTCGCCTTCCGCCGCCGCGCCTACCGCAACCGCCCGCACTGGAACCACCACCTCCCCGACGGCACCTACGACCAGGTCGTCAAGCAGCTCCGCACCGAGGGCCCCCTCACCGCGACGGACCTGGGGGGCGCGAAGAAGACCAGCGAGTGGTGGGACTGGTCGGGCACGAAGGTCGCCGTCGAGCGCGCCCTCATGTACGGCGAGGTGGTGTGCGTCGAGCGCCGCGGCTGGAAGCGGGTGTACGACCTGGCCGAGCGCGCGGTCCCGGCCGAGCTGCTCCACGACGAGCTGGACGACGCCGCATGCCTGCGCCGCCTGGTCCGCCTGGCCGGTCAGTCCCTGGGCGTCGGCACGCGCGCGGACATCGCGGACTACCACCGTCTCAAGGGCGAGCAGGTCGACGCCGTGATCGCCGACTCCGGTCTGGTCCCGGTCACGGTGGAGGGCTGGGGAAGGCCGGCCTGGGCGGACCCCGCGGCCCTGGAGACGCCTCCGCGCGGCCGCCACCGCACGACGCTCCTGTCTCCCTTCGACTCCCTGGTCTGGGAGCGTGCGCGTACGGAACGGATCTTCGGCTTCACCCACCGCCTGGAGGCCTACGTGCCCAAGCAGAAGCGGGTGCACGGCTACTTCGCGATGCCGGTCCTGGCAGGCGGCCGGCTCGTCGGCCGCGTGGACCCGGCGCGCGAGGGGCGCACGCTGGTCGCCAAGCAGGTCACGCTGGACGGCCCCAAAGCGGCCCCGGCGGTGGCCCAGGCACTGGTCGAGGCGGCCGGCTGGGTGGACTGCACGGACGTACGCGTGGAACGCGTCGACGCGCCGGACCTGCGCGAGCCCCTCACGCGGGAGCTGGCCCGCCTGCTCGCCTGACCCTCGGCGGCGACGACCGCCGACCGTAGGCCGTGGGCGTCGGTGTCGGCGGTCGGCGTCGGGCGTCGGCCGTCACCGGATCTCGAGGATCTTCTCCCGCATCGCGTACACCACGGCCTCCATCCTGGAGTGCAGCTGCAGTTTCTCCAGGATGTTGCGCACGTGGTTCTTCACGGTGTTCTCGGAAATGAACAGTTCCTTGGCGATGTCGCGGTTGTTCATTCCCGTGGCGACGAGCTTGAGGACCTCCAGCTCGCGATCCGTGAGCCGTGGCGCGGGCACCAGCCGGCGTTCGTCGGTCCGCTGGATCATCGACTTGAACTCGGTGAGCAGTTTCGACGCCATGGACGGACTGATCTGGGACTGCCCGTCGGCCACCGCGCGAATGGCGGTGGCGACCTCGTCCGTCGAGATCTCCTTGAGGAGATAGCCCGTCGCGCCCGCCTTGATCGCGTCGTAGAGGTCGGCCTCCTCGTCGCTGATCGTCAGCATGATGATCTTCGCGCTGGGGGCCACCTCCTTGATGGAGGTGCAGGCCTCGATCCCGCCCCGCTTGGGCATCCGCACATCCATCAGGATGATGTCCGGCAGCAGGTCGGCGGCCTTCTCCACGGCCTCCGCGCCGTCACCGGCCTCCCCGACGACCTGGATGTCCTCCTCGGCCGCGAGCACGATCTCCAGACCGCGGCGGAACAGGGCGTGGTCGTCCACGACCAGGACCCTGATCGGCTCCTTGCGCGCAGAGCCCGCGTCCGGGCCCATGCCGGCAGCGCCGTCGTCGACCCCCTGGTCGACGCCCTCGCCC
Source organism: Streptomyces sp. WG5 (assembly GCF_049974565.1). Lineage (NCBI taxonomy): Bacteria > Bacillati > Actinomycetota > Actinomycetes > Kitasatosporales > Streptomycetaceae > Streptomyces > Streptomyces sp. WG5. Next base: position 14,298 of record NZ_JBNGGC010000001.1, on the reverse strand, counting down.
CGCATCGGTCCGAAACTGTCCGCCATCGTTCCTCCCCCTGAAGGCTGTGGCCTGTGGTCCTGAGCCATCGCCAACCCAGAGCAACGACCCACCGGTTGGGCCGTTGCCGCCATGATTCCATGCCCAGCCGACACCGGGGTGACGAGCGGGCCACGAAGGGGTCGCACACCCTCGCGCACCGTCGCACGGCGGTGCCCCTGGGGGCGCACACGCGCTCCAGGGGCACCGCTTCCGCTGTCACCCGGCGTCGTCAGCCACCGAGCGCATCGCCCGCCTCGGGAGCGTGCGCCTGGGTGACCATCGTGTCCGTGGTGAGGTGGATCACGCCGTAGTCGTAGGCGTGCCGTCGGTACACGACGCTGGGCTCCTTGGTCTCGGAGTCGACGAACAGGTAGAAGTCGTGTCCGACCAGCTCCATCTCGTAGAGCGCCTGGTCGAGGCTCATCGGTGCGGCCACGTGGGTCTTCTCGCGGACGACGAGGGGGCCGTCGCCCTGGACCTCGAGCGAGCCGATCTTCTTGGTGGGGACGCCGTCCTGCTTCACCTGCGGGACGACCTCGCCGCTCCCGTTGAGCGTCGCCGCGCCGGGGACGTGGTCGGCGACCTCGGCTGCCGAGATCCGGCGCGCACCGCGGCGCGAGAAACGCTTGTCGTGCTGCTTGCGCAGCCGGGCACCGAGCTTCTCCGCCGCCAGGTCGAGCGCCGCGTAGGGGTCGCTCGCCGCTGCCTCCGCCCTGATCACCGGACCGCGGGAGCGGAGCGTGATCTCCACTCGGTCACAGCGGTCGGCCTGCCGGGGGTTCGGCTCCTTGGACACCTCGACGTCGAGGCTGATCACCTTGCCATCGAGCTTCTGGATCTTCTCCAGCTTCAGCTTCTCGGCCACGTGCTTCCGGAACCGCTCGGGCACCTCGGTCTTGCGGCCCTTGACGACGATGTCCACGCAGAACTCCGTTCCCGGATCGCTCCGCTCCGACGGCGGAGCATCTCCCTTTTGCACCAGGCTCCGGTCTGTCCCAGAACCTCGGACTCGGTGACTTCCACCTCCTCCCCCGCGGGCGGGATCTCCACTCCACCAGTGCGGGTGATGACGGTAAAACCCGCAGCACGGCATTCGGATTCGAGAGGTGTGGCCTGCGGCTTTGCCTCTCAACCGAACATATCTCGCCCGGACGGATGTCGTCACCCTCTACCGCGACGTACCTCCGTTCCGGTGAATTGAACCTCTCAATACCTGCAACGAAGCAAGTTCTCAGTCAGTTCCGGTTTATTTTGAAAGAATCTGGTGAAGCCGCGACCACTGCCGCGCGGATGGCTTCACGGATCACGCCACCGCCTCCGTTCGGACCCGCCATTCGGGGCCCGGTCTTCCGTTCCTCTCTGCCTTCCCCTGCCATCGACGGATACACAGCCGATTTCGCCGTCCGGTACGTGATCGGCCCCGTGCCCCACGCAGACGCGTCGGACCTCTCCGTCATCACCCCGGCCCCGCACGCGTCGGCCGTCACCGCGCGCACGGCACGCGCCGCCTCCGCCAGGGAGGCCCCCGTCGTCATCAGGTCGTCGACGAGGATCACCGGCCCCCCGCCGCACAGCAGCCGTCCGCCGCCGGGAGTCACCGCCAGCGCGCCGGCGAGGTTGTCCAGCCGCTGCCGGGCACCGAGCCCCGACTGGTCGGCCACGGGGTGGCGCTGCCGCAGCACGGCCAGCACCCGGGCGGATGTCCCGGCCCGCCTCAGTTCCCCGGCGGCCGCGAGGGCGATCCGCCGCACCGGGTCGTGCCCGCGTGTGCGCACCGCCCGTCGCGCGGAGGGCACGGGCACGAGCAGCACCGGCGCCCGCGCCCGTACGGCCCCCACCGCACCGGCGCTCGACCGCGGCTCCCGGAGCCCCGCCCGCACCGCGCCCGCCAGAGCGGCGCCGAGCGGTGCCGTGAGGGCCAGTACGCCCCGCTCTTTGTGGGCCAGCAGGACGGCCCGCGCCTCGTCCGCGTACCGGGCGGCCGCGTGCACCACCGGCAGCCCGGGCGGCTCCGGCACGGGACGCACCCGACGCGGCGCGGCTCCGCCGAGAGCCGTACGGCACCGAGGGCACAGCACCGTGCGAGGCCTGCCGCAGCCTCCGCACTCGGCCGGCAGCACCAGGTCCGTGAGGTCCTGCCACCATCCCCGCATGGCCACCACTGTGCCAACGCCCGCACGACTCGACCAGGCCTGTGGAAAACGCTGGAGAGCTCCCGGTGGAAAACTCCGGACACCGAACGCCACGCATCACCCGCACGAGTGAACGCCCGCGTCAGGAACAGCCGGTCGCCTCGCCCCGCCCGGGCTCCTCACCCCGTCCGGACGCTCACCCCGTCCGGACGCTCACCCCGGGTAGACCGGCGCCGCCCCCTCCGTCACCTTCTGCCACTGCAGCCCGGACGGCAGCCGCACGATCAGGTTCTCCGAGTACGCCACCAGCGGCAGTCGCTCGTCCTCGGTCGCGGCGATCTCCTTCACCCCGGTCAGGGCCGCGGGCACCGACGCCTCCGGCGTGGAGCCGTCGACCTGGACGTATCCGACCTGCTGGACGCCCCCGCGCTCGCGCCCGACCACCACGAGCCGGCTGTCACCGGCCCAGGACATGGCCGTGACCTCCTCCAGTTCCGGAGTCGCGGAGCGCGGTTCGACGACGGTGACCGCGGACGGTTCACGGGCGTTCCCGTCCCGTTCGATCCGTCCGATGAGCAGCGACCGCTTGCCGTCCTTCTCCACGATGAGCGCGATCCGCACACCGTCGGCCGCCACCCGCACGGCCTGGACCCGTCCGTCCAGCCCCGGGGTCCGCACCTCCAGCGGCTCGCCCGCGCCCTCCTTCAGGAGCAGCAACCGGGGGTGGGCCGGGTCGCGGTCGGCGATCCACAGGTCTCCCTGCGCGTCCCAGCTGGGTGGCGTCAGCCGGGTCTCCTCCGTCTTGCCCTTGCTGACCAGCACGGGGTCGCCGAGCGAACCACCCGACACCAGCGAGCCGACGTACAGCGTCTTGTTGTCGAGACCGATCGCGGCCGCGCTGTGTTCGTCCCGCGACACCGCCACCGACCGCAGGCCCACCGCGCCCTCGCCCAGCGCCCCGGGGACGGGTTCCGGCCGGGTCCCGTTGCTGCCGGCGGCGATGCGCACCAGGCGGTTCTTGTCACGTATGAAGTACAGGTAGTCGGCCCGCTGGACGGAGCCGCGCGTCGCGACCGCCTCGGCCCGGTCCTCGGTGAGCGAGCACAGTCGCCTGTCGCCCGAGCGCAGCTCGACCTCGTCCACCACCGGGGTCAGGTTCTGCAGCGAGAAGAGGAGCTGGGCCGCCATCTCGTCGCACTTTTCCGCGCCGACCCGGGCAGCCCTGTCGTTCAGCGGCACCGTCAGCTTGTTGTGCTCGTCGGGCGTCAGCGGGTCGGCGGTCTCCGCCAGCGCGGTGCCGGCCGGAAAGCCCGACCTCACCCCGGGGGCGAGCAACCTCGTCGGCCCGCTGATCAGGGAACGCACCACCTGGGTCATGGGGTCCACGAGCCGGCGCACGTAGACGGGGTCGGCGACGGCCGTCGGCTGCGCGCTCGTACCGGCCTGTGTGGTGGGAGCGGTGTTCGACGCGAAGTAGTACTTGTTGACGGACATGTAGGTGCGCTGGAAGTCCGACTTGCCCATGATGACGCCCTGCGGCAGCGCGTCGATGCGCCACTGCCCGCTCTTGTCGTCCCGGGTGAGGTGCACCGGTTCGCGGTACTGGCCGTCCGCCGGCGCGTACGACTGCTGCGCGTCCACCGTGGCGACCCTGGTGCCGGTCAGCATGACCGAGTAGTCGTCGGCGTCCTCGCGGCTTCCCGAGTGGTCGGACTCGGTGCCCGGCCCGCCCGTGAGCACCGTCGTGGACCGCTCCGGCCGCCAGGTCTTCGCCGCCTCGCCCGTCAGGTACTTGCGCGCCGTCTCGTACTGCGGCTCGTTGCTGGTCAGTGCCTCCAGGAAGCCCTGCACGATCTCCGTGGGCGAGTCGTCCTCCCGCGGCGGCATCGCGAACACCCGCACCTGCGGGTCCTGCCGGGGCGTGGACTCCACGCCCCGCAGGTCCCCGCTGTCGGGCATGGACGCACACCCCGCCAGCAGTACGACGCCACAGACGGCGTACGTCACCGCGCGTGCCGGCCCCCGCCGGCCACTCCCCTGGCGGTCAGCGCCCACGAGATGCCTCCCCTTGCCTGTTCGAGTCCTCCGGCGCGGCGCCCGGACGGCTCGCCGTCACCGCCTCCGGCGCGGGTCCGCCGCCCTGCCTCCGTGCGCCCGACACGGGCCGCGGCACCACCCGCGCGCCGTTGCCGGGCAGTGCCGTCGGGTCGGCCGTGGGGGCATCCGACCGCGGCGGGATCGGGCCCCGCGCGGACACCGCCGGCGCCTGTCCGGCCGACGCCTGCGCGGGTACGGTGGCCGCCCTGTCCGCGCCGTGCCGCGGTCCGGCGTCGTCGAGGCCGTCGTCGCCCTGCCCGCGGTCGCGCCGCGAGTCCGTCGGCTCCAGCGGTATCGGTGAGCCCCGCAGCGGCTCGTCCGCGGTCCTGGGCAGCGTCAGCCGGAACTGCGACCCGCCGCCCGGCTCGCCCCAGGCCTGCAGCCAGCCTCCGTGCAGCCGCGCGTCCTCCAGGGCGATCGACAGCCCGAGTCCCGTGCCGCCGGTGGTCCGCGCGCGTGCCGGGTCGGCCCGCCAGAATCGGCTGAAGACGCGAGTGGCCTCTCCCGGTTTGAGGCCGACGCCGTAGTCGCGCACCGCGACGGCGACCGCGCCGCCGGCCGCGGCGAGCTTGACGACGACGTCGTTGCCCTCGCCGTGCTCGACGGCGTTGACGACGAGGTTGCGCAGTACCCGCTCCACGCGCCGGGCATCCGCCTCGGCGACGACGGGCTGCTGGTCGCCGACCACACGTATCCGCGTGCCCTTGCGCTCGGCGAGCGGCTCGGCCCCGCCGACGACCCGCCGTACGACCTCCCTGAGGTCTATCGGCTCCGCCTCCAGTGCCGCCGCGCCCGCGTCGAAACGGCTGATCTCCAGCAGGTCCGCGAGCAGGGTCTCGAACCGGTCCAGCTGGTCGGCGAGCAGCTCGGCCGACCGCGCGGTCACCGGATCGAAGTCCACGCGCGCGTCGTGGATGACGTCGGCGGCCATCCGCACGGTCGTCAACGGCGTCCGCAGCTCGTGCGACACGTCGGAGACGAACCGCCGCTGCATCCGCGACAGGTCCTCCAGCTGGCTGATCTTCAGCTGCAGGTTCTGCGCCATCTTGTTGAAGGCCTCGCCGAGCCGCGCGATGTCGTCCTCGCCGGTGACCTTCATCCGTTCCTGCAGCCGCCCGGCGGACAGCCGCTCCGCGATGCTCGCCGCCATCCGTACGGGCGTGACGACCTGACGCACCACGAGCCAGGCGATGGCCCCGAGCAGCACCACGACGAAGAGCCCGGCCGTCGCCAGGGTGCCCGTGACCAGGCTGAGCGACTTCTCCTCCTGCGTGAGCGGGAAGAGGTAGTACAGCTGGTACGGCTCACCGTTCGGGTCGTTGACCTGCTTGCCGATGACCAGACCGGGCTGCGAGGCCTCGTCGGAGTCGTAGACGATCCGGGTGTAGCTCTGCGCCGCCGCCGTGCTGCCGTCGATTCGCTCCCGCAGGTCCTCGGGCACGCTGGCCGACCAGTTGACGAAGCCGGAGGCGCGCGGTCCGCGCCCGCTGCCGCTCTCCCCGCCCATGGGGAGCGTGACCACGTCGAAGGCGCCCTGGCCGCCGCTGGAGAGCGACTTCACCAGTTCGCTCATCCACTGGATGACGTTCTGCGGGGCACGGCCGTCCACGGGCACGCCGTCGTCACCGGTCACGCTGGCCGCCTCCTCGGCCTTCTGCTTGGCGACCGCGAATCCACCGGTGGCCTGGCTCTGGGACGCCTTCACCTTCGCGTCCAGCAGCCCGTTGCGAACCTGACCGATCACCACGAAGCCGAGCAGCAGCACCACGCCCAGCGACATCAGCAGCGTGGTGACGACGACCTTGAGCTGGATGTTGCGCCGCCACAGCCGCATGACGGGCAGCAGCGGACGTCGCACCCAGCGCATGAACAGACGGAGCACCGGGCTGCCCTGTACCCCGCCGTGCAGCAGCCCGCCCTCCAGCAGGCGGCTCCAGCGGGAGCCGGCGGGCGTGTGGCCGACAGGCCGTCCGGCGCGGGCCCCGGAGCGGCCGGGCGCCGAAGCGGCACTGTCCCTGCTCATGTCAGCTCGGCCCGGCCTTGTAACCGACGCCGCGGACGGTCACCACGATCTCCGGCTTCTCCGGGTCCTTCTCGACCTTGGAGCGCAGCCGCTGCACATGCACGTTGACCAGCCGGGTGTCGGCCGCGTGCCGGTAGCCCCAGACCTGCTCGAGGAGCACCTCACGCGTGAACACCTGCCACGGCTTGCGGGCCAGCGCCACCAGCAGGTCGAACTCCAGCGGCGTCAGCGCGATCGACTGGCCCTCCCGCTTCACGGAGTGACCGGCCACGTCGATGACCAGGTCGCCTATGGCGAGCTGCTCCGGTGCCGGCTCCTCGGACCTCCTCAGGCGCGCCCTGATACGGGCCACCAGCTCCTTCGGCTTGAACGGCTTCACGATGTAGTCGTCGGCACCCGACTCCAGACCCACCACGACATCGACGGTGTCACTCTTCGCCGTCAGCATCACGATCGGCACGCCCGACTCCGCCCTGATCAGGCGGCACACCTCGATGCCGTCCCGACCGGGCAGCATCAGGTCGAGCAGCACCAGGTCCGGCTTGGTCTCCCGGAAGGCGGCCAGCGCCTTGTCGCCGTCGGCTACGAAAGATGGCTCAAAACCCTCACCACGCAGCACAATGCCGAGCATCTCGGCCAGTGCGGTGTCGTCGTCGACGACAAGGACTCGTCCCTTCATGAACGACATCATCCCATTAGCTAATCGTTACCTGGCGTGACCTGGCACACAGCTGTGCGAGAGCCCCGGTCGTCACGGGCGAAACCGCGCCCTCCTCGGTGACGATCGCCGTCACCAGCTCGGGCGGAGTCACGTCGAACGCCGGGTTGTACGCCTGGGTCCCCAGGGGTGCCACCGGAATCCCGCCTCCCGCTCCTGCCACCGGCACCTGCGGTGCTGTGACCTCGGTCACCTCATATCCGGGACGCTGTTCGACCTCGACGGACGCCCCGTCCGGCGTGTCCGGGTCCACCGTCGTGACCGGCGCCACCACGATGAACGGCACGTGGTGGTACCGCGCGAGCACGGCGAGCGGATAGCTCCCCACCTTGTTCGCCACCGAACCGTCGGCCGCGATGCGGTCGGCACCGATCAGCACCGCGTCCACCTCACCCGCCGCGAACAGCGAACCGGCCGCGTTGTCGGTGAGCAAGGTGTACGGCATGTCGTTCCGCGCCGCCTCGTAAGCCGTCAGGCGAGCACCTTGCAGCAACGGACGCGTTTCGTCCACCCACAGGCGTCGCAGCCGGCCCGCCCGGTGTGCGGCGAGCGCCACCGCGAAAGCCGTTCCCTCACCTCCCGACACCAGCGAACCGGTGTTGCAGTGCGTCAGGACACGGTGCCCGCCGGCGGGCAGCAGCTCGTCCAGCAGCGCCAGCCCGTGCGCGGCCATCCGGGCGCTGGCCTCGGCGTCCTCCCGGTGCAGCGCCCTCGCCGCGGCCAGCGCGGCCGCGGCGGCCTGCCGGGGGTCGCCGGTCCTGGCGAGGACCTCCTGGTGGGCGGCCTGCGCCCGGCGCACACCGACGGCGAGGTTCACCGCGGTGGGGCGGGCGCCCGCCAGCGCGGTCGCGGCCTCCCGCACCTCGAAGCCGCGGACGGCGGCGAGCGCGACGCCGTAGGCACCCGCGATGCCGAGCAGCGGTGCCCCGCGCACGACGAGCGAGCGGATCGCCTCCACGAGCGCTGACGGGTCCGTGCAGACCAGTTCGACCTCCTCCGCCGGAAGCCTGGTCTGGTCCAGCAGGACCAGCACCGGGCCCTCGGGGGGTTCCTCCCAGCGAAGAGCCGGTATCCCGGTCGGCCGCTTGTCCTCGCCGCTTTGCGCGTACTGATCAGCCATGCGGTCAGTCTGCCCCCTGTCCGGCGGACAATTGAAGGTGCGCGGCCCGTACCGCGCCCGGTCCGCACTCGGCCACCCCATGGCACGATGGCTGCCAACCTGCCGCCGCGACCGCGGACGGGCACCGAGAAGGAGCGACGATGAACGACACTCCGGGCTGGGCCTCGCCCGGATCTGCCCCGTCCGACGGGCCGGAGCCCGGCGGGTCCGGCCCCGCCGAGCCCGCCGACCGCCCCGGCTCCGCGCAGCCCGCGGACTGGCCGGGCGCGGAACCGACGGGCCCCGGCACGAAGTGGTCCAAGGAGCAGCCGCCTCCCGGCCAGTGGTCCGCACCCACCGGCCCCGGCCAGGCCCCGCCTCCCCCACCGTCCGACCAGGGCTGGGGCACCCCGCCTCCCGGCCACCCGGGCGGCGGGTACGGAGCTCCCGGCGGTCCCGGCGGCTACGGCGGCCAGGGCGGAGGGTACGGCGGCTACGGGCCGCCTGGTGGGCCCGGCGGCTGGGGAAGCGGTTGGGGAGGCGGCTGGGGAGGCCCCCCGCCCGCGGCCAAGCCCGGCGTGATCCCGCTCCGCCCGCTCGGCGTCGGCGAGATCCTCGACGGCGCGGTCTCCACCATGCGCACCTACTGGCGCACGGTCCTCGGCATCTCGCTGACCGTCGCGGTCTTCACGGAGATCATCGTCGTACTGCTCCAGGGCCTCGTCCTGGACAACACCAGCACCGAGGCCCTCAACGACCCCGACGCCACCCTGAGCGAACTGGGCGACGCGCTGGCCGACACCATGGTCAACTCGGGTGTCATCTTCGTGATCTCCCTGGTCGGCACTGTCCTGGCCACCGCCCTGCTGACGACCGTCACCAGCCGTGCCGTGCTCGGCCGGCCGGTGACCATCGGCGAGGCCTGGCGGGACGCCCGCCCTCAGGTCGTGAAACTCTTCGGCCTGATCGTCCTCCTGCTGCTCATCGTCTTCGGCATCGTCATGGCCGGCATGGCGCCCGGTCTCCTCGTCACGGCCGCGGGGGGCGGCGACGCCGCCGTGGCCCTGACGGTCCTGGGCTTCCTGGCCGCCGGCGTCGTCGCGGTGTGGCTCATGGTCCGCTTCTCGCTGGCGTCGCCCACGCTGATGCTGGAGAAGCAGGGCATCAGGAAGGCGCTGAGCCGCTCGGTGAAGCTCGTACGCGGCTCCTGGTGGCGGGTCTTCGGCATCCAGCTGCTCGCGACGATCATCGCGAACGTCGTCGCCTCGATCATCGTCATCCCCTTCGCCCTCCTCGCCTCGGCCGTCGGCGGCGACGGTGTCGGCGGACTCCTGGAGGGCACCGGGGACCTCAGCTGGACGTTCCTCGTGGTCAGCGGTATCGGCTCGGTGATCGGCTCCACGATCACCTTCCCGATCACGGCGGGTGTCGCGGTGCTGCTGTACATCGACCAGCGCATCCGCCGCGAGGCCCTCGACCTCGAACTGGCCCGTGCCGCCGGCCACCAGGGCTCCGGCACTCCCGGCACCACCCCGGGGAGCTGATGCGGTGAGTCCCGCGGGGGGAGTGCTCACGGAGGTGCTGTCACGCACCGCGGTACGGACGGTGTCGCGCGCGGGCGACGCCTCCGTGCTGTCGCTGTCGCGTTCCGGCGACGAACCGCCGGTGACGATCCCGCGCGATCCCGCGCGGGAGGCCGCGCGCCGCGAGCTGTCCAAGCGGATGTACCACGAGAACGACCCCAGCTGGTTCCAGCGGGCCCTGGACGCCTTCTGGGACTGGATCGACGAACTGTTCAGCAGCGCGTCCACCGCGACCCCCGGCGGGACGGTGGGCCTGATCGTCATCATCGTGGCCGCCGTGGCGGTGCTGGGCGCCCTCTGGTGGCGCCTGGGCACCCCGCGCCGCGGACCGGCCTCCGCCCCCGCCCTGTTCGACGACGGGCCCCGCACCGCCGCCGACCACCGCGCCGCCGCCGAGGCACATGCCGCCCAGGGCCACTGGAACCAGGCCGTCCAGGAACGCATGCGGGCCGTCGTCCGTGCCCTGGAGGAACGCGCCCTCCTCGACATCCGTCCCGGTCGGACCGCCGACGAGGCGGCCACGGAAGCGGGCCGCGCCCTGCCCGCCCACGGTGCCGGGCTGCGCGCCGCCGCCCGGGACTTCGACGACGTCGCATACGGCGGCCGCCCCGGTTCCGAGCGGTCGTACCGTCGCCTCACCGAACTCGACCGCGACCTGGAGCGCAGCAGGCCACAGCCGGCGAGCAGCACGACCGCCGGTACGGCCGGCGGCGAGGGCTCCGACACCCGCCCGGGAGCCGCCGGATGACCACCGAGGCCACGCTCCCCACCACCTCGGCCTCGCCCACCGCACGCCAGGTCTGGTCGCGCGGGCGGGGCATCGTGCTCGCGCTCGTCGTGCTCCTCGTCGGTGCCGTCGCGATCGCCGTCGTCCGCTCCGACGCGAAGCACGGCGCACTCGACCCCCGCTCCGCCGATCCGTACGGCAGCCGGGCCGTCGCCGAGCTCCTCGCCGACCGGGGCGTGTCCACGCGCGTGGTCACCACCCTGGACGCCGCACGCGCCGCGGCCGGCCCGGACACCACCCTGCTGGTCGCCGTCCCCGACCTCCTGACCGAGCGCCAGCAGACGCGGCTGCACGCCGCGACCGAGGGTTCCGGCGGCCGTACCCTCCTCGTGGCCCCCGGCGGCCCCGCCGTGGAACGGCTCGCCCCCGGGGTCACCGCCGACCCCGCGCTCAGCTTCGACTCGGCGCTGGCCCCCGACTGCGACCTGCCCGCCGCCCGGCGCGCGGGCACCGCCGACACGGGCGGCATCCGCTACAGCAGCACCCACGTCGAAGCCGACGCCTGCTACCCCAGCCGTCGCCTGGCCACCCTCCTCCGCGTCCCCGAGGCGTCCGCCGGGGCGCCCCAGGGCGTCCCGGGCGACACGGTGGTCCTCGGCGCCCCCGACATCTTCTACAACAACCACCTCGACGAGCACGGCAACGCCTCGCTCGCCCTCCAACTCCTCGGCTCCCGGGACCACCTGGTCTGGTACCTCCCCTCGGTCTCCGACACCACCGCCCCGGACGACGAGCGCAGCTTGTTCGACCTGCTCCCCTCCGGCTGGCTCTGGGGCACCCTGCAGCTCTTCGTCGCCGCGGCCCTCGCGGCCCTGTGGCGGGCACGCCGGCTCGGCCCCCTGGTGCCCGAGAAACTCCCCGTCGCGATCCGCGCCTCCGAAACCGCCGAGGGCCGTGCCCGTCTCTACCGGAAGGCGAACGCCCGCGACCGCGCGGCCGCCGCTCTTCGCTCCGCCACCCGCACCCGCCTCGCCCCCTTCACCGGCGTCCCCGTCGCCCAGGCCCACTCGCCCGAAGCCCTGCTCCCCGCCCTGTCCGCCCATCTCCACGGCGAACACGGCGACGGACAGTCCCTGCACACCCTCCTCTTCGGCCCGCCGCCCGCCGACGACGCGGCCCTCGTCGCGCTCGCCGACCAACTCGACACCCTCGAAAGAGAGGCACGCCGTCCATGATGGACCCGACCACTGACAACGCCGGGCAGACCGGGGACCCGGGCAACGCCCGCGCCGCCCTGGAGGCCCTGCGCGCCGAGATCGCCAAGGCCGTGGTCGGCCAGGACGCCGCCGTCACCGGTCTCGTCGTGGCGCTCCTGTGCCGCGGCCACGTGCTCCTCGAAGGCGTCCCCGGAGTCGCCAAGACTCTCCTCGTCCGCGCCTTGGCAGCCGCCACCGAACTCGACACCAAGCGCGTCCAGTTCACCCCCGACCTGATGCCGAGCGACGTCACCGGCTCCCTGGTCTACGACGCCCGCACCGCCGAGTTCTCCTTCCAGCCCGGCCCGGCCTTCACCAACCTGCTCCTCGCCGACGAGATCAACCGGACGCCCCCGAAGACCCAGTCGTCCCTCCTCGAAGCCATGGAGGAACGCCAGGTCACGGTCGACGGCACCCCCCGACCGCTCCCCGAGCCGTTCCTGGTCGCGGCGACGCAGAACCCGGTCGAGTACGAGGGCACCTACCCTCTCCCCGAAGCCCAGCTGGACCGCTTCCTCCTCAAGCTCACCGTCCCCCTGCCCTCCCGGCAGGACGAGATCAACGTCCTCACCCGGCACGCCTCGGGCTTCAACCCGCGCGACCTGCGCGCCGCCGGCGTACGCCCCGTGGCGAACGCCGCCGACCTGGAGGCGGCCCGCGCGGAGGTGGCCAGGACAACGATCTCTCCCGAGATCACGGCCTACGTCGTCGACATCTGCCGCGCCACCCGCGAGTCACCGTCGCTCACCCTCGGCGTCTCCCCGCGCGGTGCCACGGCACTGCTTTCGGCCTCCCGAGCGTGGGCTTGGCTCACGGGCCGCGACTACGTGACCCCCGACGACGTGAAGGCCCTCGCGCTCCCCACCCTCCGGCATCGTGTCCAGCTCCGCCCGGAGGCCGAGATGGAGGGCGTGACCACGGACTCCGTGATCAACGCGATCCTCGCCCACGTCCCCGTTCCCCGCTGATGGGGCTCACCGGACGCGCCGCCCTGCTCGCGGCCATCGGCTCCGTCCCCGTCGGCATCTGGGACCCCGGCTGGACGGGTATCCTCGCGGTCAACGCGCCGCTGGCCGCGGCCTGCGCCTGTGACTTCGCTCTGGCCGCGCCCGTACGACGCCTGCGTCTGGCCCGCTCCGGCGACACCTCCACACGGCTGGGCGACACCGCCGACGTCGTTCTGACGGTCACCAACCCGTCCGGCCGCCCGCTCCGTGCCCTCCTCCGCGACGCCTGGCCGCCCAGCAGCTGGCAGCCCGGTACGGAGACGGCGGCCTCCCGCCACCGGGTGACGGTGCCCGCCGGTGAACGCCGACGCGTCACCACCCGTCTGCGCCCCACCCGCCGCGGTGACCGCCGGTCGGACCGCGTCACGATCCGCTCGTACGGGCCCCTGGGCCTCTTCGCCCGCCAGGGCACCCACCGGGTCCCCTGGACGGTACGCGTCCTTCCTCCGTTCACCAGCCGCAAGCACCTGCCTTCCAAGCTGTCCCGTCTCCGCGAGCTCGACGGCCGCACCAGCGTCCTCACCCGTGGAGAGGGCACGGAGTTCGACAGCCTGCGTGAGTACGTTCCCGGTGACGACACCCGTTCCATCGACTGGCGTGCGACGGCCCGCCAGTCCGCCGTCGCGGTACGCACCTGGCGTCCCGAACGCGACCGCCACATCCTGCTCGTCCTCGACACCGGTCGCACGTCGGCCGGCCGGGTGGGCGACGTTCCTCGTCTCGACGCGTCCATGGACGCCACCCTGCTCCTGGCCGCGCTGGCTTCCCGCGCCGGCGACCGTGTCGATCTCCTCGCGTACGACCGTCGCGTGCGGGCTCTCGTTCAGGGCCGTACGGCGGGCGACGTGCTCCCGTCCCTGGTCAACGCGATGGCGACTCTGGAGCCGGAGCTCGTCGAGACCGATGCCCGCGGCCTCACCGCCACCGCCCTCCGGGTCGCCCCCCGCCGTTCCTTGATCGTGCTGCTCACGACTCTCGACGCTGCCCCGGTCGAGGAAGGGCTGCTTCCCGTCCTGGCGCAACTGACGCAGCGGCACACCGTCGTCCTGGCGTCGGTCGCCGATCCGCACATCGCCCGGATGGCCGAGGCCCGCGGGAACGCGGACGCCGTCTACGAGGCCGCCGCGGCGGCACAGGCCCAGGCGGAGCGCCACCGCACCGCGGACCGGCTCCGCCGGCACGGCGTGAAGGTCGTTGACGCGGTCCCTGACGCACTGGCCCCGGCACTGGCCGATGCCTACCTGGAACTGAAGGCGGCAGGACGTTTGTGAGGGAGGACGGGGCTTACTGGCCCCGCCACTTCCTGATCGCCCATTGCCCCCTAAACGCAGAAGACCCCGCACCGTTCCCGGTGCGGGGTCTTCTCGCAATGATTGTTCGGCGGCGTCCTACTCTCCCACAGGGTCCCCCCTGCAGTACCATCGGCGCTGTAAGGCTTAGCTTCCGGGTTCGAAATGTAACCGGGCGTTTCCCCTACGCTATGACCACCGAAACACTATGAAACAGACAACCAGCCACCCCGTGACCATGGGGCGGGATTGTTCGTGGTTTCAGAACCAACACAGTGGACGCGAGCAACTGAGGACAAGCCCTCGGCCTATTAGTACCGGTCACCTCCACACCTTGCGGTGCTTC